>JAAYKX010000200.1 GCA_012522155.1 Bacteroidales bacterium
ATGGAGGGTAGGTACAGGGTAAAATCAGTCAGTCCGAAAGGATTTTATAAGGTAACTGACACTGTTGCAGTAATAACCGAAAGTGACGGGACAGAACACAATATTACCATGGTACAGAAATGGCCTGTTAAGATCCCTGTCAAAGTTTACCGCAACAAGACCAGACCGTTCAGGATAATGGAAACAGGTGTAAGGGTTATTGACACTCTTAATCCGATAGCAGAAGGAGGAACCGGCTTTATTCCGGGGCCTTTTGGCTGTGGCAAGACAGTTCTTCAGCATGCACTTTCCAAGCAGGCTGATGCTGACATGGTTATTTTTGCTGCCTGTGGTGAAAGGGCAAATGAAGTTGTTGAAATATTCAAGGAATTTCCTGAACTGACTGACGCCAGAACAGGCAGAAAGCTGATAGAGAGAACAACTATTGTGGCCAACACTTCAAACATGCCTGTTGCTGCAAGGGAAGCCTCCGTTTATACGGCAATGACACTTGCCGAGTATTACCGTTCAATGGGTCTTAAAGTGCTTTTGCTTGCCGATTCCACTTCCAGGTGGGCACAGGCTCTGAGGGAGATGTCGAACCGGATGGAAGAACTGCCGGGACCGGATGCCTTTCCGATGGACCTCCCGGCGATCATTTCAAATTATTATTCAAGAGCCGGATATGTGGAGCTGGTAAACGGGAGCAGCGGTTCAATAACTTTTATCGGAACGGTTTCACCCGCCGGGGGAAACCTGAAAGAGCCCGTGACCGAGTCAACGAAGAAAGCGGCAAGATGCTTTTATGCCCTTTCCCAGCAAAGGTCTGATTCAAAAAGGTATCCTGCGGTTGACCCTATAGAAAGTTATTCAAAATACCTCGAATATGATGAGGTAAAGGATTATTTGTCGGAAAAAATATCTCCCGGATGGCATGATCAGGTGACCAGGGCAAAAAACATACTGATGAGGGGGCGTGAGGCCCAGGAACAGATCAACATCCTTGGGGACGATGGCGTTCCGCTTGACTATCATGTCCGGTTCTGGAAGTCTGAAGTCATTGATTTTATTATTCTGCAGCAGGATGCCTTTGATGAGGTTGACCAGAGCACTTCACTGGAACGCCAGGAATATATGCTTAAAAAGGTACTGGAGGTGAATGACAGGGAATTAAAGTTCGATACTTTTGAGGAGGTGTCCGATTTTTTCAAGAAGATAATTAACCTTTTCAAGCAGATGAATTATTCGGAGTTTGAATCGGATGCATTTAATGAATATCAGGAAGAACTTGATATGCAGATTAACGATATCGCAGTATTATGAGAGAGAGAGCAGCGTTTCAGAAGATATATACCAGGCTTACACGTATAACCAAGGCGACATGTTCTGTAAAGGCAACGGGTGCCGGTTATGATGAACTGGCACTGGTGGACGGCCGGCTGGCACAGGTTGTTAAAATGGTCGGTGATGAGGTCACTCTTCAGATATTCTCAGGAACTGAAGGGATACCCACCAACGCGGAACTGATATTTCTTGGCAGGCCTCCCGCACTGAAGGTGAATGAAGACCTTGCCGGACGGTTTCTGAATGCCTTCGGGGAGCCCATTGATGATGGTCCGGCCCTTGAGGGGATTAACCGTGAAATAGGAGGACCTTCGGTAAACCCGGTAAGAAGGATGCAGCCTTCGGAGCTGATAGCAACAGGGATTGCGGGGATTGATCTTAACAACACACTGGTTACAGGACAGAAAATACCTTTTTTTGCGGATTCGGATCAGCCTTTCAACCAGGTAATGGCTACGGTGGCCCTGAGGGCGCAGGCCGATAAGATCGTTCTCGGAGGCATGGGCCTGTCAAATGACGATTATCTGTTTTACAGGAATATTTTTGAGAATGCAGGTGCCCTTGAAAGAATAATTGCATTTATAAATACAACTGAAAATCCGCCTGTTGAAAGACTCCTGGTACCGGATATGGCATTGACTGCCGCTGAATATTTTGCTGTTGAAAAAAATGAAAAGGTACTTGTACTCCTTACCGATATGACCCTCTATGCCGATGCTCTGGCTATAGTGTCAAACAGGATGGATCAGATACCTTCGAAAGACAATATGCCCGGCTCACTTTACAGTGATCTGGCAAAAATTTATGAAAAAGCCGTTCAGTTTCCTGACGGAGGCTCAATAACCATTATTGCTGTAACAACTCTTTCAGAAGGTGATATCACCCATGCCATTCCTGACAACACCGGATATATTACCGAAGGACAGCTTTTCCTCAGACGTGATACAGAAATAGGAAAGGTTATAGTTGACCCCTTCCGGTCACTGTCGAGGCTGAAGCAGCTTGTCATTGCCAGGCAGACAAGGAATGATCATACCCAGGTGATGAACAGTGCCATCAGGCTTTATGCCGATGCCGCAAATGCAAGAACAAAACAGGAAAATGGTTTTGAGCTGTCAAACTACGATGAAAGGACTCTCGGTTTTGCAAAGGAATATTCGGAAAAACTGCTGGCAATCGATATCAATATTGATATTACAACAATGCTTGATACCTGCTGGACTCTTTTCAGCAAGTATTTTACAAAGGAAGAGGTTGCTATAAGGGAGGAATTTGTAAATGAATACTGGCCCGCGGAATCAGCAAATTAGAATTTTCTGTTTATGGCTGTCAAATTTCAATATAATAAAATATCGCTTCATAATCTTAACAAGCAGCTCAATATCAGAGCCAAGGCACTGCCTATATTAAAAAACAAGGAAGCAGCCCTGAGGTCTGAAGTCAAGCGCGCCAGAGATGAGGCTGATAAATTTGAAAAGGAACTGGCAGCTGTTGTCAACCGACACAGGGACGGAGTCCGCCTGTGGTCAGAATTTGATACGGATTTGCTGAGAGTGAAGGAGATAAAAACTGATTTCGTTAAAATAGCCGGAATCACTATTCCCGAATTCAGGGATATTACATTTACCCTTAATCCTTTTAATCTTTATGAAAGTCCGGCCTGGTTTGCCGAAGGAATAAAAATACTGAAGGAAATGGCCAAAGCTCTTGCCAAAAGAGATCTGATGAGGGAGAAGATGGGATTGCTTGATCATGCCAGGAAAAAGACCACTCAAAAGGTTAACCTGTATGAAAAAGTACAGATTCCGGGGTATGAAGATGCTATCAGGAGAATAAAACGTTTTCTGGAGGATGAGGAAAACCTTTCCAAATCGGCACAGAAAATAATCAAAGCCCGTCAGGAGGAACAAACAGATAAAAACGGAGCCATATGATTGCAGGGATAAAAAAATATGCTTTTCTGGTTCATCACAAGGATTATTCTGACCTGCTGGATTCTTTGCGGAAGGCGGGTGTGGTCCATATTACTGAAAAACGCAGGCTTGATGAGAGCAGTGTAATACAGAGTGGTCTGGCTGGTCTTAACAGATACAGGTCTGCAATCCGGCAGCTTAAAATGCTGGTACCCGGTTTGAGGGCTTCGGAACAATCGGAGGAAGATCCTGAAAAGGTACTCAGTGAATTTGAATCCCTGATGAAAGAGATTGAAGACCGGAAGCATCGTATTGAAAGACTCAGAACAGAGGCTGAAACGGCAATGCCATGGGGAAGGTTTGACTCATCGGTTTTCAGTAAGCTTGACGGTTCCGGCTGGACTGTCTCTCTGTTCAGCTGTTCAAAAAAACATTTCAGGGAAGAATGGAAAGAGGAACATACAATTGAGATCATCAGTGAGAGAAGGAGCCGGATATATTTTGCCGTAATTCACAGAAAGAGTGAATTTCCTGATATAGATGCTGAAGAGGAAGCAATTCCCGGAAGATCTGTTGCAGCTGTTCTGGATGAATTAAAAAAGAATGAAGAACTGGCGGCCGGGGCTGAGGCAGCTGTAAAACTGAATGCTCCGGTATGGAATAAAGCTTTCCTTGAGGGCAGTACAGACCTTATTAACCTTATTGATTATCACACAGTTGAACAGCAGGCCGAAAAGTATGCGGAGGATAACCTGTATGTTCTTGAAGGGTGGGTTCCGGATGATGAAGAGGAGAAGCTGAAGGAAATACTTGAAGATTCAGACTGTTATTTCTTCCCGGCAGAACCTTCTGAGAACGAAAAGGTTCCGGTGATTCTTAAAAACAGTAAGTTTGCCAGTCTTTTTGAACCGATTACAAGGCTTTATTCCCTTCCGGATTACCGGGAACTTGATCTTACTCCTTTCTTTGCCCCTTTCTTCATGCTTTTCTTTGGTTTCTGCCTTGGTGATGCCGGGTATGGCCTGTTTTTCGTCATTGCAGGATTTATCATAAAAAAGAAAGTCAGTCTGAAGCTGCGCCCCTTTGTTACGCTGGCACAATACCTTGGAGCGGCTGCCATGCTGTTCGGAATAATCAGCGGTACCTTCTTCGGGATCAATCTTATTGACTCCGGGTATGTAATTACTGACCAGTCAGTCATCCGTATGGAAGAATACGGCGTTCCTGAAAAAACGATCAGTGGACTGAAACAATTAAAAGGGATATCATTTGCTACCAGACAGGAGTTTAGTGGTGAGCTGACAAAAATAACCGGTGAGGATATTTCATCCGCGGAAAGGAATGCCATCCTGAAAAGTGCAGAAGGGAATTTTTCAATAATAAGATCCTTCAGGCATCTCATGCAGGATTCGTTAAGCATGTTCTACCTGGCAATTGTCCTTGGAGCCATACAGATATTGTTCGGCATGGTTCTGAAGATCGTTAATATTTCCAGGCAGAGGGGATTCAGACACAGTCTCTCCGTTATAGGATGGGTTGTGCTTCTGTTGACACTGATAGTTTTTAAGGGAGGAGGAGCACTGAAGCTGCTGGATGAAACACGCGTCAGCTTTCTTTTTAATATACTGTTCGTTTTTTCCCTTGTTCTGATATTCCTTTTCAACACCCCGGGGATCAATGTCTTCCTGCGGATAGGAAACGGAATCTGGGATTCCTACAATGTGATAACAGGTATCTTTGGCGACCTTCTTTCCTATATAAGACTTTTTGCACTGGGGATCTCTTCATCCATCCTGGGATTTGTATTCAACGATATTTCCTCCCAGATGCTTTCTGTTCCGTATGTAGGCTGGTTCTTCTTTATTGTATTGCTGTTAATAGGCCATTCACTGAATATTTTTATGGCAACACTGGGAGGATTTGTACATCCGCTGAGGCTTACATTTGTGGAATTTTACAAGAACGCCGGATTCAATGGCGGAGGTCTGGATTATAAACCATTTAAAATAAAATAATAAACCATTACCAAATATTTAATATGGAAACAACGAGTCTTATTTCAGTTACGGGAAATCTGCCGGTAATACTATCATATCTCGGATTGGGTTTAATGCTTGCACTGAGTGGCATTGGCAGTTCGATAGGAGTGACAATGGGCGGAAATGCCACCCTGGGGGCAATGAAAAAAAATCCTGACGCTTTTGGAAACTATATGCTCCTGAGTGCTCTTCCCGGAACACAGGGTCTTTATGGTTTTGGAGGCTTCTTTGTTATAAACAGCAGCGGTGTTATCAATCCGGAGATGACAATACTCCAGGGTATTGCAATACTTACTGCCGGACTGACACTGGGCTTTGTGGGATTATATTCTGCTCTTAAACAGGGGAGTGTCTGTGCAAACGGTATCGCCTCAATAGGATCAGGTCACGATGTTTTTGGAAACACCATGATCCTGGCAGTATTTCCTGAGCTATATGCTATTATTGCCTTTGCCGCGACATTTATCATAAGTACTTCCATAGCCTGATAATTTCTTTTATACTATGAGGTAAGGGGTCCCGCGGGGCCCGGCTTCATGATGCCGGCAATCCTGAGACAGGCCGGAAATGCCGGTTACTGTATTCAGAAGCTGCTCCTGCAGACAGTGCCGGCAGTATTATTTCCAGGATAATATTCGGGGGAATTATATTTTTTAATATTTTTGCCAGACTTTATTTAGATTAAATACAATTAACAATTGGCCGCAAGCTTTGTTAACAGGTTAGAAAGAGACTGGAATAAATAGATCCGGCCCGGGAAATATACCGGCTGAATTACGTGGATCCGTTGAGATATGGCTGCGGAAGGCAGAAAAGAATATAACGTTGCCGTGAAAGAAAGATTGAGGGTCTGGAGACAGATCCCGGAGACGGAAAAGTATCAGGAAATGGAAAAGAATCAGGATCAGATATTAAATGAAGTTACTTCAGGGGAGTATAAATATGGATTTTACTCCGACATTGAAATTGAGAAAATTCCTAAAGGACTGAATGAAAACACAGTCCGTATTATTTCGGAAAAGAAGGGCGAGCCCGGATGGCTCCTGGAGTTTCGTTTGAAGGCATTCAGGCACTGGCAGACCATGAAAATGCCGACATGGGCCAATCTTACAATACCGGAAATAGATTATCAGGATATAGTATACTATGCGGCTCCCAAACAGAGTAAACCGGCGGGAAGCAATGACGAGATTGATCCGGAGCTCAAGCGGACATTTGACAGGCTTGGCATCCCTCTTGAGGAACAGAATCATCTTGCCGGCATTGTTGTAGATGCCGTAATGGACAGTGTTTCGGTAAAAACCACATTCAGGGAAACCCTGGCCGAGGCCGGAATAATTTTCTGTTCATTCAGTGATGCGGTGAAGGATTACCCGGATCTTGTCAGAAAGCATATGGGAACGGTGGTTCCCTATTCGGATAACTTTTTTGCGGCACTGAATTCTGCAGTGTTCAGTGACGGCTCATTCTGCTACATACCGAAAGGGGTAAGATGTCCCATGGAGCTTTCAACATATTTCAGGATCAACGCTGCCAATACCGGCCAGTTTGAGCGTACCCTGATCATTGCCGATGAGGACAGCTATGTCAGCTATCTTGAGGGATGTACTGCCCCGAGGCGGGATGAGAATCAGCTACATGCCGCAATAGTTGAAATAATCACCGAAAAAAACGCAGAAGTAAAATATTCCACTGTTCAGAACTGGTATCCGGGTGACAGGGAAGGACGTGGGGGAATCTTTAATTTTGTTACAAAAAGAGGTTTGTGCAGGGGGGAAAATTCAAAAATTTCCTGGACACAGGTTGAAACCGGATCGGCAATAACATGGAAGTACCCTTCCTGTATTCTCCGCGGGGACAATTCCTCGGGGGAATTCTATTCTGTGGCCGTGACAAACAATCATCAGCAGGCTGATACCGGTACAAAGATGATACATATCGGAAAAAATACCCGAAGCATCATAGTGTCAAAAGGTATTTCAGCAGGTTTCAGCCAGAACAGTTACAGGGGACTCGTGAAAGTTCACAGGAAAGCTTCAGGGGCAAGGAATTTTTCCCAGTGCGACTCCCTTCTGCTGGGAGACAAATGCGGGGCCCATACCTTTCCATACCTGGAGGTTGACAATCTTTCAGCAATAGTGGAACACGAGGCAACCACCTCGAAAATTGGAGAGGATCAGATTTTTTACTGCAATCAGAGAGGCATATCAACCGAGGATGCCATTGGCCTGATTGTAAACGGATATGCAAAAGAGATAATAAACAAGCTGCCGATGGAATTTGCTGTTGAGGCCCAGAAGCTTTTACAGATAAGCCTTGAGGGAAGCGTCGGCTGAGCTTATTAATATATGATTATATTATGCTAAACATCAATAATTTAAAAGCAGCCATAAACGGGAAGCCAATACTGAAGGGAATCAATCTTGTATTAAATGCAGGTGAAGTGCATGCTCTGATGGGGCCGAACGGATCGGGGAAAAGCACTCTTGCAGCAATCCTTGCAGGGAGGGAATTTGCAAAAGTCCTTGAAGGTACGGTAAGCTATATGGGAAAGGACCTTCTGGAGATGCCTCCTGAGGAACGCTCAAGGGAAGGTATATTCCTGGGATTCCAGTATCCGACAGAGATACCGGGCGTTAGTATGGTGAATTTTATGAAGACAGCTGTCAATGAACATCGTAAACACAGGGGACTTGAACCTCTTTCCGCATCTGATTTCCTCAGGATTATGCGCGAAAAGAAGGAACTTGTGGAAATTGATTCAAAGCTCGCCAGCAGATCAGTCAATGAAGGATATTCAGGTGGTGAAAAAAAGAAGAACGAAATTTTTCAGATGGCAATGCTTGAGCCCAGACTGGCAATCCTTGATGAAACCGATTCAGGACTGGATATTGATGCGCTGCGGATAGTGGCCAACGGGATCAACAAGCTCAGGCAGCCCGACAGGGCGGTGCTTGTGATCACACATTACCAGCGGCTGCTGGATTATATCATTCCCGATGTTGTTCATGTGCTCTATGACGGACGGATAGTTAAATCGGGAGACAGGGATCTTGCCCTGGAGCTTGAGGAAAAGGGTTATGACTGGATAAAGAAAGAAGCTGATAAAAGTAAAGTATATGAATAGTCATTCCGTTAAAAATGAAAAATATATGGCCCTGTACAAGGGAAATATTGACAGGATATCTCATGCCTCTTCTCAATATATAAACTCATTCCGTGAATCCGCTATCAGGGAATTTGTAAAACTGGGTATTCCCACAAGAAAGAACGAGTTATATAAATATACCAGGCTGGATCCGTTCTTCAGTCATGATTACAGTAATTATTTCATGCCCGGAGAACAGGATTTTGTCAGGGCAGAGGAATTCAGATGTGACGTGACTGATCTGGATGTTCATGCCATCGTTCTGCTCAACGGTTTTTATCCCACTATAACGGATAAGATACGGGAGCTGCCCGGAGGTGTGCTTATCGGAAGTCTCAATGAAGCTTCAAAACAGTTCGGGGATCAGATTGAAAAACATTACGGGAAATATGTGAACGGCAGCTCCGACAGTCTGGTTTACCTTAATACCGCCCTTGCCTCCGATGGTGTATTTATTTATGTTCCGGAAGGGATCGAACCGGACAAACCCATTCAGATTATCAATCTCGTTGAATCGGATGAAGATATTTTCAACCAGCACAGGAATCTTGTGATAGTGGAAAAAAATGCTTCAGTAACCCTGATAATCTGTGATCATACATTGTCACCCCGGAAATTTCTTACAAATGCGGTAACAGAAGTTTATGTCGGTGAGAATTCACATTTTGACATAATCCGCGTTCAGAATGAACACAACAATGCTGCAAAAATAACCCATACCTTTATATATCAGGAAGGCAACAGCCATGCTTCATCAAATAATATAACCCTTCACGGCGGACTGGTCAGGAACAGTACCCATCATTACCTGGGAGGCGAGGGAGCCGGATGCGATTCCTGCGGTTTGTTTCTTGCAGATGAAGACCAGCATGTGGATAACTATGTAAATATGGTTCACGCATATCCGAACTGTACCAGCAGTCAGCTGTTCTAGGGAATACTGGATAATGCGGCAACAGGTGCCTTTAACGGCAGAATACATGTTCATAAAAATGCACAGGGAACCCTGGCTTATCAGAAGAATAACAATATCCTGCTTAATGATGATGCAAGAATGGATACCAAGCCACAGCTGGAGATATTTGCGGATGATGTAAAATGCAGTCATGGTGCAACAGTGGGTCAGCCGGACAATGATGCCCTCTTTTATCTTCAGTCAAGAGGAATCGGAAGGCATGAAGCCAGGCTCATGCTGATGTCAGGTTTTGCACATGAGGTCATTGAGAATATAAGAGTGGAAGCCCTCCGCGAACGGATTGACAGCCTTGTTATGGAGTGCCTGAGGGGAGAACTTTCCAGATGTGCAAACTGTATGATCAATTGCGGATAAAACAGGAAGAATGTGAAAGATATTTCCGCCATAAGAGCTGATTTCCCTATCCTGGGCAGAACTGTTTACGACAAAGACCTGGTATATTTTGACAATGGTGCAACAACCCAGAAGCCAAAATGTGTCATTGATGCAGCTACTGAAGTATTTACCCTGTACAACAGTAATATACACAGGGGTGTGCACTTTTTAAGCGACATGGCGTCGGAAGAATATGAAAATGCAAGGGAAAGGGTCAGGTCATTTATAAATGCCGGAAGCAGGGAGGAAGTTGTTTTTACCGCCGGAGCCACGGCTTCAATAAATGCAGTGGCTTTTTCATTCGGGGAGCGCTTTGTCGGCAGGGGAGATGAGATACTGATAAGCCATCTTGAGCATCATGCCAATATTGTTCCGTGGCAGATGTTGTGCAGCCGGAAACAGGCTGTCCTGAAAGTCATACCTGTTGATGACAACGGAGAAATAATATTTGAGGAATATCTGAAGCTGCTTGGCAAAAAGACCCGGCTGGTTTCTGTTGCCCAGGTTTCAAATGCCCTGGGTGTGATTCTTCCTGTTGACAGGATAATAAGTGCTGCTCATTCAATGAACATACCCGTTCTTGTTGACGGAGCCCAGGGTGTCCAGCACGGAGTAAGCGATGTCAGAAAAATGGATTGCGATTTTTATGTTTTTTCCGGACATAAAATATACGGACCTGCCGGTATCGGTGTGTTGTACGGCAAGGCAGAACTGCTTTCCGAACTTCCTCCCTACCAGGGCGGGGGCGATATGGTAAAAAATGTACCATTTGAAAAAACGAGTTATAACGATCTGCCGTTCAAGTTTGAAGCGGGAACAGTGAATTTTCCCGGCGCAATAGGACTGGCCAGGGCTTTGGAATATCTGCTCTCACTGGGAATGGATAATATCAAGCAGAGGGAAAGAGATCTTCTTGAATATGCCACGCAGCAAATGCTTTCGGTAAAAGGTCTGAAGATATACGGCAACAGTCCGGAAAAAATTTCCGTCATATCATTTTTACTGAAGGATATACATATGTATGATACCGGAATGATTCTCGATAAGCTTGGAATTGCAGTAAGGACGGGAACACATTGTGCACAGCCTGTAATGGACAGATTCGGGATTGAAGGAACAGTAAGGGCTTCGATGTGTTTTTACAATACCCGCGAAGAGATAGACAGGCTTTGTGCCGGCATTGAAAAGGTTATATCGATGTTTTCATAAACAGATGACGATCAACGAAATTCAGGATGCAATAATAGATGATTTTTCAGTCTTTGACGACTGGATGGATAAATACAATCTGCTGATAGAAATGGGCCGGGACCTTCCGCTGATAGATCCCGGATGCAGGACGGAGGAATACCTGATAGAAGGATGCCAGTCCAGAGTGTGGCTGTGTCCGTCCTTTGAAAACGGGAAGATATTCTTCACTGCCGACAGTGATGCCATAATCACCAGGGGAATTATTGCACTGCTGATCCGGGTTCTTTCGGGAAGAAGCCCGGATGAAATAATTTCAGCGGATCTGTATTTTATTGACAGAACAGGGCTTCATCAGAATCTTTCGCCAACCCGTTCCAACGGACTTCTTTCAATGGTGAAGCAGATCAGGCTGTATGCCATTGCATTTGGCACAAAACAGCCTCCCGGCCGCCTCAATGGCTGAGGAATGAAGGTGAAGTGGAAAATAATTAAATAATATTGGTTTATGGTTTCTTCTCAGCAACGTGAAGCGGAATCAAGGATCATTGAAACCCTCAGGACTGTCTTTGATCCGGAGATTCCTGCCAGCATCTATGATCTCGGACTGATTTATGAAATCAGGGTGGATGACCCGGGAGTGGCTCATATACTTATGACACTCACCAATCCCAATTGTCCCGTTGCAGACCAGCTCCTGGAAGAAGTAAGGGAGAAGGTAGCAAAGGTGGAAGGTATTGATGAGGTGGATCTGAAGCTTACCTTTGTGCCGCCCTGGGATCCGGATATGCTAAGTGACGAGATAAAGCTTGAACTGGGCCTGTTATAGCGGAATCAATGGGACCCGGTGAAAGGAAACGTTTGTCAGCAGCCATAAAGGGCAGGGCTGCAGAACTGGGCTTTGACCTCTGTGGTATTGCCAGGGCCGGAAAACTCAGTGATGATGGCAGGATCCTGGAGCAGTGGTGCAAAGCCGGCATGAATGCCGGGATGTCATTCCTTCAGCGGGATATTTCCGTAAGGACAAATCCGGAGCTGTTGCTGGAGGGAGCGAGGACAGTGGTTGTAACCGGACTGTGTTACCATTCGGAAATGCAGCAGAAGGATCCGCATGCTCCCGTGCTGTCAAGGCATGCATACGGATTAAACTACCATGATGTTGTCAGCGGAAAACTGGGCTTGTTGCTGGAATCTGTACGGATGCCGGATCCCGGTATACGAGGCCGGATATTTTGTGATTCGGGACCACTTCTTGAGAAAGCCTGGGCACGGATGGCCGGACTGGGATGGCCGGGTCGTCATTCTGTTTTGATAAACAAAGACATAGGCTCATATTTTTTCACAGGTATATTAATACTTGATGTGGAGGCTGAATATGACAGGCCTTTTGAGGATAACTTGTGCGGAAGCTGCAGGGCATGTATTGAGGCCTGTCCTACAGGAGCCATAAATGATGATTACACCATTGATGCCCGGAAATGCATAGCATATCAGACAATAGAAAACAAGGGTCCGATAGCTGAAGAAATTATTTGCAGGCTGGGAGGAAGGGTATACGGATGTGATGCCTGTCAGGAAGTTTGTCCGTGGAACAGGCAGACCGGCTGCATGACACATCCGGAGTTCAGACTGAATGAGGAAATTGCTGCAATGACCAGGGAGGAATGGCTTTCACTGGACAGGGAAGATTACAGGAAGCTGTTCCGGGACACTACGGCCGGAAGGGTAAAGTATGACAATTTTGTACGGAACATCAGGGCTGCTGTAAAATCTGCTGACTGTCAGCAATCACGGTAACAACTATTTCCCTTTGACTGCGGGGACCATCAAATTCACAAAGAAAGATATTCTGCCAGGTTGACAGACCCGGTTTTCCGTCAATAACGGGAATGGTCTCGGAAGGACCTACCAGTCCGGCTTTAAGGTGGGCAGCCCCGTTGTTGTCCTGAAGATCATGCTGCCAGATGCCCTCAGGTATCATCCTGCCAAGCAATGTAATGACATCATTCTGTACTGAATCATCCCAGTTTTCCTGTATCATTACTGCACAGGTGGCCCCTCTGGCATAAACTGATGCATGACCTGTTTTTACTCCGCTTTCCCTGATGACTTCCCCTACGTCGGATGTTATATCATAAAGAGCATTATGGTCAGTGGTACGGATTTTAATAATTTTTTGCATCAGGAAGGTTTTTTGTAAAAATAAGAAAAAGGCTGAAATTATTCAGCCTTTCATCCTGACTTAACCTAATCAACCTGATCAAAAATATGACCAATCTTCGAACCTTACAAATCGTTAAACAATATTCATCCGTTGTAATCCTTGAGCATCAGCATAAGCTTCTGCCTGGTAAAGAAAATTCTGCTTTTTACTGTGCCTATCTTTAATCCGAGCTCATCGGCAATTTCTTTGTATTTAAAGCCGTTTATGTGCATCCTGAATGGAACCCTGAATTCATCCTCAAGTGAATCAATCGCTTTCTCTATCTCCGATTCGGAATAATTCGACTCGGGTGAGATAAATCCTCCCTTGTCATTCGGCTGGTTTAAATAAAAAAGGTCCTTTGTTCCGTCAATTATTGTATTCTCCTTAACGCTGCGCCTGTAGTTGTTGATGAAAGTGTTTTTCATTATGGTAAAAACCCAGGCTTTGAGATTTGAATAATCAACAAACTTATCCTTGTTCGTAATAGCTTTGAGATATGTGTCCTGCACCAGATCCTGTGCAGATTCGCGGTCGTATGTGAGGCTCATGGCAAACCTTTGAAGATTTGACTTCATTTCGATTAAATTATTGTTGAATTCGTGCGTTGTCATAGCTTGAGTATTTATTGTTGCAACAAAAATAAACAATAAAAAAGGATAAACAAATCTTAATATCCTAAAATCTGTTAAATCTCTCCTTATTCTAAATTGCGATCTTGAATAAATGACAGATAATTAATTTTTTAAGAGGCCGGAATGTGGTTTTTTATAAATTACAAAAAACAGAAAATTTTTATTTTTTTGTAAAAAAATTTCCGAAAATGTGATTTTTATTCTTCGAATATAGTTTGCTTGCCTTTGCAGCCTTTTTTTCTGTATGTTGTTTTTCTCCGATATCAGTCCGGGGAAGAATAATTTCTCTTTTCCGGATTGTAATTTACTTCTCTTTACTATTTTTATAAATAATTTGTTTAAGGCGGCAGGTAATGACAGCAGCAGGAGAGGGTAAAGGTTTCCCTGGCCATATATTACCGTGTTGCATGGATGAAGATTTTGCGGCTCCGGAAATTAAGACAGTGCAGGTATGAAATACAGTATCAAACTAAAGAACGGACAGATCCTGAGTGGACTTATCATCAGTCCCGGTGAAAGCACCAGGGCCAACATTGTTTTTATTCACGGCCTGGGAGAACATATTGGCAGGTATACGGCATGGGCGGAATTATTCAAAAATGCCGGAATCGGATTCACAGGAGTTGATCTGCCGGGACATGGTTCCTCGGACGGAAAGAGGGGCCATATCAGAAATTACAGTCTTACCGACGAGATGATGGATCTGCTGATAAACCATACGGGGTCGGCTTTTGCCGGACTTCCTGTTTTTCTTTACGGACACAGCCTTGGAGGCAATATTGTCCTTGACTATTTACTCAGGAAATCCCCGGAGATAGCCGGGGCAGTTGTTACATCGCCCTGGCTGGTACTCGGTGTTCAGCCTGACAGGTTTAAACTGGCCATGGCATCAGCCGTGAATTATATACTGCCTGCGCTGACACAGCCCTCCGGTCTGAATCCTGAACATTTATCCCGCGACAGGGATGTTGTTGACAGCTATGTTTCGGACAGGCTTGTTCATGACAGAATTTCTGTATCACTGTTTCACAATGCGGCCAGGGCTGCGGATAATTCCCTTTCCGGCTCATCCTCCCTGAAAGTTCCGTTGCTGCTTATGCATGGCAGTGATGATCAGATCACATCTCCCGAAGGGAGCCGGAAATTTGCCTCAGGCAATGATCTTACGGAAATTAAAATATGGGACGGAGGATTTCATGAGCTTCATAATGAACCTTTCAGGGAAGATCTTTTTTTCTTTATCACAGACTGGATAAACAGGATGTGTGCATGACCTTCACGTCTGAGAAGGTATTTATTTGAATTTTAAGGAAATGGTATGGAACTCAGGACAACCTTTAGTATTGAAGAGTCGGCTGAAAAGATAAGCTATAATGATCCCGTCATGTTTATAGGATCCTGTTTTGCCGGCGGGATGGGAAAGCAGATGGAAGCAGGCAGGATGCCGGTGATGATAAATCCTTCGGGAACAGTATATAATCCGGTATCTGTGGCAAATACCCTTGATACAATAACACAGGAGCGCAAATATACTGTTGATGATCTTTATAATCATAATGGTACCTGGCTGAGTTTTAACCATTACACTGATTTTTCCTCAGACGATCCGGATATTGTGATCAGCAGGATCAACAAGGCAGCCGGTGAAGCTTTCAGATTTCTTTCCGGAGCTGCATTCCTTTTCATCACTTTCGGAACGGCACGGGTTTACCGCTGGAAACCATCCGGCCGGATAGTTTCCAACTGTCACAAAATACCGGCATCCGCCTTTAGCAATGAACTGCTCCGGGTGTCTGACATTGTTTCACTGTGGACAGGAATGCTTGACAGGCTCAGGAGTCTTTTCCCCCGACTAAGGGTGATATTTACGGTAAGTCCGGTCCGTCACTGGAAGGACGGCGCCCATGGGAACCAGGTGAGCAAATCGGTACTCTTTCTTGCCATCGAGGAATTGCTAGGACATTCGTGCACACCGGGTTATTTTCCTGCCTATGAACTGTTGATGGACGATCTGAGGGACTACAGGTTTTATGATGATGATATGCTTAATCCGTCATCATCTGCAGTCAGGTATATATGGCAGAAATTTTCGGACTGTTACCTGGATGCATCGGCGGCTGAGCTCAGAAATGAAGTTTTGAAAATAACCAGGGCACTGGGTCACAGGCCGGGCAGCACGCCGGCAGGCAGGAAAAAGGAATTTGCAAAGGGAATGCTTGAAAAGATAAGAGTGGTGGAAAACAAAATTCCGGGGATAGACATGCAGAAGGAAAGATCTTATTTTCAAAAGCTTGCGGAGGACAGGTAATAAATATGCATGAGCTGCTGCCTGAATCCGGATCCTATTCGGAAGGTTCAATCATTATCTTTTTTACAATCCTTGATCCATCGCTGAAAACTATTGCAACAAGATACATTCCGCGCCGCGGATTGTCGAGGTAAATTGTTGAAAGCATCTGGGGACTGTTATACTGAACCTTGTAGATCACCTGGCCTATGATATTGGTTATTCTGATTGAAGAAATATCCTGATCGGTCTTTATGTTGAAATAACTTTCCCTTACCGGGACCGGGTAGATATTTACAGTGGCAGTGGCTGCTTTTGCCGGGAGATCCTGTTTAAGACGGGTTGATGCAATACTGCTTGTATCCTTTTGGGAAAAAAGGCTTAAGCAAAAAAACACAGACATTACAAAGAGTAGAGTTTTCTTCATATTGTTGTTTTGGAGTATTGCATTAAAATTCGTGTTAAAGATAATAAAAAATTAAATAAAACGTTCATACATATTTATTGCCTTCTCCAGATCTTCAGGAGTATCTATGCCAAAACTTTCCCAGTTCGTTTCAGCGCATCTTATTGTATAACCGTTTTCTATCCATCTGTTTTGTTCAAGTGATTCTGCTTTTTCCAGCGGACTTGGCGGAAGTAAAGTGATTTTTTGCAGGACATCACTCCTGTAGGCATACAATCCCAGGTGCATGAAGTAGGAATGCAGGCTGGTCCACTGTGAAGGCTGATGATCCCTGATAAAGGGAACTGCAGTCCTGCTGAAATATATGGCATTGCTGTTCACATCCACGATGACTTTTGGCCGGTCGTGATTAAAAATATCTTCTCCTGCAGATGTTTTACGTATAAGAGTGGCTAAAGTGACATTTTCATCATAAAAACATGATTTAAGCAGATCAATCTGTTCAGGTTTTATAAATGGCTCATCACCCTGTACGTTGATGACAACATCAATCTTTTTCCCGGTTTCTGCCATGATTTTTTTTGCTGCTTCAGCACAGCGGTCCGTCCCGCTTGTGTGAGAGGCTGAAGTAAATACCGCATTTCCGCCAAAGCCGGTCGTTGCATCATATATTCTCTGATCGTCAGTTGCAATATATACTGTTTCCACTGATTTGTGCGCCTGTTCATAGACTCTCTGGATCATATATTTTCTGCCTATCATTGCAAGTGCCTTTCCCGGGAAGCGCGTCGATGCATAACGTGCAGGGATAATAACAGCAAAACGGAGCCCTGGTTTGTTTTTCATTCTGCCAAGTTACGAAAATTGGATTTTCCATTGTTTTAAAAATATCTTAAATTCGCATCTGTTCAATGAATTTAATGAGAGACCTACAGCGCATAAAGCAAAGATTCGGAATAATAGGCAATTATGAAGGACTTAACCGGGC
>JAAYKX010000201.1 GCA_012522155.1 Bacteroidales bacterium
CAATGATGGTTCCGTCCCTGTCTATAAAAAGCACCTTTTTCATCTGTCTGTAATATAAATGTCAATCATCAGATACTTTGTCCCGGTTTATCGGGAACTTGCTCCTGATTCATTTGGAACCTGTTCCGGTTTGTCGGTGGTCTGCTCCAAGTTGTCGAAAGCCTGTACTGATTCATCGGGAACTTGTTTCCATTAATCCAAAGTTATGGCCTGTATGTAAATTTTTACATTGTCGTTTCATTTACAGCTTTTTAAAGTATTTAAAAGTTTGTTGTTTTCTGCCCTCGAGCCAACTGTGATCCTCAGGCAATTATTGATCAGGCTGCTCCTGTTTCTAACTATAATGCCCTTGTTAACAAGGTATTCATAGGCTTTTCCGGCATCCATCATCCTTGTCAGGATGAAATTTGCATCTGATGGATAGACTTCCACAACACCGGGCAATTTAGCAATTTCCCGTGTAAGTCTTATTCTTTCCTGCTTGATTTTATTTACCTGCGATAAGTAATTTTCCGGTTTCCCGAGCCGCCTGAGGACCGTCTTCTGATTCAGTGAACTAATATTGTAGGGAGGTTTTATCTTATTGAAATATTCCACAATGGCCGTATTGGCAAAAGCCATTCCTGTTCTGGCAGATGCAAGTCCGAATGCCTTGCTGAATGTCTGCATCACTATCAGGTTGGGGTAGCTGAGGGTTTTGTCCTTCATTGAAGGCTGGTCTGCAAAATCGATGTAGGCCTCATCAAGCAGCACAATACCCCTGAATTCCGATACTATCCTTTCGATTATTTCAGCGTCCAGGCAATTTCCGGTGGGATTGTTGGGAGAGCACAGTATTATGAGTTTCAGGTTCCCGTCGCTGAAGTGTTTTTTCAGATCAGAGTAATTGATCCCGAAATCAGGTCCGAGGGGCGATCTGATTATCTTCACATCATTCACTGAGGCTGATACCTCGTACATGCCGTAGGAGGGGGAGAGGGTAAGCGCCTTATCCTGTCCGGGAGTGCAGAAGATCCTGAAACACAGGTCTATTATTTCATCACTGCCGTTACCGAGGAAAATGTTTTCCGCGGGAATGGTTTTCAGTCTGCTTATTCCGGCTTTAAGTTCACGTTGATAGGGGTCGGGATACCTGTTCAGTGTTCCGAAGGGGTTTTCGTTGGCATCAAGGAATATACCAGTTTTTCCGTGAAAATCATCCCGTGCGCAGGAATAGGGGACAAGCCTTTTTATATTGGGCCTTACAAGATCATCAAGATTGAACATGAAGTGGAATTTTTATTAATTATTTTTTTAAGCTGTTGAGTCTTACCCTTACAGCTTCTGCATGACCCGCCAGGTTTTCTGCCCCGGCCATGGTCTCTATCACCGGTCCCAGTGTTTCAATTCCTTCCCGGCTCAGTTCCTGGAAGGTGATCTTCTTTAAAAAGCTGTCGGTTGAAATACCGCTGAAGCTTTTTGCCGCTCCGTTGGTCGGAAGGGTATGATTGGTCCCCGAAGCATAGTCTCCCGCACTTTCACAGGTATATTTTCCGAGGAAGACGGAGCCTGCACTGATCACTTTTTCGGCGAGTCTATGCGGATCATCAGTATTGATTACAAGATGTTCCGGAGCATATTCATTGCTGAAATCAATGCATTCATCCATGTCTTTCAGGAGTATTGCCATGCTGTTTTCCAGTGATAGTGCCGCCAGATCCTTTCTGGGGAGTTTTTCGAGCTGCCGTGATAATTCCCTTGTGACCTCCGGCAGCAGTTTGCCGGAGTCGGTCAGCAGTACAACCTGACTGTCGGGTCCGTGTTCCGCCTGGGAAATAAGATCAGAAGCTATAAATGCCGGGTCGGCCTGTGATCCGGCAATGACAAGGACTTCACTTGGTCCTGCAGGCATGTCAACAGCTGTTCCTTGTGAACCGGCTATTTCCTTGGCTTTTGTGACATACTGGTTGCCGGGACCGAATATCTTGTTGACACGCGGTATTGTTTCCGTGCCGTAGGCCATGGCTGCTATGGCCTGCGCACCGCCCACCCTGAATATCTCGTTTATGCCCGTAACTTTTGCGGTATAGAGTATCAGTGGATTTATTTTTCCCTGCCTGTCGGGGGGAGTACATATTATTATTCTGCGGCAGCCTGCTATTTTTGCAGGTATTCCAAGCATCAGCACGCTTGAGAAGAGAGGT
The DNA here is from genome assembly GCA_012522155.1 of Bacteroidales bacterium. Classification (GTDB taxonomy): domain Bacteria; phylum Bacteroidota; class Bacteroidia; order Bacteroidales; family VadinHA17; genus LD21. The sequence goes on from JAAYKX010000201.1 coordinate 2,184, forward strand.
GCACTGCCGCCGGGAATATACAGTCCTGCCTTATCTATTGCCACGCTTTTACGCCAGCATTTTACTCCCGGCATTGTTTCGACGGCTTCTTCGTCCCTGAGCTGTGATTCATGAAAGCTGTATATGTTGCCGGAGGCAACCGTTATTGCATTTTTCAGATCATCGTCCACATGTTTTTCTGCTTCATCCAGTTCAGCCTCACTGATTTTGAAATTACTGATGCTGACGCGGTCAAATTTTTCCGAATAATATCTCAGTGCACTGTCACCTTCGTTCTTTACTTTTGTGAGAATATCCCTTACCCGGGAATCAAATTCCGGTGAGTCAGTCAGAGGCCTTCTGCAAAGATCATCCCATTTATCCTTTGGCGGATTTTTAAATATTCTCATCAGAGTATCATCTTTTCAATTGGTATTACAAGTATTCCTTCGGCTCCGGCTTTTCTGAGCAGGTCTATCCTTTCCCAGAAATCATCTTCCCGCACAACGGAATGGAGGGAGCACCATCCTTTTTCAGCAAGGGGAAGAACAGTCGGACTCTTTATTCCCGGAAGGATGCTGCATATCTGATCAACTGCCGACTTCGGGGCATTCAGGAGAATATACTTGTTCTCATTCGATCTTTTTACGGCCTTTATCCTGAAAAGCAGCTTTGAGAGAATGGCCCTTTTCTCATCATCAAGGTTTTTGTTGCCGATGATCACAGCCTGGCTGTTCAGTATTGTTATTACTTCCTGCAGCCCGTTCGTGTCCAGGGTACTACCTGAACTTACAATATCACATATTGCATCCGCCAGACCTATTCCGGGAGCTATTTCCACACTTCCGCTGAGTTTCTCGATACGGGCAGAAATATTGTTGGCGGAAAGGTATTCGGAAAGAAGTCCCGGATGGCTTGTGGCAATTCTCTTGTTGTTGAAATAGTCCGGACCGGTAAATTCAACCTCCCTGGGAATGGCAAGGCTGAGGCGGCAGTTTGCGAAGCCCAGCTTTTCCAGAATATCCACATCCATATTTTTCTCATAAACAACATTTTCGCCCAGGATACCGATATCCGCCACCTGTTGTTCCACATAGCGGGGAATGTCGTCATCGCGCAGAAACAAAATGTCTGCAGGAAAATTTCCTGCAGATGTTTTAAGAACACCTGCTCCGTTGGTTAATTTTATTCCGCATTCTTTCAGCAGGTTTCGGGAATTTTCACTTAAGCGTCCGCTTTTCTGAATTGCAATCCTGAGTCTCTTCATTTCATTAAAAAAATAAAACCCGTCTGGAATTCTCAGACGGGTTAATTATATCCTTATTACAGTAATCATTACCTCCTCGCCTGAGATCAGGAAAGAAAATGATGATGGTGTAATTTTGTGATGGACATGGTTAAAAATTGTAGCGTAAAAGTAGTAATTATTTGATAAAATACAAATAATCTCAAAAATTCAAATGATTATAAACATTTAGGCATATTCAGGTATTCCTATCAGACCCTTTCAGTCATAAGACAGACCCTTACTGTCGTAAGGAGGACTCTTTCAGGTACAATTCAGACCCTTTCAGCCACACCTCAAACTCTTTCTGCTACAAGATCACCCACCTCGCTGGTGGAGTATCCCATTCTGCCGGCACCCATATCCTTCAATTTGTTTGCCGTGACGTCCATAATGGCATTTTCAATGGCATCTGCAGCCTTTTCTTCACCCAGATGGTTGAGCATCATTGCTCCGCATGAAATTGCAGCAATGGGGTTGATCACATTCTGTCCGGTATATTTCGGTGCTGATCCGCCGATTGGTTCAAACATTGAAACTCCGTCAGGGTTTATATTTCCTCCGGCTGCCACACCCATCCCTCCCTGGGTGATTGCTCCGAGGTCGGTGATAATATCGCCGAACATATTGCTTGTGACAACGACATCAAACCATTCCGGGTTTTTTATCATCCACATACTTATTGCATCAACGTGATAATAATCCCTTTTGATGTCGGGATAGCTTTTCTCGCCTATTTCATTAAATGCCCTTTCCCACAGATCGAAAACATAGGTGAGTACATTGGTTTTTCCACAAAGGGCAAGGGTTTTTGTTTTATTTCTTTTCCTGGTATATTCAAATGCGTACTTAAGGCATCTGTCTACCTGCATGCGTGAATATACCATGTTCTGGATGGCAATTTCATTGGGTGTTCCCTTCATTGTTACGCCTCCCGATCCGGTATAGACATCACCGCTGTTTTCCCTGATTACCACATAGTCGATATGTTCGGGTCCCTTGTCCTTCAGCGGAGTATCCACTCCTGGGTAAAGTTTTACGGGACTGAGGTTTACGTACTGGTCAAGTTCGAAGCGGAGGCGAAGGAGAATTCCTTTTTCAAGGATTCCGGGTTTTACATCGGGATGACCGATGGCTCCAAGGAATATTGAATCGTATTTTTTCAGTTCTTCAACAGCGGAGTCCGGCAGTATTTCTCCTGTTTTCAGGTATCTGTCCCCGCCGAAGTCATATTCTTCGAAATTGATGCTGAAACCGAATCTGGATGCTGCAGCCCGGATGACTTTCTTACCTTCCCTTACTACCTCGGGTCCTGTCCCGTCACCTGGAATGACGGCAATGTTGTATTTTTTGTTCATGAGTTGATATTTAGTAATTAATTAATTATGTACCTGATTCATACGGATTCTGTCCTGGATTTCGTTTCTTCATACGGATGCTGTCCTGAATTTCGTTTCTTCATACGGATGCTGTCCTGAATTCCGTTTCTTCATACGGATGGTGTTCTGAATCCCGTTTCTTCATATGG
>JAAYKX010000202.1 GCA_012522155.1 Bacteroidales bacterium
GACTGAACTCACCCGGCGGATCAAACAGGGGTATGATGGTTCCCCTTGGAGGATCTTTTCCGGTCTCCTTCCATTTCCTGAAATAGATAAGCAGCACCATGAACAATCCTGCAAGGGCGAAAAGAACGTGAACATTGTCTTTCAGAAAATAAATAATTTTTTCTGTAACAGAAGGGCGGGGTATAAATCCTGCCGGCCAGGCAACAGCAAGGGTGAGCTGTTCCCGCGGCTGCAACGGACGTGTGGTAACCACACTGACCATATTGCCGCTTTCAGTAAGTCTGCAGTCGCATCCGGTAGAACCGGCATAACCCGTCCAGGCTGCCTTCTGAATAACTCCTGCCCCTTCAGGGAGTCTGACCGTGAACGAAGCCGTTTCAATGGAAAAGCTCCAGTCACCGCCAATGGCGTTGTAGTATAATTCATCAAAACCGTCAAAAAAACCTATCTGACGGGTAGTCCTGAAAACCAGGGTGTAATCGTATATTCCCGGTATCAGTTCAACATCCCTGTCACCCATATAAACAATCACTCCGTTTGATTCCCTTTTAAGAAACCAGGGTTCCGGCATGCCATTCCTTAAAACTTCCACGACTTCAAAACCTGCCCTGAAACGATTACCCAGCCTGTCGCTGTATTTTGTCGGAAAACTCCGGTATATTCCCCTTTTTACTGCATCACCCCCGGCCACAACTTTTATCTCTTCACGAACGAGCAGAGCGCCATCCTTTTCAATCTCTGCAAAAATATTATACGACAGTATCCTTTCCTGGCCAAACAACGGAAAAACAACAAAAAGAAACACAGAAAACAAAAACAGTTGTATCCTTCTGATTCTGATCTTAATACCTCTGGCGCGGAAAAACAGCAAAACACACATTGCTTTAAATTATTTATCTGGATTTTTCAATCCGGGAACAGCCCTTTCCTATTCATTTCCTATATCAAAAAATTCCTGCCGGTGGTGATTCGTTGCCTTTGCCACAAGGGAAGAGGGAAACTGTCCGATCAGGATATTGTAGTTCCGGACTGTGCCGTTATAATAACGCCGGGCTTTCTGAAGATCATTTTCAACCCCGGAAATATCTCTCTGCAACTCCAGAAAATTCTGACTGGCCTTAAGCACGGGATAGTTTTCAACCACCACAAAAAGCTTTCCAAGGGCTTTTGAAAGTTCCGCTTCAGCTTCTTCCGACTCCCTGACACCGGAAGCTGACATCGCCCGGACACGCAGCGCGGTTACCGCCTCCAGGAGATTTCTCTCATGACCCGCATATCCCTGCACCGTACTGACAAGAAGGGGAATCATGTCATGGCGTTTTTTAAGCTGTACATCAATCCCGCTCCAGGCTTCCCTCACGTAATTCAAAAGTCTGACAAGCCTGTTGTACACATAAAGGATAAATCCCCCGCATATAGCTGCCGCTGCAATGATGAATAAAACCATAGCTGTGAATTTCCGGCAGAATCTCCGGACCTCTGCCTGTTCAAATATAAAAAAAAGAGGGAATAATTGAAGTCCTGAGAAAATGTTTCCAAATCGTATAAAACGTTTTCGCAGCTTTAGGACTTTTTTAGTATTTTTATCCCTTAAGTGCGACAAGAAGTCGCACAAGTAATTGTTCAGCATGACGTCTGAACCTATTGTTCCGTCAATAGTAGCCTGAAGAGGCGTGCGTGACTGGCAACGGTCAGGTGCGGAGCCCTCTTGACAACGA
>JAAYKX010000203.1 GCA_012522155.1 Bacteroidales bacterium
ACCTAACACTCATTCTTTGACCCTCATGAAAACAAAAAGACTCTGGATTGCTTATGTTCTTGTAACTGTGATCAGTTTTGCTGTTCTTATAATTTTCGGACGCGAGATTTACAGGGAAAAACCGCCTGTCCCCGAAAAGGTAATCACAGAAAGCGGTATTTTGCTTTTTACCTCACAGAATATTAAAGACGGTCAGAATATCTGGCAGTCAATCGGAGGACAACAGGTCGGGTCAATCTGGGGACACGGTGCCTATGTTGCCCCTGACTGGTCGGCTGACTGGCTTCACAAGGAAGCTGTTTTCCTGCTCGACAAATGGTCGCAGGAAGATTTTGGAATTCTCTTTGATGAGCTTGACCCGGAACGGCAGGCCATGCTGGAAGTCAGGATTAAGAATGCTTTACGGGTCAACACCTATGACAGTAAAACCGGGATTCTTACAATTTCTGATGAGAGGGCAGACGCTGTCAGAAGTATCAGCCGTCATTACCAGGGACTTTTCATGGATGATCCATCGCTGGATGAGCTAAGGGCTGCCTATGCAATCCCTGCCAATACTATCAGGGATTCCGGCCGTATGGACCTGATGAATGCCTTTTTCTTCTGGACTGCCTGGTCATGCATAACACAAAGACCGGATTCAGAACTGACATATACCAGCAACTGGCCTCCCGACGAGGTTGTCGGAAATACGGCATCGGCAGGACTGGTGCTGTGGACCGGCTTCAGCGTGATAATGCTTCTTGTGGGTATCGGACTGCTTGCCTATTACAATGCAAGAAACAAGTCTGACATTCTGGATCCTTCCCTTCTTCCACAGAATGATCCTCTTGGCGGATTAAATCCCACACCCTCAATGAAGGCAACCCTGAAATATTACTGGGTCGTACTGGGCCTTATTCTCCTGCAAATCCTGGTTGGTGTGGTTACGGCACATTACGGTGTTGAAGGCAAAGGTTTTTACGGATTAAGCCTGGATAATATCCTGCCCTATTCCATATCTCGTACCTGGCATGTTCAGCTTGCCCTTTTCTGGATTGCCACTTCATGGCTTGCCGCCGGACTTTATATTGCACCTGCGGTATCCGGATATGAACCAAAGTATCAGAAACTGGGGGTGAACATCCTCTTTTCTGCCCTGCTGATCATTGTGGTGGGTTCACTAATAGGTGAGTGGATGGGAGTAATGCAGAAATTTGGTCTTGTTCACAATTTCTGGTTCGGACATCAGGGCTATGAATATGTCGACCTGGGAAGATTCTGGCAGATATTCCTGTTCATCGGCTTTTTCATCTGGCTGTTCCTGATGGTCCGTGCCATGCTGCCTGCAGTGATAAAACCATCGGAAAACCGGCAGCTGTTAATAATGTTTATTATAGCCTCCTTTGCTATTGCCGGATTCTATGGAGCAGGACTTGCATGGGGAAGGCAGACACATTTATCCATTGCAGAATACTGGAGATGGTGGGTGGTTCATCTGTGGGTGGAAGGGTTCTTTGAAGTTTTTGCCACCGTTATTGCTGCTTTCCTGTTTGTTAGAATGGGATTGCTGAATATCAGATTTGCAACCACTGGAGTAATTTTTGCAGCCATTGTATATATGGCCGGCGGTGTCATTGGCACTTTCCACCATCTTTATTTTGCGGGAACACCCACTGCCATTATTGCCCTGGGTGCATCCTTCAGCGCCCTGGAAGTTGTTCCGCTTGTATTCATGGGATTTGAAGCCTATAATAACCTGCAGCTGAGCAGGGCAACACCCTGGGTCAAATCCTATAAATGGCCCATTTATTTCATTATTTCCGTCAGCTTCTGGAATCTTGTCGGGGCCGGACTGTTCGGTTTCCTCATCAATCCCCCCATAGCTTTATACTATATGCAGGGACTTAATACAACGCCCGTTCACGGACATGCTGCCCTGTTTGGCGTTTTTGGAATGCTGGGAATAGGACTGATGCTGTTTGTGCTCAAAGGGCTGACTGTTAAGTATGTGTGGAAAACCAAATTTCTGAGCTTCGCCTTCTGGTCCCTGAATGTGGGATTAATGCTGATGCTGCTGTTAAGCCTTCTCCCGGTAGGCGTGCTGCAAACAATTGCAAGCATAAAGCATGGAATGTGGTATGCCCGGTCGGCAGAATTCATGCAGGACTCAACAATGCAGACGCTGCGGTGGCTGCGTATTGTTGGTGATACCGTTTTTGCTGCCGGATCAGTGGCCCTGGCAATCTTTGTGATCGGTCTGAAAACGGGCTGGTCGATAGACAGGAGTCATAAACTTTATGAGGATCAATAAGTCTTAAACATCCTGCTCCGTAAGGAACTCCTTTAAGGCAACAGCATTGTTATACCTTTCCTCCCTGGAGGAATACAAAAGTGTAATGGTACCATGTCTGGCCTCCAGCTGCTTCAGCTTTTCAAGCAGTCCGGGTTTGCCGGCCAGTTCCTTTTTATACAGCTTCCTGAATTCCTCCCATTTTGAAGCATCATGACTGAACCACCTGCGTAATTCATTACTGGGTGATACATCTTTCATCCATTCATCCCATGTTGCCTTTTCCTTCGACAGGCCCCGGGGCCAGAGCCTGTCAATAAAAATCCTGTAAGTCTCTCCCGGTTCTTCCCGCTCATAAACCCTTCTCAGTGTAATCATTCTGTTGGTTTTTTTTTAATGTTATAAAGCAAAACAATCACCGGTATAATTTGTTTAACAATTGACTTAAAAGAATGATGCATGATTTTCTGAAATGATACCCGCCGAAAACTGACCAGCCGGATGAATCACCGAACGGTATTTGTATAATTTCTTTTTCTGAATTGAAATGAAAAAAATAATTGTCATCGGAGGCGGATTTGCAGGTTTGCAGTTTATTAAAAACCTGAAAAAAGGATTGTATGATATCATGCTGTTCGACCGCCTGAACCATCACCAGTTTCAACCACTGTTCTACCAGGTTGCAACATCACAGATTGAACCCACAAGTATTACCTTCCCGCTGAGGAAAGTATTCCAGAAAAGAAAGGACGTCAGTATCCGCTATGCGGAAGTATTATCCGTCAGTCCTGATAAAAATTCCATTAGCACCACTGCGGGTGACTTCAATTATGATTTTCTTGTAATTGCAAGCGGCGGAAAAACTAATTTCTATGGTAATGAAAACATAATGAAGAATGCCTTAAGTCTGAAATCAACTTATGAGGCGATGAAAATCCGTAATGTCATACTGGAAAATTTTGAGAAAATCATAAATGCGGGCGCCGGATACCAGGACGGCCTGTTCAATATTGTTGTGGTAGGAGGCGGACCGACGGGCGTTGAACTGTCGGGGGCATTTGCAGAAATAAAAAGGGATATTCTTCCAAAGGATTTTTCCGGTATAGATTTTTCAAGACTTAACATTTTCCTTCTGGAAGGCGGAAAACATACCCTTAACAGCATGAGTGATATGGCGAAAAGAATTTCAGAAAAATATCTGAACAAGCTGGGAGTGATAATAAAAAAGGAGGTTTTTGTACTGGATTACGATGGTGAAACATTGAAATTAAGCAACGGAGAATTTATTAAAAGCAAAAATGTAATATGGGCCGCCGGAATAACCGGCAATATAATAGAGGGTCTGGCTCCTGAGTCAATAACCATTACAAACCGTATCAGGGTTGACAGAATGAGCAGGGCGACGGGATATGAAAATATTTATGCCCTCGGCGACATTGCCTATATGGAAACACCAAAATATCCCGGAGGTCATCCCCAGGTAGCCAATGTTGCAATCAACCAGGGTAGAAATCTTGCAGGCAACTTCAAGGCAATGGCCTACGGCAAAAAGCAGAAAGAATATGAGTACAGGGATCTGGGTTCAATGGCTACAGTGGGAAGGAACAAAGCTATCGTGGATCTGCCCTTTATCAGATTTCACGGATATTTTGCCTGGTACTTCTGGATGTTCCTTCATCTGATGCTTATCCTGAGTGTGAGGAACAAACTTATCATATTCATTAACTGGGCATGGAACTATGTCACAAAAAACTCTTCCCTGCGCCTCATCCTCAAAACCGACGGTCGGCAATAAAGTCAGGCTTCCAGTATTCTTATTTCCGAAGTCAGCTCCATGGCTTTTCTGTACACCTCGCTTACACCACAATATTTTTCCGAAGACAGATCAATAGCTTTTTTAAGTTTATCCACCGGAAGGTCTTTTCCGCTAAATTCATAAATCACATGCATTCTGTTGAAGTGTTTGGGATGTTCCTCTGTCAGATCACCTTCCACAACAACATTCAGGGAATCAAAACCAACACGCATCTTTTTCAGGATGGCCACCACATCCATGGCGGTACAGCCTCCCAATGCCAAAAGCATCAGGGGTTTTGGCCTCGGACCCTGATCTTTCCCTCCTGCTTCGGATCCTGCATCAATAATCAGTTTGTGACCATTTATTTCCGTTTCAAAAGCCATATCCCCTAGCCACCCGATATTAACAGATTCTTTTTTTGTCATTAATTATTTCAGTTTTTAAATTTTTTCTGTTTCAACAACCTTTGCCAGAAAATCCGCACAGGGAAGAATATGACAATATATTTTCCATTTCAGTCAGCTTTTTGAATCTCCCTTATAAGAAAATCCTTTGTTTTCATTCCGACAAAACGCTTTATCTCCTCCCCGTTCTTTAATAATACCATTGTCGGAATATTTCTGACATTATATTTCTGTGCCAGCACCTGGTACTGTTCAACATCAACCTTTCCCACAAAAGCATTATCCTCCAGTTCCGCTGCAAGCTCATTGAGAACGGGTGCCATCATTCTGCAGGGAACACACCACCCGGCCCAGAAATCAACAAGAACAACCCTGTTTTTTGTCTGGTGATTAAAATTCCTGTCGCTAAGAATGATTATATTTTCATGATCCTCAACAACCGGAATATTTTTAATTTTTGATTTTGCAAAAATATACAACAATACAATTACAAAAACCAATGCTCCTGTAATGATCAATACCGTTTTCATATCGGGTTTCTGTCCTCCTTATTTATATTTACCAATATGTCACTGTCAACAATTATTTCAGCCCACTTGTTCAATGTGACTGTTCCGTCAGGAAATCCGGAACCGGGATGTACTGGGAAAAAGCATATCACCCGCTTTTCCTTCTGCTTATATCATCAGTATTATTATTTTTACACAAAATCAAAATCCGCACCATGAAACGAATATGTAAAAAATTTCAAGTTATCTGACCATTAAAATCAAATTACAGACAGATGAAAATAATATCCTGGAACGTTAACGGCATCCGTGCAATAGTAAAAAAGACATTTTTTGCTGATCTTGAACTAATTGACCCTGACATTACCTGTATTCAGGAGACGAAGGCAAATGATCATCAGACCAGCGAGGCACTTGAGTCCCTCAGTGACAAGCATATTTATACAAATTCTGCAGTCAGGCCGGGATACTCCGGAACAGCTGTCATTTCAAAGGTCAGTCCCCTTGCCGTAACAAAAGACATAGGTATCAGTGAGCACGATACCGAGGGGCGGGTCCTGTGCCTTGAATTTGAACAATTCTTTCTGGTAAACGTGTATGTGCCCAATTCCGGAGCCGAGCTGGCAAGGCTGGATTACAGGCAGGAATGGGACAAGGCCTTTTTTGACTATCTGAAAAATCTTGAAAAAACCAAGCCTCTGATCCTGTGCGGTGATCTCAATGTTGCCCACAGGGAGATTGATCTGGCGAGGCCAAAGGCCAATTACAACAAGACAGCCGGATACATGCAGGAAGAAATTGACGGAATGGACAGACTTGTAAATAGTGGATTCAATGATACTTTCCGCCATTTTTATCCTGATCAGGCAGAGAGATATTCGTGGTGGAGCTTCAGGGCTGCTGCAAGAACCAGGAATATTGGCTGGAGAATCGATTATTTTCTGGTAAGCCCTTCACTGCTGTCAAAAGTTAAAGATGCCTTTATCCATGAGGAAATCATGGGATCAGATCACTGCCCCGTAGGGATCATTCTTGATCTGTAAAAGTTGGGTTAGGAGAATTACAGGATTGGGGATATACGAATTTACAATCTTATGATCCTGAGGACTTACCAGTTTTAGGCTTTGCGGATGTACAAATTCGTGAGCAAGGGAATTTTTACAAGTCGGGAATTTTTGCAAAACCAGGAACTTCTGCAAAGCCGGAAATTTTTAACTGAGGAGAAAATACTGACCGGTCGGATTATCATTCAGCCATTCCATGATATATACAAAACCCCGGAATAATAGTGCTATAAATTTGTTATTTTTGAGTTCAGATTCTGAATAATTGAATAAAATCTAAAATTATTAAATCATGAACCCTGAAAACAATGCTATTGTGAAATCTTCCCGGAAGGGTGAATATGAACAGGCAGAACTTTTCCAAGGATCATACAGGGCACACAGACTGATGCGTTATCTGGTTTTTTTGCTGCCTGTAATCCTGGTTTCCGTTCTTGTGTTCACCGCCTGCCGTGAACGTGAAGAAGATGAAGATGAGGACCTGATAGAATTTGGTATGGGACATCTGCTGGACAATGCAGAGTTACAGGCATTTGGTGAAAAGCTTTTCTTTGACAGTAATTTATCAACACCTTCCGGCCAGGCCTGTGCCACATGTCACGGACCCGAAGCAGGCTGGTCAGGACCTGACAGTGAAATAAACGCAAAAGGTGCCGTATATGAAGGAGCCGTAAAGGGCCGCTTCAGCGACAGGAAACCACCAAGCGCCGCCTACGCCACATACAGTCCGGTTTTCAACGCCATGCTTGAAGAGGGGGAACTGCTCTTTGTAGGAGGCAATTTCTGGGACGGAAGGGCAACGGGCTACCTGCTTGGTAATGCCGCAGCTGACCAGGCTCAGCAGCCATTTCTCAATCCTGTGGAACAAAACATTTCTGATGAAAAGGAAGTGGTGAAAAAAGTGCTGCAATCTGACTATTCGGATCTCTATCATAAGATAGCCGCAGATATCTGGAACATAGACGACATCTCCGCCTGTGAGGATCTGAACATGCAGTTCGGCATTATCGGACTGGCCCTTGCAGCCTTTGAACATTCAGACAAGGTAAACGCCTTTACCTCCAAATATGACTATTATCTCCGGGGAAAAGTCAGGCTGACCCCCCAGGAGGAAAAGGGAATGGATCTGTTCAGGAACAAGGGACTGTGTGCCGAATGTCATCCCATGGATGTTCTTGAAGACGGAACACCGCCCCTCTTCACGGATTTCACCTATGACAACCTTGGAATGCCGGCTAATCCTGACAATCCCTGGTATACAATGGATAAATCCTTCAACAGTGAAGGCAGTGAATACAGGGATCCGGGACTGGGAGGTTTCCTGAAACAGCTTCCCCATTATGCTATGTTTGCTGAAGAGAGCCTGGGCATGCACAGGGTTCCGACACTGAGGAACGTGGATAAACGTCCGTCACCGCATTTTGTAAAATCTTACGGTCACAATGGTTATTTCAAAAGTCTGGAAGAAATTGTTCATTTTTACAACACACGTGACGTCCTCCCCCTGGCCGGTGAAGTTGATGATCCCAGACCCGGGATCAACTGCTGGCCGGAGCCGGAAATCGCACAAAACATTAACCTTGATGAGCTGGGTGACCTGGAACTCACAGATGAAGAGGAAGATGCCATAGTGGCATTTATGAAAACCCTGTCGGACGGATACGAATTACCTGATAATTAATGGTGAACTAAGACGTCTGTGGGAAAATACGGTATATTGCCCGGCGGTACTATCGCCCGGCTGATCCATCGCCCGGCAATTCTATTCCCCGGATACCTGTTCATTTTCCTCCCTTATCTGAACCCTTCGTATCTTGCCGCTTATGGTTTTCGGCAGTTCATTGACAAATTCAACTATTCTCGGATACTTATAGGGTGCGGTTACTCTTTTAACATGTTCCTGCAGCTCTTTCGCAAGTTCATCACCGGGAGTATAGCCCTTTGACAGGATAACCGTGGCCTTCACTATCTGGCCCCTGTCAGGATCGGGAACAGCGGTAACGGCACATTCAAGCACTGCAGGATGTTCAATGAGGGCACTTTCAACTTCGAAGGGACCAATACGGTAACCGGAACTTTTAATGATATCATCTGCCCTGCCCACGAACCAGAAATAGCCGTCTTCATCCCGCCAGGCCATGTCGCCTGTTTTATATATCCCGTCCGGCCATACACTTCTTGTCAGCTCATCATCGCGGTAATAACCCCTGAACATACCCACGGGTTTTCTCCGGGAAGTATATATTACAATCTCCCCCTCATAGCCGATTTCACATGAATTGCCTGACTCATCAACAATATCAATATCATAGCCCGGTGTTGGCTTCCCCATTGAGCCCGGCTTGGGCTCCATCCACGGATAGGTCGCTATTGCAACAGTACATTCGGTCTGCCCGTACCCTTCCATCAGCTTCAGTCCGGTTTTTTCAAGGAAATACCTGTATACTTCCGGATTCAGGGGTTCACCAGCAACAACACAGTTTTTAAGCCTGCCCAGATCATAACGGGTCAGGTCTTCCTTGATAAGGAACCTGTATATTGTAGGAGGTGCACAGAATGTGGTAACCCCGTATTTTTCAATCACTGAAAGAATATCTCCCGGCACAAACTTGTCATAATCGTAAGTCATTACGGCACTGCCTGATATCCACTGACCGTAAATCTTGCCCCAGGCCGATTTTGCCCAGCCTGTATCAGCAATAGTAAAATGAAGACCACCGTTCAATACGCCCTGCCAGTATTTTGCCGTTACCACATGCCCGAGGGGATAGGTAAAATCGTGGCTTACCATCTTGGGCATTCCTGTTGTTCCCGAAGTAAAGTAAAGAAGCATGGTATCGCTGTTTCCTACTGCATCATCTCCTGCCGGCCTGGGAAATTCAGCCGGACTCTCTTCCATACCCTTTGAGAAATTCAGCCACCCTTCCCTGTCGCAATCTGTCAGTACCTTGTATTTCAATGTAGGCGATTGGCTTTCAGCTTCCTCAATATGTTCCATCACAAAAGGGTCAGGAACACAAACTATCATTTTTATATCCGCAGCATTATTCCTGTAAACAATATCTTTTGCAGAAAGCAAATGTGTCGCCGGTATTGTGACCGCACCTATCCTGTTCAGGGCCAGAGTACAGAACCAGTAACTAAAATGCCTTTTCAGAATAAGCATCACCCGGTCACCCTTCCCTATGCCAAGCGATTTAAAATAGCAGGCTGCCTTGCTGCTGTAATATTTCATCTGTTCAAAAGTAAAAACAGCTTCATTCCCCTTGTCATCACACCATACCATTGCAATTTTCCCGGGTGTTTCCGCAGCTGTTTTATCAACTATATCATAGGCAAAATTGAAGTTTTGTGGAATTTTTATTTCAAAACCGGACCTGAAATTCTCATACGATTCAAAATCAGTCTGCTCAAGGTATTTCTCCAATATCATTGCTTTCCTAAACTTTAATTCTGTATTATTTTGATTTTATGATTTTTTATACTGTATCCCTGACTGTTTCATCCAAAATCTTCCCGGCAGCCTGCCACAATATCTTCCCGGGTTTTTTTCACAGTTATTCATGCAACTGCCGGCTGTTCTTTTCCTCTGTTCTTTTCCCTATAAAACCATTGCCAGGAATCTCACCTGCTTATTGTTGAGGGCTTTCATCGCATGCTTGTATCCTGAATCAAAAAAGATTGAATCCCCTTCATTGAGGATGATCTCATGCCCGTCAATTATTGTCATCATAGCTCCTTCCAGCACATAATTAAATTCCTGTCCGGGATGGGAATTAAACTCAAGCATAGTATCTTCCGGCTTTGGATCAATGGTAACCATAAATATTTCAGCCTTCTTGTTCATAAAATTCCAGGCAAGACTCTCATATCTGTATTGCTGCCTGCGCTCCAGTTTTAATCCTTTCCCCTTTCTGACTATGCTGTAAACATGCAGTTTCGGATTGTTTCCTCCCAAAAGAACCGAGAGTTCGACATTAAACATTTCCGATATTTCAAAAACGATTCCTACAGGAATGTCGGTGTCACCACTTTCATAACTGTTATAAAGTTCCCCGGGAAGACCCAGCTTCAGTGCAAGTGCTTCAGCCGTGACACCGGAAATCTCACGGATCTCCCTGATTCTCGCTGCAATCTGTTTGATTTGTTCTGTCATGATCAAGCATTTTTCGAGATTCCAATATTACATAAATTATCTCATTATATTTCCACGGGAACCGCTCTGATCAAAATATCAGACCCGCTGCAGCTGTTCCTGTGCATTTTTTATCATAAAATGCAACCGGTTGTATATATTGACATCGCTTACACCGCTGTCAAAGTCAAGTGACAATATATTCATTTCAGGGAAAAGCTGCCGTACCCTCTTTTCTATACCCTTTGAAACAATATGATTGGCAATGCATCCGAAGGGCTGAAGGCTGAGTACATTGTTGATCCCGCTCTCTGCAAAATGAACCAGCTCAGCCGGTATTCTCCAGCCTTCACCAAACTGGGAATTCAGATTTATTATTGCGGAAGCCTTTTGTGCGTCGGTATCCGGATCACTTATCCCCCTCCGGTAGTGAAAAGCCTCAATTCTTGAATCCATCCGGCTGATCATCCTTTGGACATATGATTTTGCCATATCAACAATAAAAAGCGGAAATTTTTTCCTGGAAATATTACCGTTTATCCTGGCTTCATAGCTGGCAAATCCGTCAGTAAAGAAATTCGTTATCAGAGGGACGACCGGTTCCACACCCTGGGTAATAAGCCAGTTTATTACATTCTTGTGTGCAAAATTATTGTATTTCACATATATCTCTCCGACAATCCCGACCCTGGGTACCGGCCGGTGATCACATGCAGATGCAAAACCGGCCGCCATCTCTCCGGCAAGATCAAAAAATCTTTCGGAAGAGTTTTCCCTTAAAGCCTCTGTTCCCAGACTGAGATATTTTGATTTCAGGGCTTCGGAAATACCGGGTTCCTTCTCCCTCGGAGCAGTGGAATAATACATCTGCGACAGGTAATCGGCATAGAGCATACATGCAATAACCGCCTTGTATTTCCTGCCCCATTTCATTTCAAAGCCGGGCTGCTCATTTCCGATACTTCCACCCAGGGCAATGGAAACAACGGGAATATCTTCATAGCCCGATGAAATAAGCGCTTTCTTAATAAGGGAAATATAACTGGTGGCCCTGCACTGTCCGCCGGTCTGGGACATGCCGACAACAATTTCATTCCTGTCATAGCGACCGCTGTCGAGGGCTTTCATGATATCACCAACAACCAGGGTGGCAGGATAACATATCTCATTATTTGAATACTTCAGCCCGTAATCTGCAGAGAGCTGATCGCTGGGAGGCAGGTTTTCCGCCTCATAACCCGACAGTTCAAAAAGCGCGGGGAAAAATGGAGAATAAAAGTCGGCAAACCACGGCATCAGGATTTTCCGTTTTCTCTCCTTCCTGGTAAATATCCTGGTATTTATAATACTGTTTCCCGGATTATTCCTGTCTGTATCCCTTAGCCTGAGACTTTCAATCAGCGATCTGATCCTCAGTCTGGTTGAACCCAGATTATTGATATCATCAATTTTAAGAAAGGTAGCATTCTTCCCTTTCCTTCTGAGAATATCAGAAACCTCATCCAGGATAAATGCATCCGGACCGCATCCGAATGATGTAAGCTGGACATAATGGACATTCCCCGGTGCATCTGCCGCCCACAGGGCTGATTTAATAATTCTGTTGGTCCAGGCCCACTGACTGATACATTGTACCTTACTGCTGTCAAACTCATCTCCCCTTACAATATCATCGGATATCACATCCGCCCCGAAATCAGAAATGATATCCGATATCTTGTGCTGTATGAAGGGATCGCTGTGATAGGGGCGTCCTGCCAGCAGAATCACAAGCCTGTTATCCTCAATGGCTTTACCGGCAACAGTCCTGCATTTTTCAGCAAGCAGCTTTTCATATTTTTCCTGTTCTCCGATGGCAAGCATGAATGCATTGTCAATTTTCTTCCGGGAGATCCCGGGAGAAACAGAAAGTACATATTCCGTACAGCCTTTTTTAAGAAGACGGCGATCCCTGAAGGTGAGAGCCGGGGAATCAAAGGGCAGTCCGAATTTTTCTGCGGTGTTTATTGAACTTCTCAGTACTTCGGAATATCCTGTCACTATGGGACAATTATAACTGTTAACCGAATTTCTGTCATCCTTTTTTTCATATACCACAAAGGGAAGAAATATACGGTCAACATTTTTTTCTGTCAGATTCAGTACATGTCCGTTGGCAATCTTGGCCGGAAAACAGATATTGTCCGACATCACCGTTGCGGCGCCCACATCATTGAGACGGGGGGTGGATGCATCGGACAGAACCACTTCAAAGCCCGATCCGGTCAGGAATGTGTGCCAGAAAGGATAATTCTCATACATTCCCAGCACACGAGGAATGCCTATTTTTATTTGGGTTCCGGGAATACCGCCTGATCTTTCAAACAAATATTTCCCTTTTTCTGAGTACAGGTTAAAACCCCCGGCAGGTCCTGATCCCGAATTACAGAAAATCTTTTCACATTTGTTTCCCGTGTAATACCTCTTTCCCCCCTTAAATTCAAATATCGTTACAGTACATTGATTTTCACATCCTTTACATATTATGGCCTTGCTGCTCCTGTTCTTCCTCAGCCTCAGTTCAGAAATATCCAGTGGCTCTGTCATGCCCCTGCTCCATACTTTGATCGCGTGAAGAGCTGCACCATAGGCTCCCATCAGTTCCGGAAAATCGGTAATCATCACGGATCTGCCCGTTTCAAGCTCCAGGGCACGGATTATTGACAGATTCCTGAAGGATCCCCCCTGAACCATGATATTATCACCCAGCTCATCAAAATTTTTCAGTTTCAAAACCTTAAAAAGACAGTTTCTGACAACTGAATATCCCAGGCCGGCAGCAATATCTGCCACTCCGGCACCTTCACGAAGACTCTGTTTAACCTTTGAGTTCATGAATACCGTACAGCGGGTCCCGAGATCACAGGGCTGTTCCGATTTTACCGAGAGATCCGAAAATTCTTCACAACTGTAATTCAGTGAGCGTGCAAATTCCTCGATAAAGGATCCGCAACCCGAGGAACAGGCTTCATTGATCTCAATCCTGTCAATCAGTCCGTCCTTTACAAATATTGCCTTCATATCCTGACCGCCGATATCAAGAATAAATGATACCTGCGGGTTGAAATGACCGGCAGCAAGATAATGGGCAATGGTCTCAACCTGGCCTGAACCGACGGGAAATGCAGCTCTGACAAGGTCTTCCCCGTAGCCTGTCACACAGCTTCCGGCAACAGTAATATGTTTCCCCGCATCTTCAAGATCCTTTTTCAGAATATGTAAACCCCTGTTTATTGTCCCCAGGGAGTCACCATTGTTTTTCTCATAAAAATGAAAAAATATCCTCCCCTTCCTGTCCGTGGCAACGACTTTTGTCGTGGTGGAGCCGCTGTCGATACCGATAAAGCAATCATCATCCTCAAGGTTTTCAAGGGTCACGGAAGGCAGGCGGTATTTTTCCTTCGCCAGCTTCCATCTCTCCATTTCATGCTCATCACGGAAAAGCGGATCCAGCCTGTGTGTCTCTGAACAGTTATTTCCCTGTAGCGCTTTTTCTATTTTTTCACGATATTCCCGGATACTTGAATACTCAGCAGTTTCAGCAGAGCAGATGGCAGCTCCCCATGCACTTATCACCTTCGAATGCTCAGGAAGGATAAGCTGTGCGGCAGCTATCTTTAATTCCTTTGCAAAAGCATGTCTCAGCCAGGGAAGAAAACTGAAGGGGCCTCCGGTCAGCAGAACGGGTGGTTCTATTTCATGTCCCCTTGCCAGTGATGTTATTACCTGGATCACCACCGCGTGAAAAACAGAAGCTGCAATATCTTCCCTGCTGACATTACGGCTCAGCAGGTTCTGAATGTCAGTCTTGCAAAAAACACCGCAACGGGAAGAAACAGGATAGCTGATCGTGGATTTTTCCGCAAGGCTGTTCAGGGTCTGCGGATCCGTATTCAGCAATGAGGCAACCTGATCAATGAAGGATCCCGTTCCGCCTGCACAGTTTCCATTCATCCTTATATCGGGAATTTTGTCACCGTTAAAAAATATCATCTTGGAATCCTCTCCTCCGATATCCACAAATGTCCGGATATCCGGATATCCTGAACGGATCACTTCACATGCGGCAACAACTTCCTGAACGAAACTGATTCCGCTTTTCTCAGCAACTCCCATACCTGCCGATCCTGTTATACAAAGACTTGCCCTGCAATTGCCAAGATCATTGTCAAGTCTGTTCAGCATAGCTGCAACAGCCTCTCCTATATCGGCATAATGCCTGCGGTAATCCTTGAAGATCACCGAGTTGTCGCTTCCCGCAGCAACAACTTTAATGGTTGTGGAACCAATATCTATACCGATCTTTAGAACTGAGTGCATTTGTAAAAGTTGATTTTATAATGAAATGATTATTTAATAAAACAGTGTTTTTCTGTCCGGGATATTTATGGCTTAAGACTCTGTAATATTATCCTGAGGTTTTCTTCCCTGCGGTGATTTATAAATTCCCTGTAGTTATCTCCGGTTCCCGTAAAGCCCTTTCTGAGTATTGGATTCAGCATGAATAACATACCATTTAATGACACAATTACAAGTAAAATATCCAGAAAAGTCATTTCCCTGATATGTCCTTTCCTTATTTCTTCCTGCAGTTCATCATTGAAAATCCGGTAAACCTCCTCATAGTTTTCATCCAGACTGTCCATCAGGATATTCAGTCTTCCTTCATTCAGTATCAGTTCAGTAAAAATAAAAAACGGCAACTGCTGATTTTTTATCAGCATATTAAAATGAGCTTCCGCCATTTTCCTGATCTTCGTTTCAAAAGGCATATTCTTCCTGCTTCCATCTATAAAATGAGCCAGGAACAGATACATCTTCTGTTGAAATATCCTTGTAAACAATCTCTCCTTCGTCCGGTAATAATAGTGAACCAGAGCCTGGTTACAACCTGCTTCCCTTGCTATCTCCGTAGTGGAAGTCAATGCAAAGCCTTTCCTTAAAAACAGTTTTTCAGCTGCATCGAGGATGTCCTGTTCGGTATTATTGATTTCAGCCATTTTGTAATAGATTTATTTAATAGCTCTATTAAAAGCGAATGTAATATTTATTGCTGATATATCTTCAATTTAATGTTACAGATTTTCTTGGCAAAAACCGGAAAAAAACAAATTCATGATGCAGGATCCCTTAACTAAGCAGGGAAAGACAGCTTCATGTTTCAGAAGCCCATATTCCACCAAAAAGCAAAGGGTCGATTTGCTGGCACAAATCCACCCTTCAACTCTGATTTCGACAAAATGACAGACTATGTCTGTGTAAAAAAGGAATTTCTGATACTGATCAGAATATTCTGTGCTTGTTTAGTATTTCTGCTGTATTAAGGTGAAAATCTATATACTGAGTACGGTTGAACAGGGTTTCGTTTCCGGAAATTTTCCGTGAAAGTTTTCCCCTGAAATCTTCAAGTGAACCATATTTGTTTGCATCCATCCATTTGGCGGTTTCCGTGAGAATTTTTTCAATCACCTCAATCTGGTTAAGATAGAGTGTACTTACCACCTGTACACAATCAGCGCCTGCAAGTATCATTTTAACAACATCATCACCGTTGAATATTCCGGAGCTTGCACATATTGATGCTTTGAGATTTCCATACAGCAGACCGGCAAAGCGCAGAGGCAGTCTCTTATCCTCCAGGTTACTCAGGTTATATGGAAAACGGTGCTGCTGGGTCTCAGTATCAATATCGGGCTGAAAGAGGCGGTTAAAAAGTACGAATCCATCGGCTCCCGTTTTGTCAAGATCATGAATCAGACCCAGGGGGTTTGTATAGAAAGGACTCAGCTTAACCGATACCGGAATTTTAACAGCAGCTTTAACGGCACTGAGAATTCTTGCATGTTTTTTCTCAACTACCCCGTATGAATTATCCAGCTTTTCGGGAACGGTATAAAAATTCAATTCGAGCGCGTCGACGCCCGTTTCCTCAATTTTGACGGCATATTCAACCCATGACTCGTCATAAACGGCGTTAAGGCTGGCTATCACCGGTATGGAAACAGTTTCTTTTGCCCGCTTCAGATTCAGCAGGTGTTCCTGCGGATATGAAGGCTCCTTCCCGGCATTCGGGAACAGGGTTACCATTTCGGCATAACGGTCTTCATATTCCGTTCTCAGTTCATACAGTTCCAGATTTTCAAGATGGAACTGCTCCTCGAAGAGTGACTTGTAGACTACTGCTGCCGCACCAGCCTTTTCTATTTTTACAAGATTTTCCTTATTCAGGGAAAGATTGCTGGCTCCGGCAATAACCGGGTTTTTCAGCTTCAGTCCCATGTACGTTGTTTTCAGATCAGCCATGATGATGAGTATTTATC
>JAAYKX010000204.1 GCA_012522155.1 Bacteroidales bacterium
CCGTACCGGTAGAGCATTCCGTCCCATGCCAGTTTTTCAAGAAGCAGCTTATCGTCATAGCGGCTGGCTGAAAAGATCTTTTTGTTTTTTGGATTCACAAAATCGAAGGATATGCTGCAGTCCCTGATGAGTTTTTCTGTATTGTCTATTATTCCGGGATAACTTGTAAAACAATGCTTCAGATGAACCGGTGAATGGAAAAATTCATTTTCCCCTGCGTACTGCGAAGGCTTCAGATGGCTGAGGAGAATATTATTATCAATGGCCCTCAGGCTTTTATGTATAAAAAAATCGGCCGGCACACTAAAAGTGACTGGCTGCATTATTATCATACTGCTCTTTTCTTTACTGCTCATGTTAACTAGCCGGCCCGCTTCATTCTTTCTTATTCCTGTACGCTCATTTTCAAACAGTTTCCGGCCAGGAGACTTTTTCATGGAATATATGATGTATGCATCTGAAACGCGCGGTGCAGGGAATGGGAGAGGGGTCCCTTCCAGATTGTGTTTTGACAGGAATTCGTTAAGCTCCTTCATTCCCCTGTTATTCCGGGCAATGCCCGTGTAAAGCAGTTCATTGTTCCTCCGGAACTCAATTCCGGCAAGAGGACGGATATTGTTTTCAATACATTCCCGTACAAACTCCGGAATTGCGGTGGAATTGTTTATATCAGTCAGTGCCATTGATTCAATACCGTTTTCTGCAGCTTTTCCCACCAGCTGTTCCACAGACATTGTTCCGTAGCGAAGACTGTAATATGAATGACAGTTTAAATGCAAGGCCTTATCTTCCATACATCACATATCCTCTCAGTCTTTCCCTGATCATATTCTGCTGATCCGAAGTATATTCGCATCGCCTGCTTTCTTTTTCCACTCTTTCGGCAGTGGTCATCACACCTGCAGCCCGTCGCACTGCATCCCGCCCGAAGCGGTCCCTGAGCCTGTCTATTGCCATGTAAAGACTTATTTTTTCGGGAGTATCGTCAAACATATTGAGCTGCTGAACGCCCCGTACCAGGTGACTTAATCTGACACCAATGAGCCTGATCAGCATACGTCTCTGGTAGAGCCGGGTAAAAAGCTCCTTTGCGATACCTGTCAGAACATGGTCAAAAGCCGTATAGGGTATTCGTTTCTGAAGCGTGTGGGTATCAAAATTGGAATATCTTATTTTTACGGTTACACATGAAGTGAGTTTTTCCTGTTTGCGGAGATCGTAGGCAGTTCTTTCAATCATGCCGGCAAGTGTCTGCCTGAGCAGTGCCATGTCGGTAGTGTCCTTTTCGAATGTATGCTCGGTACTTATCGATTTCTGCTCCGAGTAGCTGATGACCGGACTTGAATCTATACCGTTTGCTTTTTTCCATATCTCGATACCTTTTTTCCCCATAAGCTTTTCCAGCATTTCAACAGGAATATTCCTGAGGGTAAAAATGGTATTTATGCCCATTGACCTGAGAACATGGCTTGTTTTCCGGCCTACCATGGGAATCCTGCCAATTGGAAGAGGATCCAGAAAAGGAAGAACTCCTTCCTTTACAACTTCAATTTCCCCGTTTGGTTTTGCTTCTCCCGTCGCAATCTTTGATACGGTTTTGTTTACCGAAAGCCCTGCAGAAAGTGGCAGGCCGGTTTCCTTCATGATGTACTGCCGCAGTTCGTGTGCCCATTTATAGTTTCCGTAAAAGCGATCCATCCCGCTTAAATCCACGTAATGTTCATCTATAGATAACTTTTCATATAAAGGTGATTTTGATGCTATTATATCAGTAATAATATTCGAATAATTACTGTAGGCCTCCATATCGCCCCGGATTATTATTGCTTCTGGACACATGTTTCTGGCAAGTTTCACCGGCATTGCCGAGCTTACTCCGGATTTCCTTGCTTCATAGCTGCAGCATGATACCACACCGCGGTCCGACAGACCTCCGATTATTACAGGCTTACCGATAAGTCTGCTGTTCCTTAATCTCTCAACTGAAACAAAAAAAGTATCGAGATCAAGGTGAAGGATGGAGCGATCGCTGCTATTTTTATTCATTTGAATTTTTTCAATAAAAAATTTGTTTATACAATAATTATGTTCTATTTTTGATTATAAACTAATCAATATACTGATTACAATATAATCATTTTCTATATGTATTTTAGTTCAAATATTAAATTTTTAAGAAAGAGAAAGGGCAGGACACAGGAAGATGTTGCGGCAGCTCTGAATCTTAAACGTTCCACGCTGAGC
>JAAYKX010000205.1 GCA_012522155.1 Bacteroidales bacterium
GTATAGTGCCGGGTCTGACCTTCCGGATGACTTGCCATTATTCATATTTCGTTATGAGGGCAGACACGGTTCCGGGTCTTTTGACATTGGTTATGAAATGCCGGAAAGAATATTGTTGTTATATTTAACACGTAAAATACCGTTTTAAAATCTCAACCATATCATTAATGTCTTATCTGCGTCTTTTATTAACATGTATCGCAATGCTTGGGCTAAGCTGGTCCTTAAGTGCACAGCCCAGGGGTGTTAACAGGGATAAGTACCGTATTCATGCACAGAGGACTGACGAGCATATAACCATAGACGGAATTCTTGATGAGAATGCCTGGAAGCTGGCAGAGCCAACGGGTAAGTTTCAGCGTGTGACACCTACGGATACGGGCTATGCCATTGCTCAGACTCTTGCATTTGTGACTTATGACAATACAAATCTGTATGTCGGAGCCATATGTTATGATCCGACACCGGGTAAGCGGCCGGCGGAATCCATGAAGAGGGATTTTTCATTCAACCTGAATGATAATTTCATGTTTTTTATTGACACCTACAATGATCAGACGAATGGCTTTGCGTTCGGGATCACTGCAGCCGGATCCCAGGCAGACGGACTTCAATATGAGGGTACAAAGGTTGATTACAACTGGGATATCAAATGGCGTTCGGCAGTAAAAAACTATGATGACAGATGGGTTGTGGAATGTGCGATCCCTTTCAGGAGCCTCAGGTATTTCGGAGGTGAAAAGGAGTGGGGGATTAATTTTGGACGGCTCGATCTGAAAAACAACGAAAAATCAGCCTGGGCTCCCATGCCCCGCCAGTTTCCTCATGCCGCCCTGCCATATACCGGAACTCTTGTATGGGAGGATCCTCCTGAAAAGGCAGGACCGCGCTTTTCACTTATTCCATATGGTACATCCAGGATTATCTCTGAGAAAGAAAACGGTCAGGGTGCGAAATGGGACTGGAATGCCGGTATTGACGGCAAGATGATACTGTCAACATCCATGAACCTCGATCTTACAATAAATCCTGACTATTCCCAGGTTGAAGTTGACAGGCAGCAGATTGACCTTGACAGGTTTGAACTGTTCTATCCGGAGAAAAGACAGTTTTTTCTTGAAAACAGTGATTTGTTCTCAAGTCTGGGCAAGACAGGTATTCAGCCTTTCTTTTCAAGAAGGGTGGGTCTTAATGTGCCGGTAAACGCCGGGGTGAGGCTTACAGGAAGATTTGGCGACAGGTGGCGGATAGGATTAATGGATATCCAGACAGGAGCCAGGGATACTGTTCCAGCCAGTAATTATGCCGTGACCATCCTGCAGCGTAATGTTTTCAGCAGGTCAAGTATTGTTGCCTTTATGGTGAACAGGCAGGTGACGGGGAGTTACAGCGATACCCTTACAGGAATAATGAAGTATAACCGGGTGGCCGGACTTGAATACAACATGGCAAACTTGGATAATCGCTGGACAGGAAAAGTTTTTTATCATCAGTCATTATATCCCGGGGCAAAGGCCGATGCATCTGCTGCCGGAGCCAATCTTACATATTCATCCCAGTATCTGAAAGCCAGCCTGGATCAGGCATGGGTCGGGGCTGACTTCAATGCAGAAAGCGGCTATGTCAGACGAACAGGGCTTTATGAAATTTTTCCTTCTGTAAGCTATCTTTTTTTCGGATCACAGGAGAGTAAAATATTAAGTCACGGACCGGCTGTGAGTTTTAAAACCATATTTGAGCCGTCTTCGGGCATGACAGACCGGCAGACAGAAATCTCATATGTGATAGGGTGGAAGAGCAGGGATCAGCTGACCCTGTCCCTGTCAGAGGATTTTGTCAGGCTGGGCGAGGCATTTGATCCTACAAATACCTCCGGGGCCAGACTGCCGGCAGGAAGCAGATACAGCTGGAAAAATGCTGCTGTAAAGTTTGACTCTGATACACGAAACTTATTGTATTACAGCATAGAAGGCCTGTATGGAGGATATTATAACGGAAACAGACTGTATTTAAGTACTTCCCTGAATTACAGGGTTGAGCCTTATGGGAGCATTGCCATTACTGCAAATTATAACGACATTAAATTACCTGAGCCTTACAACAGCGCTCAGCTTATCCTGGTTGGTCCGAGACTGGATATTACTTTTACCAATAATCTGTTTCTGACGACTTTTATTCAATACAACAATCAGATTGACAACCTCAATACCAATATCCGTTTTCAGTGGCGCTTTGCACCTGTTTCGTACCTGTTTATCGTTTATACCGGCAATTCTTTTGCTGATGATCCCATGATGAACAAGAACAGGGGACTTGTGGTTAAGCTGTCGTACTGGTTTAACTGAAACGGCCGGCAATAACTGCAGCTGTAAGAAATAAGCGGAACATCCCTGGTTCCGGTAGATTCCGGCAAATTCCGGCAGCTTATACATATTGCCCTGCACAGTAAGTTGAACAGGTACCTATTTAATATTCCCGGAGCGTGTTTTGTTAATATAGTCCGCTATATTATGAACATTGTCGATCCAGATCCCGTTTGAAGGATCCGCAGCATAGCGGCACAGTGCTTCTATTGTCGGGAGAAGGGATGTCTGATGGCCCTCTTCGTCGTTCATCTCATGACCGGCAAAGATCAGCCATCCTCCCTGGCTTTTTGTTGTTTCAATAATTTTCAGAACCTCTTCAAAGGATTTGCCATCGAGTTCCATTCCGTAAAGCTTTGCCATGTCACAATATGACGGATCATTCGGAGCTTCGTCGAGCCAGCCCCTGCCGGTTTCAAACATTGCGGCAACAATGGGTACATAGCTTTTCGTCTTTTTGCCCCTGCCGATAAATTTCTGTCCGCACGGATAAACAAAAGAAAGGGGTTTCACTCCTGTCAGTTCCCGGATCACCATATTGGCTGAATCCAGTTCACGACGCATCTTTTTCAGGGAATACTTTTCCAGTGCCCTGTTTCTTGCCCACAGGAAATTACCTGAACATGGATGCATCATTGAATGATTACCTATGTCGTGTCCGTTGGCAGCCGCTTTTTTCCAGCCTTCAGCCCTTTGCCTCATTGCCTTGGGTGAGACGTAAAATGTAGCTTTTACATTATACTGATCAAGAAGGGGAATACCCTTGTCGATCTGTGTCAGGCGGGCGTCATCGAAAGTAAGGCTCAGACCCATTTTTTTCCCTTCAGGCCACTGAAATGCGGAACCGTTTTTTCCCCTGTCACCCTCATTGTATTGTGCTGATACCGGAATACTGCCCAGCCCAGCCAGTATTACAAGTAATGAAATTATCCTCTCCATGGTCTTGAACGGTTAATATTTGAAAGTGTATCCAGGGCAATGTTGCAATCCTCCACAACCTGGAAATCGTACATTCCCACGCATACAAAATCTGCACCATTGCTGAAGGCATAGCGGAAACCATCCTCGGGCCGGATTGCTCCTGCAGCAAGGATCTTGTATCCGATCCAGGGCTGTTCAAGCTTACTCATGAATTCAATTGTTTCACGGGGAGTGAAATCCCACATATTATCCTTGTAGCCTTCATCCACTGTTGTCCGGTGTTCAGTGTCAACTTTTGCGGACCAGTAATCATGGTGATGAATGGTTTTGACCCAGTAATCGGGTATGATTCCTGCTTCAACACATGCAATAATTGTTTCTAGCCGGTGAGCTCCGATCCCGGCCGGCATGTCATAGCTGCGGATTATTTCCAGGTTTTTTGCTATCCGGTCAACCTTACCGTCATAGGCCATGCGGTCAGCGTCGCCTCCGTGCACATATATTGTACAGGCACCGCCTTCAACAGAATTTCTTATTGATTCCTCTGATCCCCCGCCATCTGAAATAAATTTCATTTTACCCCCGGTCTCTCTCCAGTATTTGTTTATAATCCTGCACAGAGCCGGGTTGGTAAGGATTGCATTGATTCCGCATTTTTCCGCCAGCTGCATTGTCATCATTACCCGTTCATCGGTGTGGTATGCCTTTACCAGCTTATCTGTATATATCAGGTCGCGGGCATGGGACCATCCCCCGATAAGGTTTCCCCCCATTATCAGTCTGCTGAGTTCAATGCCTGCAATCCTGCCTCCCGGTACCTGTCCCTTAAGATCGTCAAGGGAAGAAAAAGTAAATGTTTTCAGCGTTGCTCCGGATAAGGCGTCGGCATTTTCTGCCAGGAATTTCCGTTCATGGCTGTCCCATTTCCTTTTACGGTATACTGCATATGCGAAAGCACCCAGGAAGGGAA
>JAAYKX010000206.1 GCA_012522155.1 Bacteroidales bacterium
ATAGTGGGACTGGTGGTGTATCAGCCCATAATGTTAGGAAAAATTGGTCGTACAAGTCGTGCTGGTAATGCAAGACCTGCAAGACCTGCAAAACAAAGAAAATGGTAAGATTCCTTATAACGAAACCCGTGGCAGTAACAATGACCTTCCTTGCACTCATCATGCTTGGGATTGTTGCTTCTCTCAGACTGCCTGTATCGTTAATGCCGGATATTGATATCCCTGAGATCACCGTTGCCATATCACGGCCTGATGTAAGCGCAAGAGAGATAGAGAACACTGTGGTAAGCGTTTTACGAAGGAACCTATTTCAGGTACCAGGCCTTGATGATATTCAATCCGAATCCCGAAACGGAAGCGCGCATATAAGGCTGAGGTTTAAGTTCGGCAATGATGTCAATCTTGCATTCATGGAAGTAAACGAAAAGATTGACGCTGCCATGAACAACCTCCCGCGTGACCTTGAAAGGCCAAGGATAATAAAGGCAAGCGCCACGGATATACCGGTCTTTCTGCTCAACATAACTCTTACGGATGAAAACGCGGGTGAGGAGAAGTTCATTGAATTGAGCGAATTTGCAGAGACTGTCATTAAAAGAAGAATTGAACAGTTGCCTGAAGTGGGTATGGCCGATATCACGGGACAGATAAAACGGGAGATTTATATCAGTCCCGACAGCAAAAAGATGCATGGCCTGGGTATAACAGAAAATGATATTACACAGGCGGTAAGTCTTAATAATATCAATATCGGCAGCATAATGGTAAAAGACGGGAAATACCTGTACAACCTGGAGTTCAGTTCATATCTGAAGGATCCCGGGGATGTAAGGAATATCTATATAAAATCAGGCGACAGGCTTTTGCAGCTCAAGGATTTTGCCGATATAGGAATACGGCAGGCGAGGCCGGCGGGATTGTATTATTCTAATGGGAAAAGAGCAATTTCTCTCGCGATAATCAAGGAGTCGACAGCAAGAATGGCTTCCCTTGAGGAAAAGATGGCGGAAATGATCAATATTTTCAGGAAGGATTATCCGCGAATGGATTTTGAGATATCACAGGACCAGACACGACTGCTCGATTATTCAATCTCAAATCTCAGGGAAAGCCTTTTTGCAGGAGGTATACTTGCATTCTTTCTCATGTTCTTCTTCCTGAAAGATGCCAAATCACCTCTGATAATAGGATTCAGTATACCTGCAACGCTGGTTATAAGCCTCCTGTTTTTCTACGTGGCGGGATTATCAATCAATGTTATTTCACTTGCCGGACTGATACTCGGCATAGGGATGATGATCGACAACTCAATAGTTATCATTGAAAACATCACACAATGGATCGACAGGGGACTTTCGCTGGTTGAAGCCTGTATCAGGGGTACGAATGAAGTGATAACACCGCTTATTTCATCGGTACTTGTTACATGCGCGGTTTTTATCCCTCTGATTTTCCTCAGCGGTATTTCAGGAGCTCTCTTTTACGACCAGGCAATAGCCATTATTATCGGCCAGGGTGTATCGCTTCTTGTCGGTATAACACTTCTTCCCACTGTTTATTACCTGGTTTATAAAAGCGGAAAAGAAGGACTCCTGACAAAGATTGTCAGAAAGATCAGCCTTAAAGGATTGGAAGACAGGTATGAAGCAGGAATGACATTCTTCTTCAGATATCGTACGGTTACAATGATAACATTCCTGCTGATAATACTGCTGATGGCAGGACAGTTCATCAGCATGGAAAAGGAAAGATTCCCAACAGTAAAACAGGATGAGATTGTTGTGTCAGTCGACTGGAATGAGAACATTGAAATTAATGAGAATCTCAGAATGATAAAGGTAATGATTGATGACACCAGACCTCTCGTCATGCAGACAAATTCATTTATCGGGGAGCAGCAGTTCCTTTTCAACCGTGACTATAATCAGTCATACAC
>JAAYKX010000207.1 GCA_012522155.1 Bacteroidales bacterium
GTCTTCCGAGAGATAACCATTTTTATCCTGAATCTCCTGAAGAAGCGGAATAAGATCTTCTCTTCTTCCGGGCCTGTATTTTTTCATTATTGATTCAATTTCCGCACTCATCAGGATAATGAAATAGGACAGACAAATATAATTATTTATTGTTACAAAATAAACAATGTTATTTTTTTAACAATATAGCAATAAGGGACTAATAAACAATTGGAATTATTACTATTTTTGAGGCTGTTGTTATATTATAGTCACCAGGAGTAATGATCAAGGCTACAGAAATGCAGATTTGTCTGGGAAGCTCCTGTTTCTCAAGAGGAAACAAGGATGTTGCAGTTTTTATAAAGGAATACCTGAAAAAGCATCACCTTGAGGACAAAGTGATTTTCAGGGGTGCCCGCTGTATTGGTAACTGCACCAATGGTCCGAATCTGAACATAAACGGAAAGATTATTGAAGGAATTACTCTTGCCGGGATTGAGGATATTCTGGACAGGGAGCTGGCAAAACTTAAACAATCCGGAAGGAAGCAAAATGAATAAAAGAAAACCGGTTTTGACAATCAACGAGTCGAAGTGCAGGAATTCCTATTCCTGTGTCCGTATCTGCCCGGTAAATGCCATAGAGGTAAGACCTCAGAAGGCACATCCTGTAATTGTTTCCGAAAGATGCATCGGATGCGGGTTATGCTTTGTATCCTGTTCCCGGGGTGCAGTAGAATTCCGTGATTCAAAGGATGAAGTAAGGGCCATTCTGTCATCGGGCCGTAAAACCGCTGCCCTTATTGAACCAAGCATAGCATCGGAATTTGATGATATAACCGATTACCGGAAATTTGTCACCATGATCCGCTCCCTGGGATTTGACTACGTCCACGAAGTTTCTTTCGGCGTTGACCTCATAGCGGCGCATTATGTTGAACTCTTCAGCAGGGCCAAAGGCAAGTACTACATATCCGCAAACTGTCCGGCCATTGTCAAGCTTATTGAAAAATACCATCCGGAACTTACTCCCAACCTTGCCCCCCTGGTTTCTCCCATGATAGCCACGGCAATGGTGGTGAAGGAACTTTATGAAGAAGATACTGCACTGGTTCATATCGGACCCTGCATCGATGCCAAGGATGAAATACTGAATTACCGTTCCGGGAAACTGATTGAAAGTGTACTTACATTCATTGAGCTGAGACAGATGTTTGATGAGGCAGGCATTCAGGAAAAGCTTGTCAAAATGTCGGAATTCGATCCGCCTTACGGATACTGGGGTGCCCTCTATCCCCTTCCCCCGGGAATAATACAGGCCGGAGGACTGAAACGCGACATGGTTTCAAGCAAGGTTATCACCGCATCCGGCAGTGAGGACAGTCTGGAAGCTGTTCATGATTTCGACAAACATATTGACACCATACATCATCATTTCAATCTCTTCTTCTGCCACGGCTGCCTTCTTGGTCCGGGCATGGAAAATCACAGCGAAAAGTTCCGAAGAAGGGCCCTGGTGAGCAGGTATGCCGAGAAACGGATCTCTACCCTCGACCATGACCTGTGGCAGAAAAACATGGACAGGTGGATTGATATGGACTTCTCAAGGGGCTTCAGTCCCAATGACCAGAGGATTCCTGAACCGCCCGAGGAGGCAATCAATGAGGTGATGAAAATAATCGGGCGACATGATCCGGATGAGAAAATTGACTGTGGTGCCTGCGGATACGGCTCCTGCCGCGATTTTGCCATAATAGTGGCCAAGGGTCTGGCAATACCTGAAATGTGCCATACATTCAACCTTCGCAACAAACAGGAATATATTGAAACCCTAAGGCAGACCAACAGGAAGCTGGCAGAAACAAAAAAAGCCCTTAAAGAATCGGAAGAGTTTGCCCGCAGGGAAAAGGAAATTGCCCAGGCTGCATCCGACATGCTTCACAACATGCTAGAGAAGCTTACTTCAGGTGTTGTGATCGTGGACAATAACCTGAAAGTACTGCATTCAAACAAGAGTTTTATCAATATCCTGGGTGAAGATGCCAATGCCATCTCGGAAATCATACCGGGTCTGACCGGGGCGGATTTAAAAACCCTCATCCCTTTCAACGTGTACAACATGTTCACATATGTCATAAGGGAAGACGTACCAGTGGTAAGCAGGGATGTTCATTTTGATGACAAGATGCTGAACGTCTCCATATTTCCCATAAAGAAGAACAAGATGTGCGGGGCAATCATCAGGGACCTGTATTCACCTGAAGTACAGGGCGAAGAAGTAATAACCCGGGTCTCGGAAGTCATTGATAAGAATCTTGAAATGGTTCAGAAGATCGGATTCCTTCTCGGGGAAGGAGCTTCGGATACCGAACAGATGCTCAACTCCATCATTGAATCCTACAGGAAGAGAAGCAACGTCAAAAACAAAACATAAAACCTGGTATTGAAACAGGACTTTTATATAGAAGTTAATTCCCAGCAGCGCAACCACGAGGGAGAAAGGATATGCGGCGATGTGTTCCTGTACAGGTCCATCAGGGAGGAAAACAGGATTATTGCAGTTCTTTCGGACGGCATGGGACATGGTGTAAAGGCCAATATTCTGGCAACGCTCACATCCACCATGGCGCTGAACTTCGCCAAGGAACACAAGGAAGTTGACAGGATTGCCGAAATAATCATGAACACCCTTCCGGTTTGCAGCGAGAGAAAAATAGCCTATTCAACCTTCACCATTATTGACATAGAAAGTAACGGCAGGACAAACATTCTCGAATATGACAATCCTTCCGCAATAATACTTAGGGGAAGCAAGGAATTTGATCCTTCGTGGAAAAAAGTAATTCTTGAAAAAGGCAAGCATGCAGGAAAGGTTTTAAAAACCTGTACACTTGAACCTGAGAAGGAGGACCGGATAATATTTTTCACCGATGGTGTCTCACAGAGCGGCATGGGAAGCGATATATATCCCTTTGGATGGGAAAGGGAAAACATCCTCAACTATGTTTCCGGACTTGTAAGTGCTGATGCTTCTCTTTCTGCCAACACCCTTGCAGCCAAGATAGTTACAATGGCACACAAAAATGACGGCTACAAAGCCAGGGACGATATAAGCTGCTCTGTCATATACTTCAGGGAACCGAGGAAACTTCTCATCAGTACAGGACCACCCTATGAAAAGGACAAGGACATGGAGCTTGCCTCAAAAATAAAAAACTATGAGGGAAAGGTCATTATTTGCGGAGGAACGACCGCGGATATTGTTGCCAGGGAACTTAACAGAAAAATTGTTGATGAGCTGGTTTTCGAAGATCCCGAACTTCCTCCTGAAAGTTTTATTGAGGAAATAGATCTGGTGACCGAAGGCATCCTTACCCTGCAGAAAGTAAATGAGATACTGAAAACATTCAACAACAGTGTTCATCTCGGAAAGGGTCCTGCCGACAAAATAGTTAAGCTGCTTATGGAAAGCGATGAAATACACTTCATCATCGGAACCCGTATCAATATAGCCCATCAGGATCCCAGCCTGCCTGTCGAACTTGAGATAAGAAGAACAGTGGTAAAAAGAATTGCAAGACTTCTTGAAGATAAATGGCTTAAAAAGACAAGCTTTGAATATATCTAAAGCTGCCCCTCCTCGCGAAGCCATTTCACAGCGCGGCTGAACAGTACCGGCTGTACATCCGGATATATCAGATCATCAGGAAGCTCATCCTCAAATATTCTCCCGGCAATCTCAGATCCTTCAGGAATATCGCCGAGATGAATAATTTCGGCAAAATACAACCTTCCGTATCCTGTCACACCTTCGTTTTCAACAGAATAAGTAGCTATCCGGTGTAGTGAAAATTCGAGGGCCCCGGTTTCTTCCATCAGTTCCCTTGCAGCAGCCTCATCTGATGTTTCACCATCTTCTATATGTCCGGCACACATACCCCAGGCAGAACACATACTGCTGCGGACAAAAATCCATTTTCCCCTGTACCTTGCTGGGATAACCGAATATATGAGCCTCCCCTCCGGAGTATGGGATTTGTCATAAAACCTGACTGTCGCCATAATTGCTGAAATTAATACATGCTAAGGTAAATATTCCCGTCTTAATTTTATTTCCTTTATTTTTGAAATCTGTCTTTTGACTATGGTATTTACACTTATCATACTGCTTCTGTTTGAAGTCCTCTCATTCCTGACA
>JAAYKX010000208.1 GCA_012522155.1 Bacteroidales bacterium
ACAATCTTATCATGCCGCTCATGCCTATGTGCATGCGCCGGTAGATTTCCGTTATACATACCATACAACGGAATTCTAAAAACCCAGCCGGACAATATTATAATCTGATTGTCTGATTTTCATTATATCATATCATATTATATTCAAAATCAAGCCATTCATTAAAAATGAAAAACAGTAAGCCGAAATTCGAAACACTGCAGGTACATGCCGGTCACAAACCCGATAATGATACTTTTTCAAGGGCAGTACCAATATATCAGACTACTTCCTATGTATTCAGGGATGCAAAACATGCTGCCGATCTTTTCAGTCTAGAGGAAGCAGGAAATATTTATACCAGGATCAATAACCCCACTACTGAAATACTTGAGAAAAGGCTTGCCGCCCTTGAAGGAGGAGCAGCCGCACTGGCTGTTGCATCCGGGCATGCTGCCCAGTTTACTGCACTTTCCGTGATTTTACAAAGCGGGGATAATTTTATCAGCTCTCCTTTCCTCTATGGCGGAAGCTATAACCAGTTCAAGGTCACATTTGCCAGGTTCGGAATTGAATGCCGCTTTGCAAAGGATCTGGACCCTTCTTCGTTTGAAAAACTGATTGACGGTAACACCAAAGCCCTCTACCTGGAAACCATCGGCAATCCCGGATTCGACATACCTGATTTCGAGGCATTTGCCAAAGTCGCAGAGAAAAACGGTATTCCCCTGATCGTTGATAATACTTTTGGTGCCGGGGGCTATCTCAGCCGGCCGGCAGACCATGGTGCCAATATAGTAACTGCATCGGCAACAAAATGGATAGGGGGACATGGAAACAGTATGGGAGGTGTGATTGTTGATGCAGGCAATTTCAACTGGCTGAACGGTAAGTTTCCGGCTTTTTCCGAGCCTTCGGAAGCTTATCACGGAATAGTTTTTGGTGAAAAATTTTCAACACCTTCAGCAACGGAGAATCTTGCATTTATTATCAGGGCACGGGTTGAAAGTCTACGGGACCTGGGCTCTTCCATAAGCCCTTTTAATTCCTTTCTGCTGCTTCAGGGGATCGAAACGCTGTCGCTGCGCATGGAAAGGATTGTTCAGAACACACAGGCACTTGCCGAATGGCTGCTTGAACAGCCGATTGTAAAAAAGGTGAATTACCCGGGACTGCCCGGAGACAGGAACTATCAGCTGGCACAGAAATATCTTCCGAAGGGGGCAGGCGGTGTACTGAGCTTTGTCCTCAGATCTGAAAAGGAAAAGGCTGTAAGACTTGTAGAGCATCTCCGGCTTGTAAGCCATCTGGCGAATGTTGGTGATACCAGGACCCTTATCATTCAGCCTTCTGCAACAACACATTCACAGCTGTCGGCAGAAGAACAGACTGCCGCCGGGATTGACCCCGGCCTGTTCAGGGTATCTCTGGGCATCGAACATATTGATGATATCAAAGATGACTTCAGCCACGCCTTTAAACAGATACAATGAAAATCCACAGATACACCATACCTTTCAGAACCGAAGCAGGAAGCTCTCTGCCCGGACTGGAAATAGCCTATCATACTTACGGCAGACTGAATGATAAGGCTGATAATGTGATATGGGTCTGTCATGCCCTTACTGCAAATTCTGATATTGAAGCCTGGTGGCCCGGAATGGTTGGAAAAAAGCTACTGTTCGACACGGAAAAATATTTTATTGTATGTGCCAATGTGCTGGGTTCCTGTTATGGCACAACCGGTCCCTCATCAGTAAATCCTGAAACCGGCAAACCCTGGCTTAGGGATTTTCCGCTGATTACCGTAAGGGATATTGTAAATGTCCATGAAATACTGAGGCTGCATCTTGGCATAAGAAGCATTCACACGGTAATAGGAGCATCAATAGGAGGATTTCAGGCCCTGGAATATTCTGTCATGCAGCCGGGACTGATCAAAAGACTTGTAATTCTTGCATCCGGTGCAAGACAATCTCCCTGGGCACTTGCCTTCAGCGAATCAATGAGACTGGCAATGGAAGCTGACGATTCCTTCACCTCGAATGATCCGGATGGCGGCAAAAAAGGACTGAAGGCCGCAAGGTCAATAGCCCTTTTGAGCTACAGGACAGCAGAAGCCTATAACACTACCCAGCAGGAAGAGGATGATGAAAAACTGATCTCATTCAGGGCAGCATCCTATCAGGCCTACCAGGGAGACAAGCTCGTCAGAAGGTTCAGTCCGTATTCCTACTGGACTCTCACCTGCCTGTCCGACACACATAATATAGGCAGAGGCAGGGGTGGAATACCGGAAGCCCTGAAAAGCATCAAAGCCGAAATACTATGTGTCGGCATCGGATCAGACCTCCTGTTCCCGGTTGCTGACCAGAAATTTATTGCTGAAAATGCCGGAAATGCAAAATACGTTGAAATAGATTCATTTTACGGGCATGATGGTTTCCTTATTGAAACAGAAAAAGTAACGGAAATTGTCAGGAGCTTCTGGGAAAACACAAATAAAACACAGCAGGATGGCAAGGGGAAAAATCAACAGAACGACAAGGGAAAAAAACAACAAAATGGCAAGGGAAAAACTAAAAATAGGATTATTTGGCTATGGCTGCGTCGGGCAGGGATTGCATGATGTACTTAATGCCAGCAGCGGCCTGAGGGCCGATATTGTTAAAATATGTGTCAGGGACCGTAAAAAAGAGCGAAGGATCCCGATGTCATATTTTACGTTTGACAAGAATGACATCCTCAACAATGATTCTGTCAATCTTGTTGTTGAACTGATTGATGATGCCGAGGAAGCTTTCAGTATTGTTTCGGCAGCCATCAGAAAAGGCAAAAATGTGGTTACTGCCAACAAGCTGATGGTTGCAGAACATTTCGGGGAACTGGTTGAAATGCAGGAAAAGTACGGTGTGTCGGTATTGTATGAAGCAAGTGCCGGTGCAAGCATACCCATAATAAGAAATCTTGAAGAATATTATGACAATGAACTTCTTCATTCTGTAAGGGGTATACTGAACGGAACCACAAATTATATTCTTTCCAGGATGTTCACTGAAGATATTGACTACATTGATGCACTGAATGATGCAAAGGCAAAAGGCTTTGCAGAATCTGATCCCCGTCTTGATGTTGAAGGCTATGATGCGAAATATTAGATATGCATTATAACGGGTCACGCCTACGGACTGATACTGGATCCCGGGGAAGTGTTCAACTATGGCATCAGTTCAATATCCCGTAACGATATCAGATATGCCAGGGAAAAAGGACTAAAGATCAAACTATTGTCCTATGCTGCCAAGGTAAATGACAATACCATTACAAGTTATGTCCTGCCCAGGTTCATAAGCACCGACAAACATCTGTATTATGTTGACAATGAATACAATGGAGTAGTAGCAGAAGCAGCCTTTGCCGACAAACAGTTTTTCAGCGGGAAAGGTGCAGGTGGCCATCCCACAGGCAGTGCAGTTCTTTCTGACATTTCAGCCAATTCATTCGGTTACAGGTATGAATACAAGAAATGGGAACAGGGAACAGTAACAAATTACACCCGTAACCATAAACTGGAAATATATCTCAGATATTCAGATGAACATGTCCCGGACCTGTTTCATTTTGACTCAATTTCTGAAGATTTTAAAAGCCTTGACTATAAATATGTAATCGGAATTACAAATCTTGAACAGCTTTATTCCCTCAGGGACAGGCTTCCCGGTATGGATATATTCATTGCCGGAACAGGAAGAAAAATCCAATAAAATGAATTTGTTCCCCGGCAACGAAACGAACCCGGACCACGGAACGGACCCGGCCACGGAACGAACCCGGACCGTTATTATATCTTCAATTTAATTTTGTACCGCTCCAGTAAGGCAGTTAACCATATACAGAGAAGAGCCCACACAAAACACTTTATCAGGCCACTGTACATATATGCCGTATCTGTCTGCATTGACTGCGGCAGTATAAAATCTATAAATTTATAATAATTGTCCTGCGTAAGAATGGGCACATATCTGTGAAATACGCTTTGCAGTAAGTATGGCATTACATAACATGAAAGCGTAGCTGTTCCACCGGCTTTAATTATATTGAACCATTTTGCCTTACCTTTGGCTACTGCCCAATGTAACAAGCCATAAGTTCCTATGATAATTGCAGTACAATACAATACCCATGTAGGAGTGGCGCCGAGTTTGGAAACAATCCAAAACTGGTGGGATACAACTGCAGCAATCAACACAACACCTATAAGAGTAATCAGATAAATAACCATTTTCCGGACTGCAAGCTGTGAATATTTGACTATTAAAAGTGAAAACAAGACACCTCCCAAAGTGAGAACAGTTGTGGAACCAATACGCGCTATCCCCATAAGGTCATTTATTATATGAGGCTGTCTTGGAATC
>JAAYKX010000209.1 GCA_012522155.1 Bacteroidales bacterium
CTTATATTCCTGCCGGAATTTCTTATCCGGAAATAATTTCCGGGTCTGATACTGCTGCCTGCTCCGGAATTGTAAAAGTATAAAAACAATTGAAAAAAAACCCGGTGAGCAATCATTCACCGGGTCCGGGTATTTATATTTTCTGACTTACCTGATTATCAGCTTTTCCTAATTATTAACGGAATCCTCATAATATTCCTGCAGCTGGCCCGTATTGAAATCCTTCAGATAAGAGGCCGCCTTTTTTCTTGCCCCCATACCTAAGAGTGAAAACAGAATAGTCAGGGCTGCCAGTACAAGGACAAGTACCCGGGAGCTTCCTGCATTGGCTTTCAGAGCCTGAACAAGGCCATGATAAAGAAGGTAAAGTCCGTAGAGCGAAACAGCAAGGCCCACAATTGTGCCGAGGGTGATATTTATGCCCATAAAAAAGCCGAGGAAAGCTGACACAGGCATCATTACCATCAGGGCAGCCGTTACCCGTACATTTGATTCAAAATCCGTACTTCCCTTACATATTGCAGAAATAACCAGTAAAATAACTGCACCTATGAACAGGCCGATAACTGCACCCACAACACTCCATACAAGGGCCATAAATCCCACTGTTCCCCCTGAAATGCCAAAAGTTGCAGGTCCGATTTTCAACAAACTCCATATAAATGTAAATATGCCTGCCACCAAACCATAAATAAGGGCTTTGATAACTGGCTCAGCAAATCCCCCGGTCGTTTTCATGGATGAAAAATATGCCTTCGGATCTTTAAGGACCTCTTTGGAGTCCCTGATCAGAGCATTGAAATCAAATGAAGAATTACTCATGTCCTGTAATATTAAAAGGTTTATAATTAATTATTACAAGTTTATTAAAAAATGATGAGATTCCTATCAAATGATTAATCAATATCCGGTTTTCACTCGAGATAGGTATAACCGTACAGTCCTGATCTGTAATTCGACAGGAATTCCCGGCCTTCTTCCAGCGTTATTATTCCTGCCTTAACGGATGAAGTGACCCAGGACTCAACGGTCCTCACCATTTTTTTGGGATTATACTGCACATAGTCAAGAACCTCTGCTACTGTCTCACCGTCAATAACCTGATCAATCCTGTATCCGTTCTTATCCACGGAAACATGTACCGCATTGGTATCACCGAAAAGGTTGTGCAGATCTCCCAGAATTTCCTGGTATGCCCCCACAAGAAACACTCCTATATAATATGGCTCTTTCGGCTTCAGGTGATGAACCGGCAGGAAATGTGAATTATTGCTGGTTGCTATGAAGTTATCAATCTTTCCGTCTGAATCACAAGTCATGTCCTGCAGGGTGGCAGCAACAGTGGGTTGTTCATTCAGGCGCTGAATGGGCATTACCGGAAATATCTGGTCAATTGCCCAGGCATCGGGAAGAGATTGAAAAAGTGAGAAATTACAAAAATACTTGTCAGACAATATTCTTGAGATTTGCCGTATTTCCTCAGGTGCATGCCTGGCCTTTCCCGCAATCTGATATACCTTTCTGGCTATGGACCAGAAAAGCTTTTCTATCTGGGCTCTTGTCCTGAGATCAATAATACCAAGACTGAAACGATCAAGTGCCTCTTCTCGGATCTGCTGCGCATCATGCCAGGTCTCAATCATTCGCTGCTGATTGAAATTATCCCACATGGAATAGATCTCCTTGACCAGCTCATGTTCATCTTCACCTATTTCTTCTTCAACATCCCATTGGGGCAATGTGGCCGTTTCCAGCACTTCAAAGACAAGTACCGAATGATGGGCAGTCAGGGACCGGCCCGATTCGGTTATTACGTTCGGATGGGGAATATTGTTCTTGTTGCTTGCATCAACAAATGAACTGACAGAATCATTCACATATTCCTGAAGAGTATAATTTATGCTGCTTGTACTGGTGGCTGAACCCGTTCCGTCATAATCAACGCCCAGCCCGCCCCCGATATCTACAAATTCCACATTGAAACCGAGTTTTCTCAACTGAACGTAGAACTGGGAAGCCTCCCTCAGTGCTGTCTTGATCCTCCTGATCTTGGTAACCTGACTGCCTATATGAAAATGGATCAGCTGAAGACTGCTTTTCATCCGGTTCTTTTCTATAAAATCAATCGCCTCAAGCAGTTCACTTGATGTCAGTCCGAACTTGCTTACATCGCCGCCCGATTCTTCCCATTTACCACTCCCGATGGATGCAAGCTTGATCCTGATGCCAATATTTGGCTTTACCTTGAGTCTTCTGGCAATAGTGGTTATAAGCTTCAGCTCACTGAGCTTTTCAACGACAATAAATATCTTTTTTCCCATTTTCTGGGCCAGGAGTGCCAGTTCAATATAGTCTTCATCCTTGTATCCGTTGCATATAATAAGCGATTCAGCTTCGGTATTTATTGCTATTACTGCATGAAGTTCAGGCTTTGATCCGGCCTCGAGTCCGATATTGAATTTCTTGCCATGGCTGACTATCTCCTCAACAACCGGTCTCATCTGGTTGACTTTAATAGGATATATTATGAAATTCTGGGCTTTGTAGCCATACTCTTCCGAAGCTTTCCTGA
>JAAYKX010000373.1 GCA_012522155.1 Bacteroidales bacterium
GAATTGGGCATTCAGTGGTTGTAACAACATAACCAGGGTGATCTTTCCAGAAAATTCTCAACTGAAAACAATAGGGGATCATGCGTTTTCTTATTGTAGAAAACTGGAAAATATAACAATTCCTGAAAGTGTTACTGCAATGGGTTATTGTGCATTATATTATTGTACCAACCTAACCAGGGTGACCTTTACAGAAAATTCCCAATTGAACAGAATAGGGGATCATGGGTTTGCTTTTTGTACTAAAATGGAAAATATAGAAATCCCTGGAAGTGTTACTTCAATAGAGGCTGCCACATTTAGAGGGTGTACCAGTCTATCCGATGTAACAATAAATAATGGCGTTACTATGATCGAAGAACTTGCATTCTGGAAGTGTTACAAACTTGTAAGTATAATAATCCCTGACAGTGTAACTACAATTAAAGGTTATGCATTTTATCAAAGTAAACTCCAGGAGATAATAATAGGTGTAGGAGTAACAATTGGAGATAAAATGATAGCTGAAAATAATTATTTTCGTGATTGTTACGATCATTTCGGCAAAAAGGCAGGAATTTATATCTCAGTAGCTGGTGGTTATTGGGACAAAAAATAAAAACAATAAGAATATGTATTGTGGCGGCATTTAGACCACATGTCTGGGGCTACAAGAACTAGGGCTAAATAAGAGATAAAAAAGAATGACTTTACTTTAAAAAATGATTGATATATACCTATAAAAGCAGGCAGTGCTCCAGGGAAAATAAGCCCTGCCTGTTTACTTTTTTATCAATTAAAATTTACCTTGATATTATTTGAAACCACTCTCCAACATTTCTCTCCATGCCTCATCGGTAAGCCTGTCATCCATGGGCTGCTTAAATTCATAATAACTGAAAACCGGCCCCATCCCCAGTACAATATGTCCTTGAGGAAGCTTATAAGCTACAAGGGCTGTCTTAATAAATCCGGTCCCCTCTTCCAATACTTTTTTACTATTTCCTTCAGTATGAACATCTGCAATCATTACCGATTTTAGAGAATCGGGATTAACATCTCCTCCTGCGATTATTCCGATTAAATTACCCGAAATATTGCCAAAATTTTCTATAAAGTTATAATCCGATTCATCCAATGGTTCATTTTCCAATTCTTTCCGTGAAATATCCAGCAATCTTTCCAGTATCTCAGCAAACTGACTCAGCCCTGATTCTATTCTAAAATTTTCCAATTCCTGAGGCGGAATCAGTTTTCTGAATCCTGCCAGGGTCATATTGGTTAGATTCAATAATCTGTTATAAAATTCCACTACCGGCTCCACATAACCTACCACCGGGGGCTGGAAAAAACCTCCCCTTTCAGCCAGAGTGTAGCTCTGTTTTACATATAAAATGGTATCATGTCTTAGCTGTGCCCAGGAAGCTAAGGCAGTATTAAGCTCTTTATCCTGCCAGGCTCTGGTCTGCATAAAGGTAGGATAACCCTCGCCAAATTCCCCCCGCAATGCTTTTAAAACATAGAGCCAGTTTAAATACAGATTGTCAAACCAGTCTTCCTTATTCATAGAATCAAAATAACTCTTCAATTGCCTGAAGGTCTTTTCAAAATCATTATACTGTGTATCTCCGGCACTCTCCAATATCTCCCAGGCTCTTTCCCAGCCGAGTATAGCCATTAAATCTAATCCCCGAGGAAATCCCCGTACTTCCCTGGCAGCAGGGGGAGGACAGGCTGCTATATCTGTTTTTACCCAGGTAAAAGGACGATTATTTCTGAATTCTTGATACCCATCATCCCAGTAAAAGGTAAAGGGTTTTTCTTCTGTGGGTAAGGGCAGCTCTGGTCCGTTATATTCACCGCTATATGGTGAAACAATTTCTGAAAACAGCCAGGAATCCAGAGTAAACCTCTGCCCCATCAATCGTAACCCCTTCGTCAGGGCCAAAAGCTCTTTTGCCTGAATCTTTAAATTTTGAATATCCTTATCTCCAAGAGGAGGGC
>JAAYKX010000002.1 GCA_012522155.1 Bacteroidales bacterium
GCCGGGAGGCGATATGATCTTCGGCGAGAAAAGAGGGAAACTTTACCGGCTCAGTGATAAAAAAATAAAGGAGATAACCGGCTTTCCTGCTGTCTTTCCGTCAGGACAGGGCGGACTGCTGGATATCAGGATACACCCGGACTATAGTACTAACGGATGGATCTATGCCAGCTATTCCAGCTCCCTGCCGGGAGGATCAGGCCAGCTGAACCTGATTCGTTTTAAAATAATAAACGACCAGGTGAGAAATATTGAAAATCTCTTTTCGTCCGGAGGTACAAACACCTGGTACGGTCATTACGGGAGCCGTATACTCTTTGACAGGAATAACTACCTCTACCTGAGTATAGGTGAAGGCGGACCCACCTCCCTTGGCGGTCCGAATTCTCCCAACCTCAATGCACAGAACACAAAATCAAACTGGGGCAAGATACACCGGTTCAGGGATGACGGAAGCATACCTGATGACAATCCCGTTCTTCCCGGAAACACAACTCCTTCTTCCATCTGGTCATATGGCCACAGGAATCCCCAGGGACTGGCCCTGCATCCGGGAACAGGAGAGGTATGGTCATCGGAACACGGCCCGATGGGCGGCGATGAGCTTAATATCATCAAAAAGGGACTCAACTATGGATGGCCGCTGTATTCCATCGGCATCAATTACGACGGATCAGGTATATCATCAGGACATACTGCGGAAGGAATCGAAGCTCCTCTTTATACCTGGACACCCTCAATAGGCGTCTGTGGCATAGCATTCATCACCAGCGACAAATTCGGGGCATGGAAAGGTAATCTTCTGGCATCCGGTCTTGCATTGCAGAAACTTTACAGATGCGTGGTGAAGGACAACAAGGTTACTGAAGATACCGAACTGCTGTCAGGATACGGCAGGGTCCGAAACGTGATTCAGGGTCCTGACGGCAATATTTACGTCTCTGTTGAAGGACCCGGAAGGATACTCCGGATAACACCGCTGCCCTGATACAAAGAACTGTTTTCTCGTGGCCTCTCATTAAAGTGATTGTGTCACATCTAACCTGCCTGAAGCAGCTTCCATAACCATTTCCCTTAATATGTTTTGGTTGCAGTAAGCAAACAGATGGATTCTTTGTGTATATTAGCGTATATTTGAGTCTGATAAACAAAGAAGTCGAAAATACCAAAACGTATTTCCCCATGGAAGCGTATCATATACTTATTGTAATAGGGATACTCCTGTTCATTGCCGAGATATTTCTGCCGGGCTTTATTGCAGGTTCACTGGCAATTGGAGCTTTTCTGGCAGCACTGGCTTCTTTCCTGGGACTGGGAGTTAAATGGCAAATACTGATATTCTCACTCGGTGTGCTGGTGACATTCTTCACCATCAGGCCCCTGATGATTAAATCCG
Organism: Bacteroidales bacterium; assembly: GCA_012522155.1. Taxonomy (GTDB): domain Bacteria; phylum Bacteroidota; class Bacteroidia; order Bacteroidales; family VadinHA17; genus LD21. The sequence goes on from JAAYKX010000002.1 coordinate 1,397, forward strand.
AACGACGGTCGGGCGGAAAAATAAAGACAAACCAGGAAGCCCTCATAGGCAGAACAGGGAAGGTGGTTGAAACAATTGACAATCACGAAAACACCGGCCGGATCAGTATCGACGGTGATGTGTGGCGTTCAAAATCAACAGACGACTCAGTGATACAGGAAGGAACAAATGTCGAAATCATCGGGATAACCAGCATAATACTCATGGTTAAACCTTTAAAATAAATTACATATGGGAGCAATCATAATCTTCGGGGCAATAGCCCTGTTCGTGATAATCTTTGCAGCTGCCGGATTCAAGATCATCCAGCAGGCTGAGACGATGATAATCGAAAGACTGGGAAGATATAACAGGACACTGCCTTCCGGTATTAACATCATCTGGCCCGTAATCGACAAGCCACGGGAAATAATATGGCGCTATACTACCGAGGACGAGACTGGAAGAAAAATCATAAGGTTCAAGACCAGGAACAGAATAGACCTCCGCGAAACGGTCTACGACTTCCCCCGGCAGAATGTGATTACAAAAGATAATGTAAATGTAGAAATCAATGCCCTGCTGTATTTCCAGATCATGGACCCTGTCAGGGCAATATATGAGATCGAAAATCTGCCCGATGCCATTGAGAAACTTACCCAGACCACGCTGAGGAATGTCATTGGTGAGCTGGAACTTGATGAATCACTCAGCTCCAGGGATACCATAAACTCGAAGCTGAGAATCATTCTCGACGATGCAACAAACAAGTGGGGAGTAAAGATCAACAGGGTGGAACTTCAGGATATCAATCCTCCGCAGGACATCAAAACCGCGATGGAAAAGCAGATGAGGGCTGAAAGGGACAGGAGGGCTGCCGTGCTCGAGGCCGAAGGACAAAAGAGATCAAGGATCCTCGAAGCGGAAGGATTCAGGGAATCGGAGATCAACAAGGCGGAGGGCGAAAAACAGGCTGAGATACTCAGGGCTGAAGGTCTTGCCCAGGCCAGGGTAAGGGTTGCCGAGGCAGAAGCCAAAGCCATAACCCTCGTTACCGAAGCTGTAAAAAACAAGGAAAGTGATCCGGTAAAATACCTTATCGCCGTCAGATATATCGAAACCCTGTCAGAGATGGTATCCGGAAAGGATAACAAAACCATTTACATGCCTTTCGAGGCAACAGGAGTACTCAGCTCACTGGGCGGTATCAAAGATATATTGTCAAAATAGGTTTTCAGCTTTCCTGAGAGGCAGATAATCCTGCGGTGATCAGATATTCACCTTCACCAAGTTCGAATTTCCCGCTGTCCATCCTTTCAGGAACAATGGTCTTCAAAGGCTTTTTGTCCCTGACAAGCTCTATCCTGTCAACCACAAAAGACTGAAGATCAACATAAGCAGTGCTTTTTTGCGGTATACTGATGTGAAACTGAACAGCGTCTGCTCCCATCCTTTCCCAGTCTGATACTATTTCCCCGCCGGGTGAATGCCAGGAACAACTGACAAAATCGAGACCTTCGGGAACTGCCGGTGAAATAATAAACTTCTTAAATCCCGGTTCATCTTCATGCGGACGGATACCTGCGAGCCAGCGGTAAAACCACTCCGTCACGCTTCCAAACATGGGATGGCAGTTTGAATAGACATCATCACTTTCCTTCCATGTCTCCCATAATGTTGTTGCGCCGCGGCTGACCATATGACCCCATCCCGGATATTTCGTACTATTCACAATATCAAACACTTCCTGCGGAGACGCATATTCCGAAAGTGTTTCCAGGATATATTTTGTTCCAAAGATCCCGGTTGAAAAATGTCCGGACGGTCCATTCCTTACTGCAACTCTCAGTGAATCTGTTACAGCTTCAATTTCTTCTTCAGGGACAATATCATGATACAGCAGGGTTGAAAACAATGTCTGACGGTTAATCTCTCCCGTCACCGGCCTGTCCCAAAAATCCGCCCTTACAAGTGATTTGAGCTTCTCTGCCAGCTCTCCATATTTTTTTTCATTTTCCCTGTCGCCCATCACAGAGGCAAAAATCTGCATGATCCTTGCACACTGAAGGTAATGACATGTTCCTGTCAGTTCAACGGGGACAGGCTCAAGTGACTCATGATCGCTCAATCCTTCATAAACCATTCCTTCCGGATGAATCCTTGCTGCCTTTTCCATCCAGAGCCTGTCCAGCTCATAAAATTCCCTTATTGTTTCAGTATCGTTATAATACAGATAAAGGTAATACTGGGTGATAATAAAAGCTGACTCCCAGCTGATGCCGCAGTATTCAATTCCGACATAGGGCGCCGTATCAACAAAGGATGAATCATTCATGGCATCCACCCAGTCATATATTGTCTTCCGGTAGAACGACTGCATATCGAAATTATAAATAAAGGATTCACAGGTTGCATTAAGGTCTCCCCCGTAGCCAAATTTTTCCCTTGCCGGACAGTCGGACTGTACACTCACAAGGTTTGCCCTGAAAGTTCTTTCCGTAATTTCCTGTATTGAATTCAAAAGATCAGATGAGCATGTAAAATGATTGGGCCTTTGAATATCCGAATGGATGAACAGACCGCTGATATCTTCCGGGTCAGGCTGATAGTCGAGACCAGAAATTTCCATATACCTGTATGTGTGATATGTAAAATCAGGTATAAACCAGGCTTCTTTTTCCTCACCAAATATATAGCTGTCGGTCTGCCAGGCAATATCCGGGGCTCCGGGTCCTCCGGTTCCCTTACTCTTTATCTGACCGGCAACAGCGGTCATCGGATTAAGACTTCCGTCGTCATAGATCCTCTCGCCAAAGCGAAAAACAACCGTATCACCCTTGTTGCCCGAAAGCCTTATCCTGTAGGTTCCGGTAAAATTTACTCCCATGTCCGCAATATATTTCCCGTTTGCAGGAGAATAAATTCTTACAGGCTTAATCTCTTCGGTTATCCTGACAGGCGGAAAAAATAATCGTTGCAGCTCACCCCCGGGAGCTTTCCCGGGTATTGCATTTTGCCATGAGCTGTCATCAAAACCCTCCCTGTCCCATCCGGACAGTTCTTTTCCGGCATCATAGGTAACACCGATATAAATATCATTTTTCAATACTGGTCCGCGGGCATATTTCCAGCTTCCGTCACTTACAATTTCTTCTGTCTTCCCGTTACTGTAACTGATACGTAGTGTGGCAATGAAAACCGGTTTTCCGACCGGAAGATCGTCCCTGAGATTCCTATGACCCCATTTCTGAAGCGGAAGAGGATTGTAAAAACCGTTTCCAAGTGTAACAGCCAGGCAATTATTGCCTTCCACAAGAAGCGGAGTAACATCATACTCACGGTAATAGATCCTCTTTGAAAAATCAGTCCAGTCAGGATCAAGAACATTGTCATCAACGGACCGTCCATTAACAGAAACCCTGTAATAACCCGCAGCGCTTATATACAATCCGGCACTGCGGATTTTTTTATCTGTTCTGAATTCCTTCCGGAACAAAGGCGCCGGCTGATCTGAATAAAACAAAGAATCACTTTCAGGCAGCGGCCATGCATCGCTTATCCATTCAGCTGCAGTGTTTCCGGCAAAAACATCATTGCCGGCTTTTTCTTTATTCCCGTTGCAGGCAACAAGGAAAACCAGGATAATTATCAGACTGTGCTTCGTCAAGATACTGTAATTTTATTGTCGTTTTTACTTTTTTCCCTATTCGTTCCGGGATATGATTTTATTGATTTTCCGGAGTCCGAAAGCCAGGTAGATTCGGAAAATTCCGTAAAACATCAGGGCCAGGCTGATAAGTGCCACTACAAAAATTCCGGCAAAAACGGGACTTACTATAAAAATTATTGATGCAATGATTCCCAGGATTCCCAGTGCCAGGAACCAGCCCCATCCGCGAATACCGATGATCTGCAGTTCGATGGCTTCGCCAACACTCCAGACGGAACGGAACAGCACCCAGAAGCCGATAAGGTAAAGCAGTATGGTTGTAAGCACAGTTGCCGGAATAATCAGCAAAATAATACCGAAAACGATTTCCAGGATACCGTTTACCAGGCTCCATCCCCATCCGCGCATGGCATCACGGTTGGTCAGGGCAAAACCAATATCGGAGATCCCGCTGATAAAAAACATTATTATAAACACATAGATCATGGCAGTCAGGGTTTCAA
>JAAYKX010000210.1 GCA_012522155.1 Bacteroidales bacterium
AAGTATCAGCTGTCAGAGGTGCAACAGGCTGGCCTCTTCTGCACAGGGCACAATATTCAAAAGCTTATCTGTATGTACTTACAATACCCGATAATTTCTCCGACCTGTATCAATATCCTCCGGAGGTTCTTAACCGTATCCGCAGTGTTGCTTCTCAGGGAATGAATATAAGACTTGAAGGCCCTTCCATGGTGAGTCTTTTCTGTTATGATAATGGCACTTTTATTCTTAATTCTTTTCTCGATAAAGAAGTCACGGTAAGGGTAGTCATCGGACAGCAGACAAACATACTGGAAGATCTGTTGTCAGGAGAAACCGTATCAGGAAAAGCTTCTCCTGTTTTCTCTTTCCGGAGCAGACCAGCAGAACCGGAACACAATTTTGAGGTCACTGTCAGGCCGCATTCCTACAGAGTATTCCGGATGAAAGATGCTAAGTGATTAAATATGTAATAAATAGGATTACTGAAACGAACAATTTATTTCTGTTTTTGGATTATTCCCGACAAATAATTAATATTGCAATCCGTTTCGGGCCCATAGCTCAGATGGTTAGAGCACCTGACTCATAATCAGGGGGTCGCTGGTTCGATCCCAGCTGGGCCCACATAAAAAAGAGTGAGAGCGTGAGCGAGAGCGAGTGCTTTCACTCTTTTTTCTCACTCTCACTCTGACACTCACTCTATCAATCTTTTAACATAATTTTATCTGCGAGAGCCAGTGAAGCTGCGGACACTCTCGTTCTTTTTCCTCACTCTCGCTCTCACACTCACACTGTCAGTATATTAGAAGGTTACCCTTGGACAATAGTATTTGAGAAATCCATTCGCGTTTAATTTTCTCAAGACTCACTCTCGCTCTCACATTTTTTCATGTGCCAGTTTGGTGCCAGTATTTCCACCATATTGGTATAAATCCGTGTAATCTTTTACAATTATTCTGTTACAAAATAAACTGGTACAAACAGATACAAATCTGTATAAACTGTGGAAACCCTCATTTGACGCTCATAATCAGGGGGTCGCTGGTTCGATCCCAGCCGGGCCCACATGAAAAAGAGCGAGAGTGAGACAAGGAGTGTTCGGTACGAGTGGAAACTTGTGTTGGCCCCAGGAAAGACTGCTATGTTCTCATCAATGGTAAAAACCGAAACCCCCGATATTTACAATATCAACAGGCGAAGTGTTCACATCTTTCTGACTGGGATACTCTGGACAGGCTGAATGAGAAGGGGCACATTTCAGGTCCAAAGTGAAAGACAAAATATGTTACTCTGTCAGATGAGGCCGTTGAGTTATCCGAGAAGTTATTCATGAGTTTTTTGGGGTACCTGGCCAGTAAAAGCGGAATACAATAGAAAATCAGGAATGCTTAAACAACGACAGTACAGATTTAAACCATTTCCTGATTCTGCCTTTAAATCCCGTTTTGGGGACCGGCAATGAATTTCCCGCAAATCCTTGTTTTTGCGGGCTTATTTCTTTTTCATTGGGTACATTATTTTCTATCTGATCTTTTTCAAGGACTGTATTTTCTTCAGCTACCTGCAAAACCTCATCCCTTTCCTGAGTGTATTTTGACAAGCTGCTGTCTCCCTGACCGAGATTCACGTTGAGCAGGTTCTGAACCGATTTCATGAATCCCTCAATCATTACCTTGTCCTCTCCTTGTTCTTCCAGTACTCCGGCGAAAACAGTTTTTTTGAATTCAAGCAGATGAAGAATGCGGTGCTCAATGGAATATGCGGAAATAAAATTGAACACCTGGATCTTCTTTTTTTGCCCAAGCCGGTATATCCTGCCGATCCGTTGTTCAAGTACTGCCGGGTTCCAGGGCAGATCGAGGTTTATCAGGATGTTTGCCTGTTGCAGGTTAACCCCGACTCCTCCGGCATCAGTGGAAAGGAATACGCGGAGGTTCTTATCCTCACGAAATTGCTCTATGATCTTTTTTCGCTGAATAGCGGGCACATCCCCATTCAGGTAGACAAACTGCAAATCCGTTTTTCTTAATTCCCGAATGAGAAGTTCAAACATCCTTTTCCACTGACTGAATATGACAAGCTTATTCCCTTTGTATCCCATAAGGTCCCTGATAAGGCCTGTGACTTCAGGTACTTTGTTTCCGTGGTTGGTTTTGGGATCGAGGATGTAGGTTGAATCGGCTACCATGCGCATACAATTGAGGCAAGTCATCAGCAGTTGCCTTTCCTCCTCTTCAAGGAATCCTAATCGAATCCACTTACTTGCCAACTGGGCAACTGTATTATAATAGTCCTCGTGTTCTGCGGACTGCTCCCTTGTCATTTCAAGGAAAAAATTCTTATCAATTCTGCCGGGAAGCTGATTTTTGATCTCTTTCTTTGTTCTTCTGATCAGGATGTCCTCCAGGGTCTTTTTGATTGTCCGAAGATTCCTGTAGCCTGTCATTTTACCGGATTCATCCAGGATCTGGTGATTGTTGAGAAAACGAAACAGAGGTCCAAGTTTATACATGTCGAGGAATTCCACGATCGAGTGTAGCTCCTCAATACGATTTTCAAGTGGAGTTCCCGTTGTAACAATGGCGTATTTAGTGCGGATCTTTTTAACTATTTGTGCGGTTTGTGTCTTCCAGTTCTTGATCCGCTGGGCCTCATCAACGATTATAAGCCCGGCATTCCATTCTTCTATCATGTGCAGATCATTGCGTACAACCCCAAAGCTGATGATTTTATAGAAACCGTCCTGCCTGTAAAGTTCTTTTCTTTTATGAACCAGGCCTTCCACAATGCAGGCCTCCCTTCCGGTGAATTTAATGATCTCACTTTTCCACTGGTATTTCAATGAAGTGGGGCAAACGATCAGGACCCGGGATATCCCAAAGAACCTGGCAAAAACTTCCACAGCGGCAATGGCCTGAACGGTTTTCCCGAGCCCCATGTCATCTGCAAGTAGTACCCGGCCGGCCCTTAGCATTCCCAGCACGCCTTCTTTCTGGTAGGGGTAAAGCCTGGTGCGAATGAGTTCATCGAATATTTTGCTGCTGCTCCCGTCCGGGAATATCTCATTCAGCTTTTCCAGTCTTGATTTTGCCTCCTTGTACCCATTGATAAATTCAAAAACATCCGGGTAAATACGAAATGCCGGATCCGCCTCGGTGGCATCTTTGATAAAGGAATCCAGTTCGGTGACCATTCCGGGTTGCAGAAAACCCTCATCATCAAAGAATTCTTCCTCTCGGGTATACTTGTCGATGTGGCCGGCTTTCTTAAGGCGTATCAAACGGTCCCTGCCATAGTATATACTCAGGGATGAATATGTGTCCTTTTGCGATTGAGTAATGAGTTTTTGGTATTTCTTAAACCGGAGTTTGCTAAGCAGGACAAATTCCACATGCTTGCATGTTCCGAGGGTGTTCACTCTGAAATCCGGACAGGAGCAGTAATTGAAGCTGCTGATATTGTCCCTGATGGATACTTTGTATGTTTTGTTGGTTTCCGGATTATATACCTCATAATCTGAATACAGGGGTTCAGATCCAATATTTTTGACTTTGAATTTCTGCTCAAGGGCATATTGTTTCCTGAGGGCAGACTGCCATTCTTCAACCGTTAGATCACCTGGTTTCCTGTAATGAGGTACTCTTTTTATTTCCATTTGTTCAGCCATACTGCTTTCCACTCTTTCAATTGTTGATTGATTTCATCTTTATCGAAATGATCCGGGTCAAAATCATCATCTATGAACCTA
>JAAYKX010000211.1 GCA_012522155.1 Bacteroidales bacterium
AGGTATATGGCTCTGTACCTGCAGGCTGCACCATCTGGCATTATCCATTGCCGTCGGTTTTAACCTATCGATCCAGGAAATAAACCACAGAACTATTTCAGTGCTATCATCTAAATCCATTCGCTCAAGCGAAAGGCAAGGGATAAGGCTCTGGACCTGCAGGCTGCACCATCTGGCATTATCCATTGCCGTCGGTTTCAACCGACGGTTTAGAATCATACAAATATTATTTCCATAACCTCCATTCCGCAAATTTAATTTGTTTAAAATATACAATCTTACCTCAGTTCATGTCAAATAAACCGGCTGTCCGGTACTGATACTTTCATAGCAGGCATTGATTGCCCGGATAGTTTTTTTATGCCACTTTAGATTGATTTTGGGAACTGTGTGATTTCTTATGCAACCTACAAATTCATCCATAAGCCCTATCCACTCGTCAAAATATGTATACTGCACAGTGTACCTGTCATTAGGCGCTCCGTTATGATAAACATTAGGCCCGAAGCAGTCAGCCAGCATAACACCCTTCTCCCCGCTTATGGTAAAGTTCACCTCCATCCTCTTTGGAAATACTTCCCAGCCCGGGCCCGGGACTTCAAGCCTCTCCTCCAGCCTCGACCAGGATGGGTCAAGCAAAAAACTCACCCCGTTTGTCATCTTGCCGTTTACAAGTAAAATATCCTCAACCTCAATGTCTGTCCTGATATTAGGACCTGCTTCAGCATAAATATATTCAATATCACTACCGGTAAGCCATCGGATCATATCAAAAATATGGGGATGATCACACAGGGCACCTCCCCTGAAACGTTTATCCCCCTCACGCAGCGGCACTCTCTCTCCATAGCTCTCCTCAGGCACTCCCTGCCAAGGGAAAGCCCAGACAGGTGAAAGGGTAATGTTGGTTGCATTTATGCCGTTTACCCGGCCAAGGGTCTCTTTTTCAAAAAGCTGCTTTATGCGGGCAACAACAGGGTTGTCGTGCATCTCAAGTTCAATCTGGCAAACGATGCCAGACTCCTCAACCAGCCTTATCATCTCATCATACTCATCCATCATGAATGTCGGAATCTTCATACTCAAGATGTGGATCCCCCTTTTGACACACTCCCTTACCTGACTGATATGGCGGTTATTGGCAGAGGCCATAACAACAGCCTCTATATCGGGATGATTCTCAAACATCTCATCATCGCTCATGTAACAGGGCACATCGTAATTGCTTTTTAAAAATATGTCACGAACCTTTTCAGATTCGGCAGATACCGCAATCCACACAAGATTGGGATTATCGTGCAGGGTCTGAAAGTATTTGCGCGTATGGCCGTGGGTAAGTGACAATATTGCTATTTTAACTGGTTTCATCTGTTTGGTGTTTTTAGTTTACCTCTATCTTTTTATTATCTCTGTCAGACTCAAAGGCTGCCATTACCAGCATTGACAAATGATTATGCTGAAGGATAAGCTCCGGGGCTATACCCGGATTTTTCATCACCTCAAAAGCCGAGCGTATATGCTCCACCTCCAGCTCATCAAAACCAAAGAGTTCACTGTCAACATCCTTATATGTTTCAATGTCCTGGTCCGTATAAGTATAAATTGAGCTTTGCGGAATCTGGGTGTCAACAACCAGGTCACTTGCAACGCCCCTGCGGGCAATGATCTCATGACGGTCAATCAGGCTGTGGCGGGGAGGCAGCTGAGTGCCAACCTCTACACTGCCGATTATCCCATTGTCCATCTTTATTATCACATTACCTGCCAGATTATCACTTAGTGTTGCATGAAGGGAGATGATCTTTCCCCCTGTCAGAAATTCACAAAGGTCAAACTCCTTATACATCAGAGTCTCCAGGCTCCACTTGTCACTGCTGCCAAAACAGCTGAATCTCAGCATAGAGACATCTTCAACAACGCCGGCAGAGACAATCTTCTGTAGTTCCGTGAATTTACGGTTTACACGCCATGTTAAAAGCGGGAGATCACCATTTTGTAATTTCTTACCAATGAAATTCCATCCGGGCAATAAATTCAGGGTATTATCCGGTTTTACATCATATTTTTGCAACAGGCCATTTAAGGCTACATCAATTTTATTCATATAATTAATCTATTTATTCAAATCATCCGGTTTGCCATTTAATCCGTTCGCTCAAGCGAACGGCAAGGGATAGGGCTCTGAACCTGCAGGCTGCAACATCTGGCATTATCCATTGCCGTCGGTTTCAACCGATCGATCCAGGAAATAAACCACAGAACTATTTCATTGCTATCATCTAATTCCGTTCGCTCAAGCGAACGGCAAGGGATAAGGCTCTGAACCTGCAGGCTGCACCATCTGGCATTATCCATTGCAGTCGGTTTCAACCGACGGATCCAGAAAATAAACCACAGAACTATTTCAGTGCTATCATCTAATTCCGTTCGCTCAAGCGAACGGCAAGGGATAAGGCTCTGAACCTGCAGGCTGCAACATCTGGCATTATCCATTGCCGTCGGTTTCAACCGACGGATCCAGGAATAAACCACAGAACTATTTCAGTGCTATCATCTAATTCCGTTCGCTCAAGCGAACGGCAAGGGATAAGGC
>JAAYKX010000212.1 GCA_012522155.1 Bacteroidales bacterium
AATACTTTTATTGAACTTGCTGCTGCAGTGCATCCGGCCGATGAACTCAGGGAGAATCTTATGGTGTTTTTCAGGATGCAGGGGGAGGACGGAGGCATACTCGACGGATTCACTCCCCTTGAATCAGCGGGTGAGGCCGGATATGATTTTTATTATACGGATCTTGAACCCCGTTATGCAGGACACAAGAATACCGTGGAGACGGACCAGGAGTCGTCACTGGTCCAGGCAGTATACAAGTATATTAAATTTACTTCCGACACCTCGGTATTGTCTGAGACGCTTGCAGGTAAAAATGTTGCGGAAAGGCTTGAACTGGCAATGGAATACCTTATGAATCACCGCTTCAATGAAGAATATGGCCTTGTTTACGGAGCTACCACGGCAGACTGGGGTGATGTACAGCCGGGACACGGATGGGGTGTTGCCTGGGATGAAAATACTTATCCGGCAATAGATATTTATGATAATGCAATGTTCATTATTGCTCTCAGTAATCTTACCGCGATAATTCCTGCAACGGGGGAAAAATGGATTCCCGTAAGGGAAATGATTTCCCGGAATGTCAGAAAACATCTCTGGGATGACAAGAATAAGAAATTCTTTCCGCATATTTATCTGGAAAGAGGATCCCCCTTCCCTCCGGATTTTGATGAAAACCGGATTTATTATTTCGGGGGTACGGCTGTTGCAATTGAGGCAGGCCTGCTTTCGGAGGAGGAAATAAAAATTTCACTTGATGAAATGTTGAAAAGGGTAAAACTGGCGGGAGCAGCTTCGATAGGACTGACACTGTATCCTCCCTATCCCGTGGGATTCTTTGAGAATAAAATAATGAGTGTTGAATACAGTTATCAGAACGGAGGTGACTGGACCTGGTTCGGGGGCAGAATGATACAGCAGCTCATAAACTACGGCTTCGTTGAAGAAGCCTTTGAACAGATCCTGCCCATGGTAAAGAGAGTAAAGGATAATGACGGATTCTTTGAATGGTATACCGTCGATAATGAACCAAGGGGATCGGGTACTTTCAGGGGGGAAGCCGGAGTGCTATTCACTGCAATAAGAATGTTCCCGCGACTTTGCTGCCGGTGTTGACTGATTTCCTGCCCTGAATTGATAAACAGAAGGAATGATTTTTAATGAAACTTATTACCTGCTGAAGGACAGATATATTAGGGAGATAGATAACCTGGTGCTTTCCGATGTCAGAATAGGACTGTATCTTACTGCAGTCAGATTGTCGGATAATTCTGTGGGAACCTCTTCCACACTGCCCCTCGAACATCCTATTTGTCTTAAGGAAAACAGGGAATTCGGCGACTTTTCCCCCCTTAAAATAAGAGGAAAAAGAGTTACTGAGATATTGGAAACAGACAGGAAGTCTCAAATAATTTCAAGTTTGAAAATTGCTGTCCTGAATGCGATATCATCAGGGATTATTTTTTCGGGAAAATACAAGGTGAAGGAAAACTGTGATCCTATTCAGCTGGTGGATCTGGAGAAAAAACAGACAATCACCATAGTGGGGGCATTTCATTCCTATATCAGGAAAATATCAGAAACAGGAAACAGGTTGTTTGTGCTTGAAAAGAATAAAAAAGCACTTCGGGGGGAATTTCATCAGTATTACGTGGAGGCATCCCAATATGAAAAGGTAGTTCCTGATTCCGATGTGCTGCTTATTACCGGTCAAACGCTGGTGAATGGTACCATAGATGAACTGTTGTCTCTGGTTTCACCCGGATGCCAGGTAATTGTAGCCGGTCCTTCCTGTGGAATAATTCCTGATGTGCTGTTTGAAAAGGGTGTAAGCATAGTGGGCGGAACAAGAATCACACGACCGGAAATAGTATTCAGCATTGTAAGTGAAGGAGGTCTCGGATATCATTTGCTGGAGTATTGTGCTGCAAAGATTTGCATATTAGGGGAAAATGAAGGAAAAGCTGAGTGAAACATGGATAAAGGCATCAATCACCGGTACGATGTGGGCTGCTTCCGAAATTGTGCTTGGAAGCTTTCTGCATAACCTGAGAGTTCCTTTCAGCGGCAACATCCTGACAGCAATAGGTATTGTCATCCTGGTATCGGTAGGTCATATCTGGCGTGACCGCGGGATTTTCTGGCGGGCAGGACTGATATGTGCACTGATGAAAACCATGTCGCCCAGTGCTGTTATATTCGGACCAATGATTGCCATCATTGCCGAATCACTTCTGCTTGAGCTTCCCCTGAGGCTTTTTGGAAGATCTGCCCCGGCCTATCTTCTGGGAGCCATGCTGGCTATGTCGTGGAACCTCTTTCAAAAAATAGCCAATTATATCATCATATACGGATCAAACATTATTGAAGTATACAATAATCTTCTTAGATGGGCGCAGAGGCAGCTTGATATCCAAACTGACATTGTATGGCTTCCCATAATTTTTCTCCTGGTGATCTTTGCCTTTTTCGGACTTGTTGCCGGAATGACGGGGATAATGGTTGGCAGAAAGATGCTCAGGCAGCCTGACCCCGGTTTCAGCAGTCCCGCGAATGAATCCGTTTCGGATATCAGCCGGAAAGCGGATGGGGGATTCAGTTATTCTCTTGCCTGGCTTTTTTTTGACATTCTTTTAATGATATTCGCTTTCCTGATGATATATCACACACCCTGGTATGTCTGGACCCTGGTGATAAGCGGAATGATTGTTGTCTGGTCGCTTCGTTATAAAAGAGCTGTGCGCCAGCTTTCGCGACCAAAGTTCTGGCTGTTTTTTGTTTTTGTGACACTGATAACAGCATTTGCTTTCACAGTGGCAAGGGGTGGTGATATTTCATGGCAGCAGGGTCTTCTTATCGGTATACAGATGAATTTCAGGGCTGCCGTCATAGTAGTCGGATTTGCCAGTCTGGGTACTGAATTGTATAATCCTGTCATAAGGGAATTTTTTCAGAAGACAGCATTCAAAAATGTTCCTCTTGCTCTTGAACTTTCGGTTGAAAGCCTTCCTCTGTTCATTTCTTCGGTACCGGACCTGAAAAGCCTGGTGAGGAAACCCGTGTCAATCTTTTATAATGTGATTTCACAGGCCGATCAGAGACTTTCTGAGATCAGGGATACAAAAGCTGAGAAGAGAAAAATCTTTATTGTATGCGGTCCCAGGGGAAAGGGGAAAACCACATTTCTCCGGAAAATTATTGAACAGTTAAGGGAGAAAAATCTGTCGGTGTCGGGAATAATTGCGGAAGTCCTGACGGATGGGCCCGTATTGAAAGGATATGATATTGTGAACCTGGAAACAGGGGAAAGACATGCTTTTCTTAGGAATGAAGATAAATACGGCTATGACAGGATAGGAAGATTTTATATATGTCCCGGCGGCCTTGAAGAAGGAAAAACCCTGTTTGCCGGTCTGATAACAGCCGTGACGGATATTGTTGTAATTGACGAAATCGGACATCTTGAGCTTCGCGGGGGAGGCTGGCATGATTCCTTAACAGATCTTCTTGGTAAATCAGGACACAATATTCTGATGACCGTTCGCCGGGAGTATGTTGAAAAGATCAGGAACAAATGGAACCTTGAAGATGTAATTGTTTTTGATGTAAGAAAATCCGATCCCCGGAAAACGGTTCATACCATTATAAAAAATATAATGCGGGACAGTCCGCAACAGTTCACTCCGTCAGGAATGACTGACACGTGATTTTACAGCATGAAATCACATGCCAAACAGAGTAAGCAGCCTGTAAACCAGACCTGCCAGCAGTATTGCGAACAGGATTTCAATGACGGTGACGGCAAGAGCCCTTTTCCATCCGTATTCCTTCCACAGAACCGATACAGTGGCAATACAGGGTACGTAGAACATACTTACCACGGCCAGGGTGATCATTTGAACGGGACTAAGAACTTCGGCAAACTCCGTTGTTCCAAGATATGCTGCCAGCATGACAAGAATAAGTTCCTTTCTTAAAATACCGAATATCAGGAGGATACCTGTTATTGCCGGAAGTCCCAGCCAGTTAACGGTTAGAGGGCTAAGGAAGGAGGATATTGCGGGCATCCAGCCTATCAGGTTGATGGCCTGAATCACAACACCGGCGATGATCACTATCGGAGCTGCTATATAGATGAATTCCTTTAATGCATCCCAGGTCTGGTAGAGAATGGTTTTCAGACGAGGCGTCTTGTAATCGGGCATTGGCATGATGAGCTCAACAGGTTCTCCGGGCAGAAGTTTTGACAGTATCTTGCCGGCGGCGAAAATTACTATCATTGCAAACAGATACAGGCCCATTGCCCAGATGATACCTACGTATTTCCCGACCAGGCCGAAAACGATCACTGAAACAGCTGAGCACGGAACAAGTGTCACAAGGACTGCGGTAAGGAAGCGTTCACGTTTGGATTCCATTATCCGGCAGGAAAGGCATCCGGGGACATTACAGCCCAGGCCGATAATAAATGAGATACAGCCTTTTCCGTGAATACCTATCTTGTGCATGAGGTTGTCCATCAGAAATGAAATACGGGCAATATAACCCCATTCCTCCAGAACATACAGTAATATGTAAAACGGCAGTATATATGGAAGGGCAATTTCCACAAGGGCAAGAACACCCTCTATGGCAGACCAGCTCAGTGCAGCCAGGAATGATTCCCCTACATTAATATTCCACCATTCATGCCAGCTGGTAAAAACTGTTTCCAGAACCGATGAAAGCCAGTTACCAAGTTTGAAAACAGATAGAAACATTCCGCCTACAATGAATATCATCACAAAATAGCCGGTGAATTTGTGGGTTGTAATAATATCCAGCCGGTCGCTGAAGGAAGGTTTCTGGTGGGGAGTTATTGTTGCAGTCTCCCTTACTATCTGTGAAGCGTAGTGACTCCTTTCATCCGAAATAACCAGTGAGGAATCATGACCGTGAATCTCTTCCAGCCTGTTTGCAAGTGTCTTTTTCTTTTCTGTCAGATCAGGCCTGGTTTCCCTGATACTTTTTGTTATTTCACTGTCTTTTTCCAGCAGCTTTATGGCAATCCATCTGTCCGGGTAAAGGAGCCCGGCAGTATTAAGGCCGGGAGATAATTCGTCAACAGCATTTTCGATTTCCCTGCCGTAGCGTATCACTCCGGGATGATGCCCGTTTTCCTTTATTTCAATTACTTTGTCCATCAGCTCGGTCAGGCCCGTACCGCGCGATGCAATGGTTGGAACAACAGGAGTATTAAGCTTTTTCTGAAGCTTTCCGGTATCTATTTCAACACCTTTCTTCCTGGCGAGATCCACCATGTTAAGGGCTATGATAAGAGGGCATTCCAGTTCCAGCAGCTGAAGGGTGAAAATGAGATTCCTTTCCAGATTGGTGGAATCAACAATATTGATAACCACATCAGGCTTGTGCTTTATGATATACTCCCGGGCTATCAGTTCCTCAACGGATAATGTGGTCAGTGAATAAATTCCCGGAAGATCAAGAACATCAATTGTATAGCCTTTATAATATAATGTTCCCTCAAGCTTCTCTATGGTTTTTCCTGCCCAGTTTCCGGTATGCTGATGTGATCCCGTATAATAGTTGAATATTGATGTTTTGCCTGTATTACCCTGACCGGCAAGAACAACGTTGATCCTTTTATTATCATTCATATTGTTTCCACAAGAATTTTTGATGCCAGGCCTCTGCCCAGAACCAGCTTCGACCCGCTGACTTCCACCTGCACGGGACCGGCAAACAGGGAAGTCCTTAAAACCCTGATCCTTGTTCCTGGTCCCATTCCCAGGTCTGCCAGACGTTTGGTAAGATTCCGGCCACCATTCAATGACTGTACAATACCTGACTGACCTTCCTGCAATTCAGTTAAACTTCTGGATTTTCCCGGGATATTCATGTTTTTAAATATGTATTATTTTTCTTCAACATGTCTCAATCCCTCCTCAAAGAGATTGTTAATATGTATGTCGTCAAGTGAATAGAATGCTATCTTTCCCACTTTGTTGTACTTGACAAGCTTCATGTTCCGCAATGTTCTCAGATGATGAGAAGTTGCAGATTTTGATGAATCAATAATGGAAGCAATATCACTGACGCATAATTTTTTTTCCTGGCAAAGGGCAAATATGATCTTGACACGTGTCGGATCACTCATAGCCCTGAATGTTGCAGCCAGATCATGAAAACAGCTGTTGGATTTCATCTTGCTCATCACAGACTTAACCTTGCTGCTTTCGATATAATCATTTTCAGAATGATCTGTATTTACGTTTTTCATTTATTCTTATATATGAGCAACTGTTCAAACGTTCGCAAAAATAAGCTTTCCTGCGAAAGAAAAAATTTTATTCTGTATGATTTTTAACAGTGCCTTATTTGTGCCGCCCCTTCGCCTCTGCTTTTTCCGGTTTTTCCGGATTTACTGCCCTATAGGGGGAAAGGCTGTGATATTTATTATGCTGATCTGTAAAAGTGTATTTAATTTTCTTATCTTGAAAGCTTTCTGGAATTTCTGAGGAGAGAATTACCAGGATAACTTGAACTTATCTTGTATTTTTTAATCTTGTTTGCCATGAGACATGCAGCTGCTATTGTTTTCATGTTGCTTTCCGCCGTTCTTGCCGGGCAGAAGGCCGAATCAAATGTCACATTTGCCGATTACAGGAATCTCATCCTTACTGTGAAGAAGGATGCGATGAAGGCCACAGGCAAGCTTACTTCGGGAGAACTGGTAAGTGTAGGCTGTGAGCAGAATGTTTGCTTTTTTGAAATAGAATACAAGGACAGGAAGCTGAGGCAGCCTGTCGGAGATGATATTACCAGGCTTACAATTTCCGAATTTGACTTCAATGCCGACGGTGATCTTGAACTGGTGGTAATAAATGACTACAGGGGAACATCTTTCCTTTATGTCTTTTCATACAGCAGGGGGATAATCATGAAGCTCTTTGAAAAAGAAATTAAATATGACAGGATAGTAATCAGGAGCGACTATATTGAACATCATCTGCCGACCGGAATGGATACCGTATGGCATTACTACCAGGGAGGATTCTGGACAATGACTCCGTATTCTCTGCCATAGCCGTGCTCCGGTATATAGCTGAACTGCAGAAGACAGGATCAGGGAATTTTACAGGCAGGGAATAAATCAGAGTTCCTGCGGCTTTTCATGCTTGATAAAAGTATTGTTGTCCAGTTCCCTGAAAGCCAGGTCAAGTTCTTCCCGGGTATTCATAACTATCGGACCTCCCCATGAAACCGGCTCTTTAAGTGGTTCTCCGGCTACCAGCAACAGCCTGGCACCTTCATTACCTGATTTTACCCTTACTTCATCATGGTCTGCTTCGTTTTCTGAAGAGGCAGTCATAAGCATTGCACAGGCCTTCTCCTCATATTTTTCAAGATTTTCATCAGCGGCGAGGTTTCCGCTGATAAGGTAAAGAAATAATGTCTGATTATTGGGTGTTTCACTGTAGCTCCATACCGTGCCGGGATCCAGCCGTACATCAAGATATTGTACTTTTACATATTCACCTTTTACCGCACCTGCAGAACCTTTGTAATTTCCGGAGATAACCCTGATTTCTGCATTATTTTCCTTTACAAGCGCTACATCTTCCTGTTTTATATCCCGGTATGCCGGCCGTGTCATCTTATCCTTTTCCGGAAGATTGACCCAGAGCTGGCATCCCAGCAATCTGTCTGATTCCCGGGGCATCTCCTGGTGAATGATACCTGATCCGGCAGTCATCCACTGGCACTGAAGTCTGCCGATGACACCGCTGTTCCCCAGGCTGTCACCATGTTCTATTTCACCTTCCAGAAGGTAGGTGACCGTTTCAATTCCCCTGTGCGGATGCCATGGGAATCCCTGCAAATAATCCTTCGGATCGTCCGAATCAAAGCCGTCAAGCATAAGAAAAGGATCGAACTCTTTTATTGTTTTGATACCCAGAACCCTTCTGAGACGGACACCGGCACCGTCAACAGCATTTTGTCCCCTGACAATTTTTGTGCATTTTCTTCTCGCCATGGTATAGCTATTTTATTGATTTTTCATTATCCGACCCTGATTTATTCAAAGATGCATATTTTTTGCCAGGGTATATTAATAAACTGATTTAAGCCGATAATGTTCAGGAGGAAAAAGTCGAAACAGTAGAAATGTCAATATAATTTATGAACGAACTACTAGTCTTCTGCAAGCAGGGAATAAAGATCATGGGGGGATATCCCAAGCTGACCGGCTATTGATTTCATTGTACTTTCAGCCCCTGCGCTGACTCCGTTTTCCCTGATTATCAGGATCAGTGATGAGGGATCTTTCCCAAGTCTTGAAGCTATCATGTTTATTGTCATTTTACCGATTCCTGCAGGTGCTTCGTGTTTATACACCCCTTCATCCGGCGGGTATTTCCTGGTGAGTATCTCATACAGCCTGGCAGGAGTCACCCCGTTGTCAGCAGCAATACGCTTTAATCTGGCATTTTTTCCACTGATAACAATACTGCTGTCCCTCAGTGTGGTAAAAAGATCATTGCTGCTGACCCCCCTGAAGATAGTTGCAAGTCTCACAAGAGTGAACTCTTCCATATGTGCTATTTCCGGACTATCATATTTTTTATCCCAGCCTTCCTTCACTGTTTCACCGAAATTCATGACAGTACCGAATGGTATCCACGATCCGAGAGTTCCGGCAAAGAAAATAAGCGAAATACCCACAGCTGCAAAAAGCTCCCGCTTTCTGTTCAGTCCCTTTCTTATCCTGCTTCTGAAGTAGGTAAGAAAAGCTTTCCAGTTCACAAAAAACAGATGAATGATGAACAGGATGAAGAACATGAATGAGAATATTGTATGAAAAGCCTGCCATTCAGCTTTGGTGAAAAGCATAAGCTTCCAGCCGGTCCAGTTGGCAATTCTTCCGGGAGGTGCGAAAAAGAGGATAAAACCGGACCATGACATTATAATTGTTGCGATTACCAGGCTGAAGCTGGTATAACTGCGAAGGTTAAAGGATTTCTTTTTTTTCATCGGGCAAAGCAGGGGCTTATTCGGGAATCTCCCTGTAATCACAGACACCGTTGTTGTTGGCATCGGTATAGTTGCCGTATCCCCTTACGGTATTGATATTGTTTCTGCCGTATCCCGTGGCTCCGGCATTGATATTGTTTCTGCCGTATCCCGTGTTTCCGGCATTGATATTGTTTCTGCCGTATCCCATGGCTCCGGCATTGATATTGTTTCTGCCGTATCCCATGGCTCCGGCATTGATATTGTTTCTGCCGTATCCCATGGCTCCGGCATTGATATTGTTTCTGCCGTATCCGCGTCCGGGCCGGATGTTCCGCGGTGCTGCCTCCGTATTAATTCCCTGACGGCCTCCTCTGATGAAGGGACGGCTGCTGTTGCTGAAACCGGCTGCTGCACGTGCTTCAAAATTGTCGCAAATACCGTTGTTGTTTGCATCCACCCACATGCCCCTTACCGGAGGATTTTGCTGTTCCTGACCAGCATCCTTTTCCCCGGCATTTGCCAGTACCGTTGCGGTCAGCAGGATGATGGCCGTAATAAAGAGTTTCGTTTTCATTGGTATGTGTTTTTTAATTTAACATAACATCTTATAAGGATGCTTTTCCTGTTGGAAACAAAATCCGCTTATTTCCTGCGTTATTTTTTAAAAAAACTGATAAAATCTTTTTAATTGCTGAACTGTCTGCCCTGTCCCCGTCCGGGAGGATTCCGGAATCCACGGGGTCCGTGCCGGAATTCCTGATCGTCAACAGTGAACATGGAAGCAAAAATTTCTTCCAGTTTTGCCTCCTGATCCTTATTGCATATTTCTTTAAAATCAAGATAATATTCCCAGGTTATCTTTTTCAGCAGGGTATGGAGACGGCCTATTGAATCCGAAATTTCATTCAGTTTCATAGTATCACTTGTTTCAGCTGCCATTTCCATCATCATCTGCTGCCTCAGGTCCGCCAGACTTATATTTATCTCACGTGCGTTTTTTCTGAATTCAGGATTGAATTCTGTGAATCTTGACATTTGTTGTCTGGTCAGATTCAGATGGTCGCGGAAATATCTTCCGCTGTAGCGGAGTGAGCTGCTCTCAGATTCCGTTTGTTCCGTCAGGCGGGATAAGCCTGACTTTACAGTTCTGTCCGTACGGACCAGGATGGTTGCAAAGGTTGTGACATTCATCAGGGCCAGGGCAACTATTGCCCATATCATCCATGGATATCTGCGTTCAGTTCTCATGATATTCAGATTAATCAGTTGCCAGCATATCGACCGATTCCAGACGGGCATCATTAATAAGGCTCAGTTCAAGCGGAACAGGCCTGATGCCACGGTTTACGGCGGGAATACTACCCATGAGAACACCCAGGAAAATTGCTCCTGCAACAGACAATACCACAAGGGCAGGTTTCAGTATGCCCGGAATCCATTTTTGTGTAAGGACTTCCTGATTCTCAATCTCCTGCATCACGCGTGTTGAAAGGAAGGGATTTACTTTCAGTTGTTTTTCTTCCGATATCAGTTTTTCGGCCAGCATCTGAATCCTGTAAAACTCCCTGCAATCCCTGCATTCCCTGAGATGGGATTCAATCCGGTCCTTTGTCAGGGAACTGTGTCTTCCATCCGGGTATGAATCAAATTCTTTCTGATATAAACGGCAATTCATTTTAACTTCTTTTACTATTTGAAACAAAAAATTACTTTTTCCTGTGCCTGTCTTCAGGTTTTTTGCCGGAGGATGACAATCTCTTACGAAGATTTCTTTTTGCGCGGAATAACAGGGATTCCACCGCTCCTTCGCTTTTCATCATTATTTCTGCAATCTCTTTCTGGGACAGGTCTTCATATTGGCTTAGTATAAGAGCTGTTCTCTGATTCCCGGGAAGAGAATTGACTGCCCGCCGGAGCCATGCGGCATGTTCCCGGCTGATCAGTATTTTCTCAGGATCATCCTCATTTATTGCCGGGACGGATATGGCAGACCGGTCCAATGCTTCAAAAATCATTTTCACGGGAGACCTTCTGAGCCTGTTAAGTGAAGCGTTTACGGCAATCCTGTAAAGCCAGGTGGAGAAAGCTGATTCTCCCCTGAAACGGGATAATGACCGGTAGACCTGAATAAAAATATCCTGTGTCAGGTCTTCAGCGTCTTCCCTGTTATGCATGAATCCCATACAGGTTCTGAACACCAACTGCTGGTAGCGTTCAACAAGAATACGGAATGAATCCCTGTCGCCCTGAAGGATCAATGTTATTAATTCAGGATCAGTCATCCGGGCAAAATATAGACCATCACAGGTCTGAAGATCGGAAATATTATACTCCTGCCCTGCGGATTTTCAGGATTCCTTTCAATATGATGGCCAGGAGCAGTAAAACTGCCAGGAACAGTATGATGGTAGGAGAACACGGGACATCCATTACCCATGAAAGGTAGAGCCCGAGGATCACCGCAATACCACCGGCCAGCAGCCCGATAAGGATTCTCTGTGTCCAGCGGGTGCTGAAAAGAGCAGATATTGCAGCCGGTATGATAAGGAAAGCGAAAATGGTAACTATACCTCCTATGTTTACCGCTTCCACAATAACTATTCCGAAGGTCATATAAAAGATAAAATCCCAGAGTTTTGGATTTTTTATCTTGCTTTCCCTGTCCTGATATGTCAGGGTAACGGCCTTGAATTTGTCCCTGAAAAAGTAATGCAGCAGGGCTATGGGCAGGATGACGAGGAAGAGTCTGAGAACCTGATTCCAGGAAATCCACAGAATAGTACCTGCAAGCATATCATGAATGTGTACATCACTTCCCGCACCCTTGTCGAGAATTATTACCGCACTGGTTGTTGCCATTGCGTATGCTATTCCTATAACGGCTTCAAGGGGTATGTTGAGGTGTTTGTTTTTGAGAAGGGTGAATATCCCTGCTGCTACAAGGCAGAAAAAGTACGCCAGGAATGTTCTTGAATCATGATCATGAACGTCATGATGGGCTTCCGGGGAAACAGTGGCTATGACAAGTGATACAGCACTTCCCAGCGCAGCTATCTGGGCCAGCGCAATATCTATAAATATAATTTCTCTTTCGATGACATGAATCCCGAAATAGACCATGATTATTATCAGCAAAAGGGACCCGACAAAGGGCGTTGACATAAATACAAGTGCTTCTGCCATGGGATTATTGCTTGTTAATGTTTTTTGTTTTGAATTTTCCTGCGGCAAGTCTGATGAATGCCAGTATGAAAACTGTAAGGCTGAGCAGGGTTACAATTGCCGGGGCATTTGATATATTCAGCCTGTATGAGGCAAGCATGCCTAAAACAGAGCCTGCAATACCAATAATCCAGCTCCAGATAAATCATTTTTTCCATGACCGGGTAAACAGTGTTGCTGCTGCCGTTGGTGCAATAAGGAGAATGAATACCATGAAAATGCCTCCGATAGGTACGGCTTTCACAATGACTATTCCGAAGGTTATATAAAATATCAGTTCATATGACCTGGTTTTCCACAGGCTGTAGGGCAATCCGTTTTTTGTATCTGAAATTGCAATGAAATGCTTCCAGAAAAAAAGATGTATAATGCTGATTACAAGGAATAGAATCAGGCTGTTAAGAACCTGGTCCCAGGTAACCCACAGCAGGTTGCCGGTTATGGTTTTTGAAATAAAATTCGAACCTCCGGGAATACGTTCTGCCAGAAGCATGGCCAGACCAAGTCCTATACAGTATATGATGCCTATGATAGCTTCCTGGGGAATGACCTGATCCCGGAATTTTGTCAGGGCAAACATTGCAATTATAAGTATTGTAAATACGTAAGAGACAAGTTGTACGCCTGATGATTCTTCGGTCAGACCGAAAAGCAGTCCTATCATTGTACCCAGTGCTGCTATCTGGGCCACTGCTATATCAATGAAAATAATTCCCCTGGTCAGGATGTGATTTCCGAAATAGGCAAGTATCCCTGCCATCAGAATACTTACTGTAATGGGAGCTGAAAGAAAAAGGATATTATCCATCATAAATGACAGTAATTTATTTGTTACGGGCTTTGTAAGGTTCCGGCATAATTGTTTATATCAGACTGGCATTTATCTGATCGATCAGATAGTCTATCAGCTTGAAATTATCATTCACACCTGCTACCGCATTTACATGAAGAGGAAGATAAACAGCCCTGATACCTGTTTTGGCTTCAATCATCTGTGCGGTTCTTTTCTCAAAATAGGTGGCAATCATCATCAGTTTGATATTCTGTGATTTTATCATGTCTATCATTGTCTGGACATGTTTGGCGGAAGGCGGGATACCCGGTTTTGGTTCAATATATCCGATCACTTCCAGTCCGAAGGTATTGGTAAAATATGACCAGTTCTTATGATAGGTTACAATACGCATACCCCTGAACGGCATGGCTTTTTTCAGCCATCCTCCAAGCTGGTCAGAAAGCTTTCCTCCTTCATAGGGCCTTTCCAGGAAGGTAAACAGAGTCTGGTTCTCCAGCATTTTTGAAAGGGTAGGACCTCCGAAAAGATCAACGAGCCTGTCACCGAAGAGAGCCCTGTCAACCCTGTCAATAAAGGCATCCCTGTTTTTCTGGTATAAAGCTGCATTGGCAGGATCAACCTTTATGAGACCTATTGTGATATTCTGTGCTATCACTTTCCAGTTAAGCGGACCGGTGTTGACATGGGGGTTTCCCATAAGATGTATGTCTCCCTCGGAGCGGCTTGCAAACTCCACCTTTTCAAGAACATTGACACCCTGGGCTGCTGCAACAAATCCTGGTTCACCATCCATTATCCTGGGATTATGTGCTTTGTCAAGAAGTGTTCCTGACCACATTTCAAGATCCATGCCCGTGGCAATCCACATGTCAGCCTTTGAAAGCATTACTGCATAGCTGGGTTTCGGGGGAACAAAATGGGGATCCTGTTCACCACTTGCAATATAACTTACCCGGGCCCTGTTGCCCGCGATATATTCAGTAATGGTTGCAAAGTCGGAAAATGAACAGATTATGTTGAGCTGTCTGTCTGATCCGCCACCCCTGTGCCTGGTCTGGGCCCTTTGCTGACCCTCTGCGATGATACCGGTTCCAAGAAATAACAGTATGGCAGACAGAATAAGGCTTGCTTTATTTATGCCTGAAAGACTTTTTATATTCCTTTTCATATTTTTAAAATAAAATCGTTAATAAGCTTCATGTTTATGCGGACCCATTGCCCAGCATACCTGCAGGATCACCGAATGGTCATTCGGCATCATGCCGGCCGGATATTGTTGAAAATCTGTAATATTCCGGTGGTTATACTGATACTGTATCCTGGCAAAGACGAATTCACTCTGCCAGAAATCAAGATTTACAGTGTAATCCCATTCATGCTGTTTATTATCATAGGGCAGCTGGGAATAGCCAATCCTGGCACCTGCCGTAAACCTTGCGTTCAGTTTGTTCTGAACGGCGGAATAAAATCCTATGCTTCTGATATTTCCGGTATTTACTTTCCGGTAACTGTATAATAATTCTGACTTCCAGTCAAGAGTCCTGTATTTTTCACGTCCGGCGGGGACCCATTTATATGACAGTCCAAGGCTTCCGACGCTTGACAGATTGTTTCCCGGTTCAGGATTCTTGCCCGTCACATTGCTCAGCCTTACTTCAAAGTAACTGTCCTGGTTTATATCATAATAATTTTTAAACTGTCCGGAATACAAAAAGCCCGTGTTGCCGAAGCTGAAAATATCCTCTGTGGGAGTGCCTTTCTGAACACTCAGGTCCAGGGAGCTTGCATCAGAAAAAATGACCTGCGGCAGCATAAATGTTGTTGAGACACCCGTTCCTCCGAGTCCCTGGTTGCTGAAAAGGTTCACCAGTGCCCTGGGCCTGTCAAACTGGGGCAGTGCATGATCATGATATCTGTTGAGGGGACCGTATTCAGTATAGAATATGCCAATTTTGAGATTCATGTTCAGAGGAAGGTTCAGCCATTCCATATAGGCTTCTTCAATATTTATCTCATCACTGGTAACTGAAATAAATGATTTTCCCCGGGTAAACGGATCAAGGGGAGCTTCAATACCTATTTCTATTTCACGGAGAAAAAATCCGTTGTTCCCGTAAGATACTTCTCCGGGTTCCGAAATGAAGTCATGACCGGATGTGCTTATGGCTCCGAAAAAATCCCCGCCCAGGCTGATATTCGGATTAAGTGCCTGCTGCTGTCTTACTCCGCTCAGAAATTTTACTGTCAGATCTTCATCCGTCTCCTTTTCCTGTGCAGCCATACGGCTTGCTTCATCCAGCAGCTTCTGTAACTCATTTTCGGCCTGTGCTGCTTTTTCCTTCTTGTCAATTGCCTTAATAAGGGAATCAAACCTGGAACCGATATCGGTATATCTGATCTTTAGCAGCTTTAATTCTTCTTTAAGTATTAAAAGTGAATCCTGTTCTTTTCCGGGAATCACTTTTTGTTGCTGAGCATACAGCCCAGGAAATGGTATCAGGAATAAAATAATGGTTAAGTTTAAAATATATTTAGTCATATTTATACAACAGTCAGTTGTTTAGATAATTGTGTGAATGATTGCTGGCTGAATAATTCAGCTGCTCTTTTATATGCCCGCAGAGGCTGCCGGGGGGGCATGGTAATTTCTCAGGAAAAAAAGATCGGATACTTTGGGAGATGTCCGGCAGATGTGGTTTTTAACAAGCAACACGCCGGCAGAAATATTCAGTATTACTATAAAAAGATAGATACGGAACAGTGAGGCAGAAATCTGGTTAAGAAGTATTAATTCCTCATGACTGTGATTGTGATCGTGAAAGGGAGTTCCTGTACTGCTTTTGCTGAAAGGGTGGGAATGGATCACCACAACTCCTGATGACAGTTTGTGGGAGTGCTGATTTATAGTGGCATTTGTTATGTAGCCAATTATAA
>JAAYKX010000213.1 GCA_012522155.1 Bacteroidales bacterium
ACATGCGGCATTTTTGCATTCATGGGACGCGGAGCAAGTATTGCCTCGGTAAAGACGGGAAGGACACAGCTGGAAACACTCAGGAACCTGCCGGTATGCCTGAAGGAAATCAAGCCGAACCTTCTTCTGAGCGTACCTGCCATCGCAAAGAATTTCAGAAAAAATATTGAAAAAGGAATAAAGGAAAAAGGCAGGCTGACAGAGATTCTTTTCAATCATGCACTGAAAATTTCATATTCCTACAACAAGGAAGGCTGGAACAGGGGACAGGGATTGCAAAAACTTAAGAAGCCCCTGCTGAAATTATATGACAAAGTGATTTTCAGCAAAGTCCGCGAAGCCTATGGTGGTGAACTTGATTATTTTATTGGTGGCGGAGCTCTTCTGGAAATTGAACTTCAGAGGTTTTTCTATGCACTGGGAATACCAATGTACCAGGGTTACGGCCTGTCGGAAGCATCGCCGGTTATTTCTTCAAATTCCACGGCACGCCATAAACTCGGGTCATCAGGTGCGCTGGTAAACAATATGAGCCTGAAAATATGCGATGAGGACGGAAATGAGCTTCCTGAAGGACAAAGAGGTGAAATAGTCATCAAGGGAGGCAATGTAATGCATGGATACTGGAAAAATGATGCAGCCACAAAAGATGCGATACGTGACGGCTGGCTTTATACGGGAGACATGGGCTATATGACTGAAGACGGATACCTCTATGTGATGGGCAGATTCAAGAGCCTGCTCATTGCTGACGACGGCGAAAAATTCAGTCCCGAAGGCATAGAGGAAGCCCTTTCGGAACAGTCGAAATATATAGATCAGTGCATGCTGTACAACAATCAGAAGCCATATACCGTAGCACTTATAGTTCCCAATCAGCATGCCTTAAAACTGTATCTTGAGGAAAAGGACCTTACGGCTGATACTGAAGAAGGAAAGAGAGTGATTCTCAACCTGCTTGAAAATGAAGTGAACGAATACCGTACAAACGGGAAATATGGAAAGATGTTCCCGCAAAGATGGCTTCCAGTGGCTATGGGTGTGCTTGAAGAAGGTTTTTCCGAAGACAACGGCCTGATGAATTCAACCATGAAAATCGTCAGGGGCAAGATTATGGACAGATACAGTGGTCTTATAGATTTCCTTTACACTCCTGAAGCAAAAGTCATTACCAATGAAAGAAATCTTGAGGAAGTTGAAAAGATGAAACTGGGCTGATAATATTGCCGGAACGGTATCACTTTTCCGGGATCTCCTTGAGGTACAGAGGCTCCGTCATTCCAGGACAGAAAACTCCTCCTTGCCTGCAGCACATACAGGACAAAGATAATCATCCGGCAGATCGTTGAAAGAGATTCCCGGTTTTATATCCCCTTCCGGATCCCCCTCATTAGGATCATAAATATACCCGCATATTTCACATTCATACTTTTCCATATTCATATTATTCAGGTCGTTGGTTATTTCTCATTTCTTTTTTCACAGAGCTCAACAAGGACTCCGCCGGCTGACTCCGGATGGATAAAAGCAATATCCATGCATCCCGCACCTCTCCGCGGAACCGTGTCGATAAGCCTGATCCCCTTCTCCCCCATCTCATTAAGGCTTTTTTCAAG
Organism: Bacteroidales bacterium; assembly: GCA_012522155.1. Lineage (GTDB taxonomy): Bacteria > Bacteroidota > Bacteroidia > Bacteroidales > VadinHA17 > LD21. The sequence goes on from JAAYKX010000213.1 coordinate 1,617, forward strand.
ATCATCCACTGCAAAGGCAATATGATGCATGCCTTCCCCTTTCTTTTCCAGAAATCTGGCAACAGGACCATCATTATCCACCGGCTCCAGCAGTTCGATGGTGATCCGGTCAATCCGGAAAAATGCCGCTCTCACCTTCTGATCCGGCAGCTCTTCAATCTTATGACATTTCAGGCCAAGGATCCTCTCATAAAATCCTATTGCTGATTCAAGATTTCTAACTGCAATTCCTATATGTTCTATATGCGTCGGAGTCATTGGAAACTATCGGCAGGTTCAGCAGATTTAAAAGGGAAACTCAACAGGAGCCTGTATATCCGGTTCTTCCTCAGGCGGTTTTTCAGCGATCAGATGTACCGGATTGCCATCCACAAATATCGCCTTGTAAGGCATGGTAGGACAGGCAAACTCACAATGCCCGCAACCAATACAAATATCAGTATTGGTTTCAGGAATCAGGAGATTACCTTCGTAGGGTATCATATAAACTGCTTTTGTCGGACAAGACTCGGAACAGGCACCACAAGCCGTCTTTTCGGTTTTAACAATACAATTGTCCTTGATAAAAACAACCTTCCCAAGCTGTGTAAGCTTTTTGGCTTCAATTTCCAGGGGACGAAGGGAGTAGGTGGGACAGATTTCCGTGCACCTGGTACAGTTGAAAGTACAGAAGCTTTTAGTGTAATCCATCACCGGCTGCATGATCCCGGCAATACCATACTGCAGGAAAGCGGGAACAAGCACTTCATTCGGACA
>JAAYKX010000214.1 GCA_012522155.1 Bacteroidales bacterium
TAAGGTCCTAAAAATATGATGTCAATACCTGCTACCCCGATGATATCCTCAAAATTCTCAATTCCTGTCCTGCCTTCTATATGGACTATAACCAGATTTTGTTTATTTGACTCCTTAAAGTACTCATTCTTATTTTTTGAGGAGTAACCGGCAGCTCTGACAAAGCGGCAAACGCCCCTGTTTCCCTCAGGAGAAAATTTTGCGGCTTCAACTACCCTTAAAGCATCTTGTCTGGTATTTACCTGGGGGACCTGTACTCCCTGTGCCCCAATATCAAGAGCTTTTGATATCATTGATTCATTATTTTCCCCAACCCGTATCACAGGTGTAAGATTATGGATAACTGCGGCCCGGACCAGATTCTGGGCAGTCTCAAATGAATTGGGCCCGTGCTCAAGATCAATAACCACAAAATCAAAACCTGCAAGTCCGATACATTCAATCATTGCAGGATCAGCACATTTTGAAAAAGTGCCAACCGAGCAGATGCCATTTTTAAAATTTTTTATTAACCTCATAATTTAATTTGATTATAATAATTCCAGCAACGCTGTAACGCCGTTATAAGCAATAAAGCAGGAAAATATAAATGCACTTACCAGTCCGGTATTCAACATTATCCCTGCCTTATTTTCTCCCATCTCTTTCCGGTTTACCAGGATGATACCTGCTCCGACAACAACCGGAAGTACAAAGACATTGGCAACCTGTGTGGCTATCTGGGCAAGTATGGGATTTGCACCCATCACCGGGACAATCAAACCGAACAATGCTGCAATAGCAGTCAACACTTTAAATTGCCTGGAACTGGTATCCAGTGTTCCGTCACGATAATCAGCTGCCAGCAAAGGGGCAACCATCAAAATAGGGAAAATAGAGGATAATCCTGCACTTAATGTCCCCAGTACAAAAATTACCACTGCAAACCTTCCGGCAACAGGTTCAAGTGTATAAACCATATCAAGTACTTTCTCAATTGTCCTGCCTTCATGGAAGAGTGCTCCGGTGGCAGTGATCATAATGGATGCACTGATTATAAACATAAGGATTGCTGAAATGAGGGCATCTTTTGATTGTTCCCTGGTATTCTCCTTTCCCCAGCCTTTGCCTTTCATGAGCAATGGCCTTACTACAAAAGTGGGGGCGGCCATCGTTGTACCGACAAAGGCGGCGACCATGAGCTTGCCACCGGGAATCCGCGGAATTGATGGTTTTAATCCTGCAAGGATTTCTTCAGGATCAGGAAATACAATGAACATGGAAATAAAAAAAGAGATACCCATCAATGTCACAAAGACTATTAATATCTTTTCGAAGAAGGAGTAGCTGCCCACCAGCAGCAATCCATATAACACTATTATTAAAAACACTGCAATACCCAGAACAACCCAGTAATTCTCAGCAGGCGTATTGGGGAGAAAAAGATGTATCAATTCATATAGTGCATTGGCAGAAAGGCCTAATATTCCGGTAAGTGAATTCCACTGGCCAATTACAACTCCGACAACAACAATTGAAGCCAGTAACTTTCCATATTTAAATTTACGCCTGTAACTATGTATCGCTGTACCTCCTGTAATGACAGCATATCTACCGTAAGCTTCCATCAAGAGCCAGGCAAATAGTACACTCAGCGCCAATACCCATAACAACTGCATCCCGAAATCACTGCCTGCCTTGGCCATCGATGTAACGCTGCCGGTACCTATTGTATAACCGATACAAAATATACCGGGACCGATAGCCAGGAGCATTAACCAGATTTTTTTCAGAAGAGAACTGACCATATGTATCTGTATTTTATAATTGCGGGTCTTTTTTTTATCATATTTTCAAACGAAATGATTCGGCTGTCCGGTACTGCGACTTGCCGGCATCATCTTTAGACCCGGTGAACCCGGGACCGCCACCGGCAACATATCCATAACTTGCTCCTGACTGCGAAGGGCTGACCCAAAAAGAATATAGATGGCCCTTCGTAATTTGAAACCGAAATCTGACTTCTCTGCCTGCCAAAGCTGAAAGGTCTTTTGAGCCCTCCCATGTTATCATTTGACAGGTGGAGTCTGCAGTAACCGGTATACAGTTATCTGAACTGAAACCGGCGATTACTGAGTTCCGGTGATCCAGAATTTCAGCTTTTAATTCTCCATCCGGACAGTCACAATTGACGAACAGGAATCTGCCACTGAAAATAACAGGCCTTGTTGTTATAACTCCATTTTTATCTGTGCAGAGTGACGCAAATCCATCTCTCCTCAAAACAGCAATACCGGTACTTCCGTTTGAATACATTCCGCTCTTCATGCCATCAGGGTTAAGATTGTCCGGATCACCCTGAAATCCTATGTAATAGAACCAGAGCTGGTCACCAACGACAGTGCAAATACCCCCCGCAGGCTGCACGTATCCTCTCTCCCAGCTTCCTGGCTTTCGGGTGGCAGGGATGAAAACCTCCCTGTCGGGCCTGTGCCAGTGAAATCCGTCACGACTGAAGGAGAGCTTTAATTCTGTAATTTTTGGTATCCCCTGTTTCTGACAGATATTATTCGGTGGACCCAGATGTATTTCATGGATGCCTAGCATGATGCTTTCATAAGCTACAGCTGAAAGATTATAAAGCTGTGCATTTTCTCCAATTTCAGGATCCGGTGGATCAAGCCTGTCAGCTCCGGTCCAGAAAACAACATCCTCAACATTCCATTCTGCACCCTCCAAAAAATCATCATGTTCCCTGTAATACCTTGCCCGGCCATGGCCGCTTCTGAGTTTTCCGTCAGAACGGATACTGTAGACCCATTTTTTTCGGAAAGGATTATAGAACATAGTGCTGCGATCGCCGCAATGACCTGTTTTTACTGGTTCACTCCAGTGAATCCCGTCACCCGAAACCATTGCATAACCGTTATATTCATCAAGAAAATTTGGCCCCCTAAGAAACATCTTGAACCTTTCCCGGGGATCTGATGATTCGTGATCTAAAAAAACTGTTGTTGAATCCGGCCGCAAACCGGGAAGGATTTTATTTGTCCCGGGCACTATATCCAGATCAGGCCTTTCCCAATTTATACCGTCTCTACTTGTTGCATAAGCCATACTCCCGATCCATCCTGCCTCGTACCACATCTTAAAGATCTTATCGTGAGGATCCCACCAGACTCCTCCGTCTTTCGGACAAGCCAGGGGGAGCCCGTTATCGCCTGATTCAAGGGCGGTTTCCGGTTTCATAACAGGATTGCCACTGTACTTCACGGCTTTATGAAACTCCCGTTTCAGGGTTGTGCTCTCAATAAGAAAATCATCAATAAACAGTTGTCGCCCAAGATCAACGGGAATAACTGAAGGGGGTGAATTAATCCATGGGACAGGCATTGGCTCATAAGAGTCGGGATCCATTCCGGCAGGCGGCCAGGTGTCCGGTATTCGTATTCCGTTATATAAAACCTGTCCTGATTTAACAGCTGAAGTGTAGCAGGCTATGTTCGGAATTAACAATCCGGAAATTCCTGCGTATGCTGATTTTTTTAAAAAATTCCTTCTCTTCATAGGACTTCGGTTTTTTAGGTTTAGTGTAGGTGACTATTTTCCTCCTCTGCTAATAGTTCGTCTTGATTGAAACACTTCCAGAATTTTTCTTGATGAACCTGACAAAATATCATCTTCCGTGAAAGTTGTCATCAGTATATTCTGATCCTTAGTACGGCTGTAATCATAAGTAATCCATATTTTCCCGTCGGCGGTTTGCTGTCCGTCAGGATAAGAAACCCCTGACCGTTCATCGATTAATAGTCCGCCTGACCAGGAAAAACCATCATCTTCAGAAATAAACGCCATCAGATGAGAGCGGCCTGTTTTCATATCAACAGGACCATGCTTTACCAGCAAGAGATTGCCTGAATTTAACCTGGTAATAAAGAATCTTGCAGGAGGGTGCTGAATACGCGAAGGGATTAAGGGAGTCCAGCTATTGCCCCAATCATTTGATATACTCTCTCCAATCCCGTACCTTGTACGTACCAGCATCCACAATGATCCGTTCTTCTTTTCCACTATCATATGTTCATCA
>JAAYKX010000215.1 GCA_012522155.1 Bacteroidales bacterium
AGTGCTGCAACCCAGATGGTATTGGTCACATGATCATAAAGAATACTGGGATCTCCAATACCATTAAGCCTTTCCGCTCTTCCCCCGTATTCGCCCATATCCATTATTACCTTCATTGGTTCCCAGCTCTCCCCTCCGTCGGTACTTCTGCTCATGCCAACGTCAATATCCTCCTGCAGATCCTTGCTTCTGTTGTACCTGTTGTCATAAACCGCAATCAGTGTTCCGGAACCGGTAGTGATCAGTCCGGGTATACGGTAAGTATCACAATTATCCTGTCCGGCCCCCCTCAGAATCAAACCAAAACGCAGTGTTCTGTTTTCAGGGGATAACAGCAGATCAACCGACTTCCCTCCGGAAAAAAAGATCCTGATACTTTTGACAATGATTTTTGCAGTCAGGCAGGGATTATCGGACGGACTGAACGAAATACCGATTTTAAGGGATTTGTTTCCTGCCGGAATATTTCCTTTTATTTTGTTGATTGCACCGACCTTGTCAATGCTTCCGAAAAGGAATGGACCAGCAGACTCAGCTGTTTCGCCCGCGGAAGGATCAGATGGTTTGCCGCCCGGATCAGATGGTTTGCCGCCCGGATCAGCTGATTCACCATAGGAATCAGATCCTTCAAAATAATAAGCACTTATTGAAGAAAGGTTATCTACATCTGCAGACTTTTCAAGTTTTATATCTATTCGCTTTACTGAAAGTTGTTTCTCCTGTGGACTGACTGCTGGAATGTCAATTGTTAACAGCTCATTCCGGTTCCTTCCGGCCAGAATAGGTTGTTTTTTCAATATCAGGCTGATTCCCCTGCTGTTCTGAAAATCCTCATTTCGCTTTTGCTGCCCCAGACAGCCGGTTAAAAAGACAATAATAACAGGAAACAATAATACTGGTCTGATCCTCAAAATATTACTATGATTAAAAGATGAAACAAACTCACCAATAAATATACAAATTTTATGTATTTTTAAAAATTGCATAAGCTCCTGTCAGACACAGGAAAAAATTTTCAAACATATGGGTTATCCGATCTTAAAAATTAAATTATATGCTGATGAAAAAGGCACTGATATTAACTGGCATTACAGTTTTTTTTCTTTTCATTTCATTTTCATGCAGAACAGAAAAAACAGCAGAAGAGAAGGAAGATCTCACAAAATATGTGGATCCCCAGATCGGAACAGCACATTGCAGGTGGTTTCATGTTGCCCCGGGTGCCAGTCCCTTCGGTATGGCAAAGCCCGGCCCCTCCACTGACGGACATCTTGGAAATGCCAGCGGATGGGAGGCTGTCGGTTATGACTTCAGGCACAATTCAATTGAGGGTTTTCCGAATTTCCATGAATTCCAGATCGGAGGAGTTGTATTCATGCCAAGCAACGGCGAACTCAGAACAATTCCCGGTAACCCTGACTTTTCCGACAAAGGATACCGGTCAAAATTCGACAAAGAGGACGAAATCCTCAATCCCGGTTATTATTCAGTCATTCTAAAGGATTACAATATCAGGGCTGAACTGACATCAACCGACAGGGTCAGCTTTCACCGCTACACATTCCCGGAAAATAAAAAATCCCACATTCTTTTTGACATAGGAAACAGGCAGGGCGAGAGTGGCGAAGTCAGGAATGCATCCGTTGTCCTTGCACAGGACGGGCATGTTGAGGGATTTGTGGAGACATATCCGGAATATGTGAAGAAATATCAGACCGGCGCAAGCGTCAGAATGTACTTTTATGCAATACTTGACAAAGAACCCGATGAATACGGAATATTTCACGAAACAAGAACAGAAGCCGGAAAAAAAGAAGCAACAGGCAGAGGTGCAGGTCTCTACCTTACCTTTTCCACCCGGGATAACGAAAGCATAACCATCAAGGCAGGCTTATCGTACACATCCATTGAAAATGCCCGTCTTAACCTCGGGGCAGAAGCATGGGATACCGGTTTTGATGAAGCCAGAAATGCCGCACATGAAAACTGGAATGCATGGCTGGGAAG
>JAAYKX010000216.1 GCA_012522155.1 Bacteroidales bacterium
ATTGTCATAAATATGATTCAGATATGTCAAGATTCACAATACTCATATTACTGGTATGCCTGTGTTCCTGTTCCGGGCGCAGGACAGATGAAGAGAGAAGTTTAGGGATTTTGCCAGGTATAGAAGCTCCCGGCTGGCCTGCACATGACAGCAGGCTTGACGTCCTTCCGGGTTTTAGGAATCCGCCCCCGGGTTACGGGGAAGTACCATTCTGGTGGTGGTCTGGAGATACACTTAATGCGGAAAGGCTGACAGAACAGCTCAGACAGCTTCACAACAAGGGAATAAGCGGGGTACAGGTAAACTATTCCCACCTTGACACTCCGGGATGGATGACCGACCAGGATGAACCCGGAATCTTTTCAGATGAATGGTGGAAAATCTGGTCACGGGTAGCAAAGGAATCAGCCAGACTGAAGATGGGAATCGGAATGAGTACATATACAATAGACTGGCAGAGAGGAGCTCCTAATCTTTTTCACAAGCTGTTTTACAGCAAAGCCCACCTTAATGCCTTTGAGATTGAGCCAGGTGAAAAGTTCATGCTCAGAACAGGGGAAATTGCAGAAATAGCTATCTCCGGGGATACATTTTCTGCCCGGGCATACAGGTCAGAGGAAGGATTGCCCCTGAAAGGGGGTATTGATCTTACAGCCCTTATCAGAAATGGCAGGCTGAGATGGGAAGCACCCGAAGGCACCTGGGAAATATGGACTTACAGGACCATAAGAAAAGAAGGCTCACTAAATCCCCTGATGCCGGGAGCAGGAGATACTGTACTGAATGGTTTCTTCCGGCCGTTTGAGAAAATGAGTTCAGGAAGAGCCTCAAAGGGACTGAACTATTTCTTCAACGACGAATTGCAGCTCGCTGTTGGCAAATACGCATGGAATCCTGATTTTCCGGAAGAATTCAGGAAAAGGAAAGGCTATGACCTTTTTGAAGTACTCCCGGCCATGTGGGTCGATATCGGGAATATAAGCCCAAAGGTCAAAATGGATTATGCTGATGTCCGGATGTCGCTTATCGAGGAACGCTATTTCAGACCGATATACCTGTGGCATGCAGAAAGAGGAATGATATTCGGATGTGATTCGTGGGGCCGCGGACTCGACCCTTCAGAATTTGGTGACTATTTCCGTGCAACACGATGGTATACCGCCCCGGGCCATGATACTCCCGGTGGTAAGGCCGACCTTATCAAGGGAAGAATATCTTCTTCCATTGCCAATCTTTACAGGAGACCGAGGGTATGGCTTGAAGGCTACCACAGTCTTGGCTGGGGAGCAAGTCCCGAACAGCTGATGTATGCAACACGCGAAACTTTCCTCTACGGCTGCACCCTCCTGAATCTTCACGGCCTGTACTATTCAACCTACGGATCCTTCTGGGAATGGGCACCGCCATGCTATCACTTCAGAATGCCCTACTGGGATCATATGGATTCCTTCCTGTCATATTTCGACCGGCTTTCCTGGCTGATGAGCCAGGGACACACGGTTTGTGATGTTGCCATTGTTTACCCTGTTGCTCCCTGGGAGGCTGAAATGGACGGTGAGACTGCAAAAAACACCTCTTTTGAGCTCGGAGAAAAACTTATGGCTGCAGGAATAAGTTTTGAATTTATCGATAATGAGTCGCTTGCCCGGGCAGTTGTCGAAAACGAATGCCTGAATGTCAGAAATGCCGGGGCATCGTACAAGGCACTGGTATTTGCTGACATGGATGCAGTGAGGTGGCAAAGCATTGAAAAGGCTGCAGCTTTTGCCAGGGGTGGCGGCAATGTTCTTTCTGTTGGTGTACTGCCGTCTGTTTCCGACAGGGCGGGAAGAAACGACGGTGAGCTTATCCGCATTAATGATCTGACTTTTAAGGATAATTGCCGTTTCGGCATAGTTGACGAAGCTGTTGAAGCAATCAGGAATTCCTTCACACAGGATGTAACAGGTATAGGACAGACGGTCCGCTACCTGCATCGCAAAGCCGGATTCCGGGACGTTTACATGGTGATGGATGCAAAGCCGGGAGCAACAGTTGAATTCCGCTGTAAAGGCAGGGCTGAACTCTGGGATCCCTGGACAGGAGAGACCAGGACCCTGAAGGTAAGGGGCGAAACAGCGGAAGGCACCCTGGTGGAACTTCCTCTTGAGGAATATGAAGCCCAGATTGTTGTATTCACACCTGGCAAGAAGCATGTGAACCCTGCTGAAACATCAGACCCCCCTGCTCCCGCTGAATTATTTTTCCCCCTTGAATGGAATGTAAGCTTTATCCCCACCATGGATAATAAATGGGGTGATTTCAGACTGCCTGCTACAGGCAGAAGGATGATAGGGCCGGAAGCCCGCCGGTTCAGATGGGCTCCTGAAACAAAGGATACGGCAGAAACGGCAATGCTTCCGGAAACTGATGACAGTACCTGGGAAGAGAAGCTTCACGGTTTCGGAAGCCAGCTGTATGTCCTCGGACCCGTGTCGAAAAATCTGGGTATTTATTACTTTGAAAGAAGACTGGCAGAGATGAAACATCTTGATCCTTCCGTGCCGGAATATGTTTATGGCAGGAAGTTTGAATGGGAAGCATACGATTTTTCCTGGCGCCAGGGAAAGGAAGGTGATCCGGGTCACCAGGGATATCACGGACTCAAGCGGACTGTCAGCAATGATTTCCTTTGCATGGGAAAACCTGAACAGGCTCTGAATGAGATACGCTACGTGGATGAAATACCGGAGGGCCGGTATTATATCTGGACCACGGTAACTGTGGACAATGATCTGACAGCCGATATTCTTTTCAGCGATCAGCCTCCCCGGGACAAAAGCCATACTTCTCCGGTTCTGACGCCTTCAGTGATCTACATAAACGGCATGCCTGTATCATTTCCTAATAACGGAATAAAACTCAATGCCGGCGTCAATACCATCCTGGCAAGATATGACCATGCCGGACGCGGCCATTTCGTACTGAGAATGCACGGGGCTCCTGAAGCCACTGCCAGCAGACCGCTGTCAATGAAGTGGGCAGATGATGATGCTGTTATTCCCTTCGACATCTATGCAGGAAAATCAGGAGCGGAATGGTTCAGGTTCCTGTCTGCCCCCGGCACATCGGCTATTAGTTTCGAAACACCGGGAGAAGCCGAGGCCTGGATTGATGGTGTGCCAATGAAGAAGCAGGCTGAAGGAAGCTTTGTTGCGGAAAAGGTTCCTGAAAAAGCCGCAGTTGTTGCCATAAGGATCATTCCGCCCCGTCCCGGGATCAGCGGAGGGGCACTCATTCCGGAACCCGTTGAGATAGAAACGGATGGAAGCGGTATGATGCGGACAGGAGACTGGTCGGAATGTGGTATCCTGAAAAATTATTCCGGAGGAATCCGTTACAGGAACAAGATAAGCATTACATCAGCCCAGGCTAAATCAGGCATTATTGCCGATCTTGGAAAAGTTGCCGGAACAGCTGCTGTATATGTAAACGGCAAAAAAGCAGGTGTCAGGGTCGCCCCGCCCTGGAAAACGGATATAACATCATATATGAAAAAGGGAGAAAATACTGTTGAGATACTTGTTTACAATACCCTTGCAAACCATTACCAGACAATCCCTTCGCTCTACAGGGGGGATCCCGTGTCAGGACTCCTCGGCCCCGTCAGACTGCTTGTAGAAGAGCGGAAAAAATAACCCGGGAAAAATAATTGTCAGAGCATGCAAGTCCTGCGGAACGTTTGGGTCTACCAGCCACCACCACCGCCGCCACCACCACCGCCGCCGGAACTTCCGCCGCCACCACTTCCGGAAGATGAACCCGGTGGCGTGGATGCAGAAGATATGGCAGAGGAAAAACTCCTTCCCACACCCGAGGTGATTATCTGCGGAGAAAATCCGGAAACAGCGGCTGCCGGCCCTGTATACCAGGAAGGCCTGTAGTCGCGGGCATCCTGAGCCGACCGTTTAAGGGCATTTTCAAACCTTCTCCCCCATTCATTCTCCACCCCCAGGGCAATGGCATAGGGCAGATATTTCTCAAAACGCCCGGCTGTCAGATCCGGTTCACTCATAATATTAAGCCGGTCTTTCTCAGCCACTGAAAGATACATTTTAAAACCTTCGGCCTCATCCATCAATACCCTGCCCTGCAGGGTGGGAGCCCTGATCAGCCATATAAACAAAATGGCAAGTGCCAAAAAGAGAAAAACAAGGATTACCGGAACTGCCGGGGAAGGAGAAAAATTAAAAGTCAGCACCGTCCAGAGAACCGAAAGAACAAAACCGGGCAGCAACTGACTGGTATTAAGACTGAAATATTCAGGTGTCATTTTCGCCTTTAATACACTGGCAGCTTTGTTTCTGGCCTGTCCAAACAAAAGGTGGTTTTTATTGTCCAGTTTTATTTCCGGTCCGCGGGAAAAAAGAACCGAAGCAATAGCTTTTTCCTCGGCACTGAGCTCTGTTTCCTCTCCGGAAACCTGTCTGATACTGTATCCCTTTTTAGAATGGTCAATGGTAAGATATCCGCTGACAGCCATGTTTACCAGGGCGGAAGTGATCACCCTGTCTTTCATTCCCATTCCTGCGAGATAGCACGTTTCAGCAGGACTGAACTCACCCGGCGGATCAA
>JAAYKX010000023.1 GCA_012522155.1 Bacteroidales bacterium
TATAATGAAAATCAGACAATCAGATTATAATATTGTCCGGCTGGGTTTTTAGAATTCCGTTGTATGGTATGTATAACGGAAATCTACCGGCGCATGCACATAGGCATGAGCGGCATGATAAGATTGTGGATGAAAAGATGGAAAGCAGGGAAGGGTCTTTCCGGAAATAATTGAGATAAAAAGGATTCCCTGCAGGATTCCCCGTCTGAAATATTATATGATACAGCAATATTCACCATGATTAATCTTTAGCCGTATAATTTCCGGCTGATATTGTAAACAGCGGACAATGACCTTTTGTTCAGGATTTGTACAAAAATCAGCAGATTTAATTAATTAAGCCGGATATGGTATGCAGTTTCCGTGAAAGCCGGTATAGGCGGAACATCAAAAGGATACATGTTTTTAATTTCAGTCATAACCCTTTGTAGTAATAATCCTTTATGTTTTCATAAATAGCTGAATAGCAATACACCACTGAATTTGCTTTTTGATAAAAAACACATAATCAAATATATACACTTAAAAAAGATCAGCATGCTCAAATGTTTAATGATTATTGTTAAAAGCAACGAATTTGTAATTGTTTTTTATCCTTTTGTGAAAATTGTTACTTTTACCATCACAGTTTTTGCTATTCTGAAACCTAACCTATGCAAAAGATCAATGATTTTCTTATAATGCTGGATGGATATATAGGAGGACATCCATGGTTTGTAATTTTATTGCTCGGAACCGGAATATTTTTCACCCTGTACCTTAAATTTCCTCAGTTCAGATATTTCAGGCATGCCATTGATGTTGTGAAGGGCAAATATGACCATCATCTTGATATAGGAGATACTTCCCATTTTCAGGCACTCTCAACAGCACTTTCCGGCACCGTGGGTACCGGAAACATTGCCGGTGTTGCCCTGGCAATTCATCTGGGAGGACCGGCAGCATTGTTCTGGATGCTTGTCACGGCAGCCATAGGCATGTGTACAAAGTTTGCAGAAGTACTTATTTCTCATAAATACAGGGATGTATTACCTGACGGATCAGTATCGGGAGGACCCATGTACTATATGAAGAAGAGACTGAATATCACAACAAAGAATGGCAGGGTCATTAAAACCGGGGCTGTCCTGGGTACATTTTTTGCCGTGGCCACGGTTCTCTCTTCATTTGGTACCGGAAGCCTTCCCCAGATAAACAGTATTTCGAATTCAATATTTACAACATTCGGTATAAAACATGTTATTACCGGAGCTGTACTTTCAGCTGTACTCGCCCTGATAATAATCGGAGGAATCAAACGTATAGCCAAGGTCACCGAGAAGCTCGTACCGGGGATGGCAGTATTTTACTTCATTGGTGCAATCTGTGTGATAGTTACCAATTACCAGAACATCATACCATCCATGATTTCACTTTTTTCCACGGTATTTACCGGAACTGCAGCTGTTGGAGGATTTATGGGAGCGTCAATAGCATTTGCAATAAACAGGGGTGTTAACCGGGGCCTGTTTTCAAATGAGGCCGGACAGGGTTCGGCTCCGATAGCCCACTCTTCAGCACGTGCCCCTGAACCGGTGTCGGAAGGCATGGTTGCAATCCTTGAGCCATTTATTGATACCATAATTATTTGTATGCTGACCGGACTTGTAATACTTTCTTCCGGGATATGGACAGAAAAGATTGAAAACCAGTTTCAGACTGCCGATATGATTTTTCTTGACAGGGTTTATAATGAAAATGATCCGCAGGAGAAGGAGATGCTCAATGATTTTGTTGTTTACGGAAAGCCGTTGCCTCTGTATAACGGCCGGCTTGATGTTTCAGATGGTGAAATCAGCACTCCGGTCACCCTCATATGCTCAAGATCGGTAGCTGAGGATTATACGGTATATATGAACAAGCTGCCCTTCACCGGAACAATTGATGTGGATGAGGGGAAATGGCAGCCCGCAAGTTCATCCATGACCGTGACAGGAAAATCTCTTATTCACAGCGCCCCGCTTACAACATTAGCCTTTGAGCGCAGTTTCCTGGGGAAATGGGGGAGATATACCGTGTCGA
>JAAYKX010000217.1 GCA_012522155.1 Bacteroidales bacterium
TAACAAGTGACTATATGTTTCTCAATGAGGTTACGGCATCAGACCCCCGTTCTTATGAAGGTAAAGTCAGTGCTCCTCTTTTTCCGGCGGGCTATGTGGCATTCAGGGTCGGTAAACTGGCTGTTTCTGCCGGCTTCAATCCGATTGGAGGCGGAGGAGGTGCCAAATATGACCAGGGCCTTCCCTCTATTGAAATGCCTCTTTCGGAATTAAAACCCCTGCTCACAGGCATGGGACTTACCACAACGAGATATGCTGCTGACATAGCTTTTGAAGGCTCATCAGTATATTTTGGCTACCAGGCAAATGTATCATATGAGATCAACGATTTTATTTCGGCAGCTGTCGGTGCAAGACTGGTAAGCGCGAAAAATACATACAGCGGTTCAATTTCAAATATTCAGATTAATCCGTCTCATCCACTTATCAACCCTTCAGCAGATCTTATTTCAGCCACTGATTTCTTTACGGCAATTGATCAGCCCCTGTATGCTGCCATGACTGCCGACAGGGAAGTTGATGCCCGGGAAACAGGAACAGGGATCACTCCCATTCTCAGCATTCATGTCACACCTATTGAAAATCTTAATATAGCTGCCAGGTATGAATTTAAAACAAAACTCGAACTCAGTACGAAGGTTTTTGACAATAAAGGCGGGGGACTGTTTGAAGATGGCACAAAGGTAATTGCCGACATGCCGGCAATGCTTGCCACGGGAATTGATTACAGACTGATGGACAGACTTATGCTTGCCTTTACCTTTAACATGTATTTCGACAAGAATGTGGATTATGACGGATCCGAAACACTCAATATCGAAATGATTGACAAAAATTTCCTGGAATACGGGGTTGGCGCTGAACTGGGGATCACCAGCAACATAAGAGTCAGTGCCGGATGGCTGGCAACCTCTACAGGTGTCAATGAAAATTATCTCAACGATATGAGATACAGCACCAATACCAATTCATTCGGAGCAGGATTCGGATTCCGGATCACGGAACTGATAGATCTGAATATCGGAGCACAGTATACTCTCTATGATGACGGTTCAAAATCATTCACACGTTTGCTCAATGAGAACCCGATACCGTATAATGAAACTTACGGCAAAAGCACATGGACTGTAGGTGCAGGTCTTGATTTCTATTTCGGCAGGAAATAAAACACCAGTCAACAGAATAATTAAAAAGGCTGATCTTTCCGGATCAGTCTTTTTTTTTACAGTATTCAAAGTGTGAAAGCTGCCGGGAAAATCATTTTCACTGAAACTCAGGCATAAACACCACTGAAGCGCCGGCATGAACAATAACATACAGGAGAGATGAAAATCAGAATATTGCATCAAAAAAATAAAACATCAATGCTCCGAAAAAGGCTGAAATGGGAATGGTAAGTATCCATGCCAGGAATATTTTCCTGGTAACACCCCATTTAACGGCCGACAGACCCTTAATGGCACCGACACCCATTATGGATCCGGTGATGGTATGGGTAGTACTCACCGGGATACCGAAATGAGTTGCTCCGAACAGGGTAAGGGCCCCGGCAGTTTCTGCACAGAATCCCTCAAACGATCTGAGCTTGGTAATCTTCTGACCCATGGTCTTGACTATTCTCCAGCCCCCGAAAAGAGTACCGAAAGCCATGGCTGCCTGACATGAAATAATGACCCAGAAATCCGGCCTGCTTTCTTCCAGGGAGGACAATCCCATGGTGATCAGGGCTATCCAGATGATACCCATTGATTTTTGTGCATCATTCCCGCCATGACCAAGACTGAATGCAGCAGCCGACAAAATCTGAAGCCTTCTGAAATGTTTGTCTATAACCGACGGGGAGAATCTCTTTACCAGGTGCATCACAAATATCGAAATGATATATGACATGATCATACCCAGCAGCGGGGCAATAACTATGAATGCAGCTATTTTAAGTACTCCGCCGGCAATGACTGATCCCGGTCCGGAACTGGCAATTGCAGCACCCACAAGACCACCGACAAGGGTATGTGACGAGCTTGAGGGCAGTCCCCACCACCAAGTCAGCAGGTTCCAGGTAATGGCCGCAACCAGTGCGCCTGCAATAACTGTCAGGGTGACAACTTCAGGGTCAATTATTCCCTTACCCATGGTGGCAGCAACTTTCAGCGGAAAAACCATGAACGCGAGAAAGTTAAACACAGCTGCAAGAAGAACGGCATTGAAAGGTGAAAGGACTTTCGTGGAAACAATGGTAGCTATCGAATTGGCTGAATCATGAAAACCGTTTATGAAATCAAATATCAGAACAAGTCCGATAATAACATACAGGAATGTCATTTAAGACAGGATTAGCAATTGTTTTAAATTTGTTGCAATTTTACAAAATAAATCATTAGTCAAATAAATTTTTTCACTTTGAATGAAAAATAAATGGCTTGACTGGATTATTCAGATTCAGTCTGTAGCTCAGGCCGGCTTGAATTATGCAGAGAATCAGTATGATACCGACAGGTACCAAAAACTAAGGGATCTGTCGGTTGAAATAATGCACCATTACACCGAAGTGAGCCATGAGAAGATAAAGGATCTTTTTGCAGGGGAAACCGGATATCAGACACCAAAAGTTGATGTAAGGGCATCCGTTATCAGGGATAACAGGATTCTTCTGGTACGCGAAAAGATCGATGGGAAATGGTCCCTTCCCGGAGGCTGGGCTGATGTCAGTTCCTCAGTAAAGGAATCCGTTGAAAGGGAATGTCTTGAAGAAGCAGGCATGTCGGTCGTCCCTGAAAGAATAATCGCTGTTCAGCTTGCCGACAGGCATAATGACCATCCATATCCCTATACCATCTATAAAATTTTTGTTGAATGTAAAATGACGGGAGGCAGCTTCAGGGACAACACTGAAACATTTGCTGCAGATTTTTTCTCTCAGGATGAACTTCCTGATCTTTCAACGGAAAGAACAACCGTAAAACAGATTGCCATGTGCTTCGAAGCTCACGGAGAGACTCTCTGGGAACCGGTATTCGATTAATTAAGTTTTTTGGTCCGGGGCAATCTTTTGCAGCTTTCCGAGAATAACCTTTCCCCTGGCAATGATTCCTGCCCGGGATTCGCCGCTGAGCATATTTATTGAAGCAGTGAGTTCACCGGCCAGTTCGGGATAGATAATCGTCAGACGGTAAATTATTTCCATTGAATAAGACTTGACTGCAACAGCCGAAAGTTTTGAGTTCAGGGCTTTGAAACAGTGATCAGCCAGCATGCCGTGATGTTTCAGGCTCAAAAGTGCAGGATCACTGAGGGATATGATTCTCAGAAAGGAACGGCGGGTGCCTTCATGATCTGTTTTATCAAGTGCTTCGATCATATCCGGTATCCGGGGAATAACTGCTTCAGGGTTTTTGTCAAATATTTTCGAAAGAGTCCATGAAGCACGGAATGAGAGTTTCGGATCATCACTCAGGGAGTATTCCAGTAATTTCAAAACGAGTTCCGGGTTATCCGGTGCACCTGCTGCCAGCCAGCCAGCCTCCCTGGCAGCACTGATGGAACTGATCATTTTCTTTATCTCCTTATCCGAAACCGCTTCAGTACTTCCGGTATATTCATGCGGCACTCCGGAAAACGATCCGCACGCTCCGCCGCTATACTGCTCCAGTACATGAAGGTCAGCTCCGGAAAAGTCTAGCAGGCCCAGCTCTTCCCTGATACACCATCTGAAATCAATATGTTCCGTAAGTACCGGCAATTCATCAAGTGTATCGCAGACAAAAGGAAAAAGCCTGATCTTCCTGTGACCATAATCATGAATGACGGGATCAAGTCTGCCGCAGATAACTATATCCATAAGCAGCTCCTCCTGTATCTCCCTTATTATGCACTCTTCCCTGCTCTCACCCTCCTTTAGCTTTCCTCCCGGAAATTCCCATTTGAATGCATGATCGTCCTGTTCCCCGTTCTGTACCACAAGGACTTCATTTTCCACATTACTGATAATGGCGCAACACACGTCTATCATTGAATCAGACCTGTAAGTTCTTCATAAAGGGGAATGACATTCAGATAACCGGGTTTGCCGCTTCCGGCTTCAAGCCTGCAGGCGTAATGATGCATGCCGTTGGTGACCACAAGGAAAGGAACATTGTACTTCATGTTATAAGTCGCAATCTGTTCGAATACAGCCTCATTAAGGGGAAGATCATATGATTTGCACTCGACTATCATAACCGGTTTGCCCCTGCGGTCATGGACCAGGATATCCACTCTTTTTTTCAGCCTGTTAAAGGTGGCAGCCACTTCAATACCAATGAGTCCGGGAGGATAACAGCCTTCCTGTATCAGGTATTGTACAAAATTCTGCCTCACCCATTCTTCCGGAGTCAGCCTCACATACTTCCTCCTGAGGGCATCAAGAATCATTCTTTTTCCATCTTTTTCGATGATGCGAAATGAATATTCCGGCAGATTTAACTCTTTCAACTTAGTTTTGTACTTTTGAACACAAATATATTGATATAATCAATACGGGTCTGCAATGATGAAAACCAAAGACGATATTGTCAACAACTGGCTTCCGAGATACACCGGTAAAAGTATCGGAAGTTTCGGGAGATATTTTCTTCAGACAAATTTTCTCAACTATGTTGAGCTTTTTGCAAAGCTGAACAATGTGAAAATAGAGGGCCTGGACAAAAACATGCCCAGCGCCACCTCCCGGGACGGAATCACCATCATCAATTTCGGAATGGGCAGTCCCAATGCTGCAACAGTGATGGATCTTCTGAGTGCCGTATCACCCAGTGCCGTATTGTTCCTGGGCAAATGCGGCGGACTTAAGAAAATAAACAATCTGGGCGACCTCATTCTTCCCATTGCTGCCATAAGAAGTGACGGTACCTCCAATGACTATCTTCCCGTGGAAGTGCCTGCCCTGCCTGCTTTCCAGCTGCAGAGTGCCATTTCCGCATCCATAATCCGGCATAACAAGGAATACTGGACGGGTACGGTCTTTACCACAAACCGAAGGGTATGGGAATATGATGCCAGATTTAAAAAATATCTGGTAAAAACAAGAGCCATGGCCATAGATATGGAAACTGCTACTATATTTACCGTGGGATTCGCGAATGAAATTTCCACCGGAGCATTGCTCCTGGTTTCAGATCAGCCAATGATATCAGCAGGTATCAAGACAGAAGTCAGTGACAGGAAGGTAAGCGATAAGTTTACGGAGATTCATCTGAAGATCGGGATTGATGCCCTTCGTGAAATAAAAAACAACGGGATCTCGGTAAAACATCTCAGATTCTGAAATGGCAACAAGCTACGAAGAAATTATTTCCGACCTCAGGAAAAGAATCTTCAAACCTGTTTATTTCCTGGCAGGTGAAGAGCCCTATTATATTGACCTCATAACCGACCATATTGAGCAGAATGTGCTCCCCGAGGCAGACAGGCCGTTCAACCAGATGGTTCTCTACGGTGAGGATACCTCAGTGAGCGACATCATTGAAGTATCCAGGCGCTATCCCATGATGGCCACCCACCAGGTGGTAATTGTCAAGGAGGCACAGTCGGTAAGGAAAATAGAGGAACTGGCAATCTATATCGAAAGGCCCCTGCCGTCAACCATCCTGGTGATCAACTATAAATACAGGACACTGGATAAAAGGACCAGGCTGGTCAGACTTCTTGACAACCACGCTGTATATTTTGAATCCAACAGACTGAAGGATTATCAGATTCCCGGCTGGATTGAAAGGTTCCTGATGGGTGAAGGCATAAAAAGCGAGCCAGATGTAAGCGTAATGCTGGGCGAATATCTTGGCAATGACCTTCATAAAATTGTCAATGAGCTGAATAAACTGATAATCACGCTGCCCCCGGACAAACCCGTAATAAGCACCCGCCTGGTTGAGAAAAACATCGGGATAAGCAAGGACTATAACAATTTCGAACTGCAAAAAGCTGTTGGAGAAAGAAATGTACTGAAGGCCAATATGATAGTCAATCATTTTGCCTCCAACCCCAGGGATAATCCCCTGCCTCTGACAATAGCATCCCTTTTCAGCTATTTCAGCAAACTGCTGACATACCATTATCTAACCGATAAATCAAAAAACAGCGTGGCTGCAGCTCTTAAAATCAATCCATACTTTGTAAGGGATTATGAAACAGCCGCCATGACCTACAGTGTTACAAAAACCCTGCAGGTTGTCAGCCTCCTGAGAATTTTCGACATGAAATCAAAAGGAGCAGGTGATGTGGGAAGTGAAGCAGGTGACCTGCTCAGGGAGCTGATATTTAAAATATTACATCTGTGAATACAGGTACAAATGCATATTTAATTGCAGGTGCTGATGCTAATGTAATTACAGGTATGATTGCATACCTAAATGTGAATGTTAACACAGAAGTAATTGCAGATGCTGATGCAAATTTAATTGCAGCTATAAATACAGGTATAACAAATGTGAGTGCAGCTGTGAATACAGCTGCCCTAATTCATATCAGGTGATTCCGGGAAATCGGCCCAGATGCGGTATTTGTTTTTCAGTCCCCTGAGAACACGCTTCCAGCTCATATTGATATGATCATCAAGAATAATATCTGCCGGAACCCTTGCAATAACCCATGAGTTTTCCCTTAGTTCCCTTTCAAGCTGTCCGGCCGACCAGCCTGAATAACCCAGAAAGAATCTGATCTGCGAAACAGCCAGACTGCGGCTCGCAACCATTTCCCTTATAATATCAATATCTCCGCCCCACCAGATTCCCTCATCAACCTTTACACTTCGCGGTATCAGATCACCCAGACCGTGCAGGTAGTGTAGAGTGTCCGGTGCAACCGGACCTCCCATGTTCAGGAATCCCTTCCAGTCTTCAAATCCCGAAATGGCATCACCAACCTTTATGTCAAGTTTCTTGTTTAGTATAAAGCCCACGGAACCATCTGCATTATGTTCGGTAAGATATACTATGGTCCTGTTGAAAAAGGTATCGGGCAGGAAAGGTTCTGAAATAAGTATCTTTCCCTTTTCCGGTATCTTGTCCTCCGGCATGATCGTAAAAAAATCCATCTCCTCTTTCATATCACAATAATGACCAGACAATTTACATAATTTTATTATACTGACCATGGATATCTGCATATAAGACTGCAAAATCCGGTCAAAGATATAAGCCGGCCGGCATTTCAGCTTTACAACATCAGAATTTTGACGGAACTGCTTCTTTCATCATTGAATAGACTGCATCAAAAACATCTTCCGCACTGGGTTTTGAGAAATAATCTCCATCGGTGGTATATGCCGGACGGTGTTCCTTTCCCGTAAGGGTCCTGGGAACTGAATCAAGATAATTCCATCCTCCCTGCTTCTCCAGTATCTCCTGCATCATATATGCCGTTGTACCTCCGGGCACATCCTCATCCAGTAAAAGCAGCCTGTTCGTTTTTTTAAGAGAGTCAAGTATCAGCGCATTCAGATCGAAGGGAACTAGTGTCTGAACATCTATAAGCTCAACCGATATGCCGTGCAATGCCAGCTGTCTGACAGCTTCCGCAGCTATTCTGACCGACGATCCGTATGTCACAAGAGTTACATCACTTCCCTCGCTGAGGACCTCCGGAACACCCAGTGCTATCCTGTATTCACCCAGGTTATCGGGCATTTTTTCCCTGAGCCGGTATCCGTTAAGTGGCTCTATGACAATGGCAGGATCATCACCCTGCAGAAGCGTATTATAGAAACCGGCAGCCCTGGTCATATCCCTCGGACTGCAGACATATACTCCCCTTACAGAGTTTATAAGCATGCTCATGGGTGAGCCGGAATGCCAGATGCCCTCCAGCCTGTGTCCCCTGGTTGAAATTATCAAAGGGGCAACCATCCTGCCTGCAGTACGGTAGTGGGTTGTTGCCAGATCATCGCTGAGAACCTGAAGTGCATACATCAGGTAATCCAGGTACTGAATCTCGGCAATAGGCCTCATGCCTCTCAGGGCCAGGCCAATACCCTGACCAAGTATTGTGGCTTCCCTTATTCCCGTATCCGTAATACGCAGTTCGCCGTACTTTTTCTGCAAACCCTCAAGTGACTGGTTCACTCCCCCGATATATCCCGTATCTTCCCCGAATGTTACCAGCAGCGGATATTTTTCGAACAGCTTGTCATAATTGTCTCTTAATATCTGGCGGCCGGGAACTTCCGGTGAGTTTTCCGAGAAAACAGGAGGAATGGGTTTTACCTTCAGAACCGATGTTGACATGTCATTGTACAGGAAGCTGTCATAGCTGAATGCAGCATCTTCATAATTTCTTTTCAGCCAGCCATGAAGTTCCACATTCAGATTATCTGAAAGATAGCATGTCTCGCACACATTCCTGAGGATTTTCCGTGCTGCCATAAAATTATTCTTACGTATCGGATGAAGGACCTTTGCCAGTTCAGCCGTTATCGTTTCCACGGAAGCCTCTTTTGCCTCCTCGCTGCATCTGCATGTACGCTCATTTATTATCCTTACCAGGGCATCACGCTCCACCCTGATGGGATTCTGAAACAGTTCCCATCCCTTCTTCCTCGACTCCCTGGCTTCCTTTTCAGCATCTGCTTCAATGGAGTCGAGCTCCTCCGCAGTTGCAATCTTCTGAGCAATGATCCATTCACGCATTTTGCGTATGGGATCAAAATCTTCTTCCCACTGAAGCCTTTCAGGACTTTTATACCTTTCATGGGAACCGGATGTGGAATGACCCAGGGGCTGGGTGACATCTTCAATATGGAAAACCACGGGGATATGATCCTTCCGGCATATTTCGATCCCCTCCCTGTAAAGCCTGATCAGTCCGGGATAATCCCAGCCCCTGGCCTTGAATATTTTTATTCCGGCTTTGTCCGGCTCGTCTTCAAAACCTCTCAGAATATCAGAGATACTTCCCTTTGCCGTCTGATATTTTTTCGGAACGGAAATACCGTATCCGACGTCATACACCGACAGGGCCATGGGAACCTGCAGGACCGCCGCAGCATTTATCGTTTCCCAGAAATGTCCTTCTGAAGTGCTTGCGTCACCTATTGATCCGAAAGCCACTTCATTGCCTTTGGCGGAAAGAGTGGTATAACCATGAAGTTCCTTGTTCTGCCTGAACAGTTTTGATGCATAAGCCAGTCCCAGCAGTCTTGGCATCTGCCCTGCCGTCGGTGAGATATCGGATGATGAATTTTTCTGTTTCATAAGATCCCGCCAGCTTCCGTCTGAATTGATGTTGGGAACCGAAAAATGATTGTTGAACACCCTTCCGCCGTTGCCGGGATTAAGATCCCTGTCGGTATTGCCGTAAAGCTGATGAAAAAACTGAACGGCATCAAAAAGATCCATTGCCATCATCCATGTCTGGTCCCGGTAATATCCCGACCTCCAGTCACCCTCCCTGAACTGCTTTGCCAGTGCAAGCTGGATAATTTCCTTGCCGTCACCAAAGATTCCGAATTTTGCCTTACCCGTTAATACTTCACGACGCCCTATCACGCTGAGGTTACGGCTCAGATTGGCAAGCCGGAAATCTGCCAGTACTTCTTTCCTGCTGATGCCAATCTCTTTTAATACATCTTTCTGCTTTTTTAATGTATCGTTATGATTCATTTTTCAACATATATTTATTAAACAGGACCTGAATCCAGACATTAAACAAAAAATTCAGGCGCTTGTTTAATACA
>JAAYKX010000218.1 GCA_012522155.1 Bacteroidales bacterium
TCCATGGCAGGAAAGATAATAAGGGAGTTCCGTCCGGATGCTGCCCTGGGTGTGGGAGGTTTTGCCAGTGGTCCGCTTATGTGGAAAGCTGCCGGTATGGGGATACCGCTAATTATCCAGGAACAGAACAGCTATGCCGGACTGACAAACAGGCTCCTGGCAAAAAGAGCTTCGGTAATTTGTGTCGCATATGATGGAATGGATAAATATTTCCCCGGAGAGAAAATTATCAAAACGGGAAATCCCGTTCGTCACAGTTTTGACAATACAGATGCACTTAAAAATAAGGCACTGGAATATTTCGGTTTCAGCAGGGAAAAACAGGTCATTCTTGTGCTTGGGGGATCCCTTGGTGCAGGTACTATCAATAAAACCCTCAGCGGAGGTATTGACAGAATGGCAGGTTCTGGTCTGCAATGGCTTTGGCAGACGGGAATGAATTACTATGAGGATGTAAAGAGCCTTGCAGGTGATTCGCTTGCAGCTACTGTTGCGGTCCGTGGATTTATTGACAGGATGGACTATGCATTTGCAGCAGCGGATGTAATTGTTTCGAGGGCGGGGGCAGGTACAATTTCCGAACTGTGCCTTGTGGGCAAGCCCGTCATCCTTGTTCCCTCTCCCAATGTTGCTGAGGACCATCAGACAAGAAATGCTGAAGCTCTTTCCCGGAATGATGCTGCCATTCTTGTTCCTGACAGTGAGGCTGAGCTTATACTGCTTGATGAAGTCCTCAGACTTGTGTCTGATCCTGTCCGGAAAGCACTGCTTTCGGATAATATCAGAAAAATGGCGGAGCGGGATTCCGATATACGAATAGCAAATGAAGTATTGAAACTGGCAGGGACATGAATGATCTGAACAACATAAAAGCTGTTTATTTTGTCGGTATAGGGGGTATCGGGATGAGTGCCCTTGCACTCTGGTTCAGGCACAGGGGATATGCCGTTGCCGGCTATGACAGGACGGAAAGCAGCATTACTGCTTCCCTTGAGGCGAAAGGATGTGAAATAGTTTTTGAGGATGATCCCTCCACCCTGCCCGGGCTGTTCAGGGAGAAAAATTCCGGAAACGGGATCCTTGTGGTCCGGACTCCTGCTGTACCGGCGGAAAGCAGACTGCTCGGATATTTCAGGGAGAAGGGATACAGGATAAAAAAGAGAGCAGAAGTGCTGGGATCCATTTCACGGACCACTGACACAATAGCTGTTGCGGGAACCCACGGGAAGACCACAACTTCGGTAATGACCGCGCATATCCTGAAGCAGTCCCGTGTTGGCTGTTCTGCATTTCTCGGGGGTATTTCAAGAAACTATGATACAAATCTCCTGCTGGGGCAGAGCAGGTTCACCGTGATGGAAGCCGATGAATATGACCGTTCATTTCATCAGCTTGATCCGCTTATGGCAGTAATCACTTCTCTTGATGCCGATCATCTCGACATATACGGAGACCTGGAAACAATGACAGAGGCATATGATATTTTTTGCAAAAGGATCAGGCCGGGAGGAATTCTTCTGCTTAACCACATGATAAGGGACAGAATAAAAAAGCCCGCAGGGCTGTCAGTCTGTACCTATGGTAATGAAGCGGGAGCAGATTACAGGAATTTCAATATTGTGCCGCGGGAGGATTATTATCTCTTCAGCCTTTCCACCCCTGAAGGTGTGATTGAGGATCTGCGCTTCCATTTCCCGGGCAGAATAAACATAGAAAATATGACCGCAGCTATTGCCATAGCACTTAAATGCGGAGTAAGCGAAGCTGAAATCCGCAGCTCGGTTCCGCTTTTCAGGGGCGTTAAGAGAAGATTCGACATAAGGATTAACATGCCGGGACTGACATATATTGATGACTATGCCCATCATCCCGGGGAAATAAAGGCATGTATCAGATCCCTCAGGGATTATTTCAGGGGAAGAAAGATTACGGGCATCTTCCAGCCGCATCTGTTTTCAAGAACACGTGACCATGCGCATGAATTTGCAGAAATAGTTGATGAACTGGACGAGGCAATACTTCTTCCCATATATCCCGCAAGGGAAAAACCGCTTGAAGGAGTTTCTTCTGAACTCATTTTTAATATGATGAAACTGAAGAATAAAAAACTTATCCGCCCTGAAAATGTGCTTGCCATGCTGGATCCGGACAGGCTTGATGTTCTTGTCACCATTGGTGCAGGAGACATTGACAGGCTTGTTGATCCCATTGAAAAAAAACTGCGGGGCGGAAACTGAAATAACCGGAACGACGGGATGAAGGTGAAAAAGGAAACTGAAAAAAGACAGAAAATGAAAGGATGAAAACAGGAAGATGATGCGTTTTATGAAAATATTGCTGATAATTCCCCTGCTGTATATGATAGCAGTTCCTCTGTGGCTGTCTTCCCATTACGGATCAAAGCCCTGCAGGGATATTTCCATAGTAATATGCGATTCATCTGATTATGATTTTGTTACCAGGAAACAGCTTCTCAGCCTGGTGAATGGCAGGGAGGGCAGTCTTCATGGACAGCCCCAGCGCAGCATACCGCTCAGGGAGATTGAGGGAAAGGTTCTCGGACTGAAGGAACTGAGGGAGGCAGAAGCATATATGAGCATTGATGGCATTCTGAATGTTGAAGTATATCAGAGAGGTCCCGTTATGCGGGTCATTCCCGATGGGGGCGGGGACTTTTTTATCGACAGCGATGGTGTGCTGATAAGGAAAAGCAAGCTTCACAGTCCGCGGCTGCATATTGTCGGCGGTGATATAGTAATAAACCGGGCAATGCTGGATGGAACGAGTATTCTGGATGCAGGCACGGGACAGACAATACTGAAGGATGCATATCATTTTGTAAGGTTCATTTCGGGGGATGATTTCTGGTCGGCTCAGATAGATCAGATTTATGTGGACAGGCGGGGCAAGATAGATCTTATTCCCAGGGCAGGAAATCACAGGATCCACCTTGGGACATTTGAAAATTTTGAGGGAAAACTCAAAAACCTGGCAGCTTTCTATGAAAACGTTCTTCCTGAAACAGGCTGGGATAAATATTCAGTGATCAACCTGGAATTCAGGGATCAGATAGTATGTAAAAAAAGATAACAGGCAAAATAAAACAATTGTTATGAGCAAGAGAGAACAGTACATTGCAGCAATCGACATCGGGACCACGAAAATTGTTTCAATAGTCGGCAAAAAAAATGAAAACGGAAAAATCGAGATACTCGGACTGAGCAAGGCATTGTCACGGGGGGTGAAGAGGGGGGTCGTGATAAATATTGAAGAAACGGTGACAGCTATTCAGACCACCGTAGAGGATGTGCAAAAAAGATCGGGTATAAAATTTTCCGAAGTATTTGTGGGGATAGCGGGTCAGCACATAAAAAGCATGAAGAGCCGCGGATATATTACCCGTGATTCCTATGAGGATGACATAAAAAAGGAAGAGGTTTTCAGGCTTATTGAGGATATGCACAAAATCCATGTTGAAATAGGAGAAGAAATAATCCATGTCATCCCGCAGAATTTTATTGTTGACAATGAAACGGGACTCAAAAGTCCGATCGGCATATGCGGCCGGAGGCTTGAAGCCAATTTTCATATTGTCATAGGCCAGGTGGCTGCTGCAAAAAATATTGAAAAATGTGTCAGACGTGCCGGTCTCAGCGTGAAGGACCTTATCCTTGAACCTCTTGCCTCATCTGATGCTGTTCTCACAGATGATGAAAAGGAAGCCGGGGTTGTTCTTGTTGATATTGGCGGGGGCACAACGGATATGGCTGTTTATTATGACAACATTATAAGGCATACTGCAGTTATTCCCCTGGGAGGCAATGTGGTTACCAATGATATAAAGGAGGGATGTGCCATTCTCCAGAGGCATGCGGAACAGCTTAAGATACAGTATGGTTCGGCCCTGGGTGATATTGCACCGGATGACAAGGTAGTTGCCATTCCTGGTATAAGCGGAAGAAATCCCAAGGAGATTTCCTTCAAGAGCCTGGCTTATATCATACAGTCGAGAATGGAAGAGATAATAGATTTTGTCAACTTCGAGATACAAAACTCCGGTTATGCCGACAAACTTGCTGCAGGTATTGTCATAACCGGCGGCGGCGGTATGCTGAAACATCTTCCCCAGCTTATGCAGTTCAGAACAGCCCTGGATGTAAGGCTGGGATATCCTAATGAACATCTTGGCGGAGCGGGGAAGGAAGAGATCAATCAGCCTATGTATTCCACCAGTGTAGGACTTATCATGCGGGGATTTGATTTTCTGGAAACATATAAAAAGTCGTTCAATGCAGCACCCGGGCAGGAATTCGATGAACAAGGCGACGACATTCTTGAACCGGCAGCTGTGCCGGATGAAGATCAGGCCGGTACTGCCGGAGAGCCAAAAACCAGTCTGTCAGAAAAGATAAAAATGATAATGCAGAAAATGTTTGAAGTAGAGGACAATCCTATAAATCAATAATAGTTTAACCCTGAAATATTAAAATTGAAGGCCGTGGAAAAGAAAATGATATTTAGTGAAAGTTCCGATGATCTGATAAATTTTGATCTTCCGGTTGAAAGATCATCAATAATCAAGGTTGCCGGAGTGGGTGGCGGTGGGGTCAATGCCGTTAATCATATGTATGAAAAGGGTATAAAAGACGTTAATTTCATTGTCTGCAACACTGACCGCCAGTCCCTGGGCAAGAGTCCTGTACCGGTAAAGATACAGCTGGGTTCTTCCCTTACGGAGGGAATGGGTGCGGGAAGCCGGCCTGACAAAGGCAGAAAGGCTGCCGAGGAGAACATTGCTGATGTCATGAATGCACTTTCAGGCAATACCAGGATGGTTTTCCTTACAACGGGCATGGGAGGAGGAACAGGAACGGGTGCTATCCCGGTAATTGCAAAAGCCTGCAGGGAAGCCGGACTGCTGACCATTGCGGTGGTTACCATCCCGTTCAAGTCAGAGGGGAGGCTCAGGATCAATTATGCAGTGGAAGGTATAGCTGAACTGGAAAATCATGTGGATTCCCTTCTGGTAATAAATAATGAAAAACTCAGGGATATTTATGGTAACCTGGGTGTGTCATCGGCCTTTGCGAAAGCTGATGACGTTCTTGCCACTGCCGTAAAGGGAATAGCAGAAATTATCACTGTAACAGGATATATAAATGTTGATTTTGCCGACGTTGAAACGGTAATGAAAAATTCGGGAGTCGCTGTCATGGGTATGGGAATTGCAGCAGGAGAGAACAGGGCAATAGACGCAATGGAAAATGCACTGGCCTCTCCGCTGCTTAATTCAAACGACATAACCGGGGCGAAAAGCATTCTTATAAACATATCATCAGGGGAGGGTGAAGATGAACTCACAATGGATGAGCTGGGTGATATCACAGACTATGTATATTCCGTTGCCTCTGATGATGCACTGATAATAAGAGGACTCTCATCGGATGCTACACTGGGGAAAAATCTCAGCGTCATTGTTATTGCCACCGGATTTGAGGCGAACAATATTATTCAGCCCATGAAATCCAGGAAGACCAAAACGGTTAAATTTCTTGGTTCCGGTGATTATCCGGTGAATCCGGACAGGGACAGGAAAAAAGACCCGGAGGAATTCAGGGTTCACGGAAAAGACAATGAAGCGGTTATTGAAGTTATTAAGGAAAATTACCAGGGTACCCTGGATTTCAGCGTTGATGCTGCAAGAGGCAGGAAATCATTTGCTGACAGGGATGATGAGATGGGTGAAGATCCCGAATTACGTCTGAAAAAGGTCAAGCATATGCAGAAAATCATGCAGAAGGAAGGAATATCCAGCAGGACCATGAAGGATAATATAGAGACATTTGAGGATGTGCCGGCCTATATAAGAAGAAACATGTCTCTCCCGGCCCATGACGGGCAGTCAGGAAATGAGCTGTCACAATTTACTCTCAGCTCGGATGAGAATGAGGGTCCGGTGATCAGTAAAAATAATGCCTACCTGAACGATAATGTGGATTGATACGGGATCAGCCTCTTTCGGGATCTTTTGAATCCGGCTGCCCGTGTTGTCATTATTTCTATATTTGCGCAGATGACCAGGAATTTGCAAATATTGTTCATGTTATTGATTCTGACGGTATCAGGTCTTTTTGCCCGTGAAACTGGTCTTTTTGCCCGTGAGACTGGTCTTTCTGCCGGGACATCCGCCGGGACCAGGACAATCAGGCAATGGAATCTAAGCCATGATTTCACTGAAGAGTTAAGCATTCCCTTTGATACGGTCTTTTCCCTGTTTCACCGTTACAGGATAGCTGACAGGTATTCTCCCATGAATGCCACCCTGGGAAATTACGGACTGCCTTTTTACCAGCTTAACTTTTTTGACCGGATCACCGACCCGGATGAGTTCCTGTATTCCTATTATCTGCCTGTTATGTACCTGCCGCGCAGGGCACTGTTTATGGACACACAGACCCCTTTCACCGAGCTGGTCTGGACAAACGGGGGTCCGAGACAGTTATCCGAACAGACATTCAGGGTCCGCCATTCACAGAATGTGAACAGGTATCTCAATTTCGGACTGGTTTACGATATTATTTTCAATCTTGGTCAGTACAGCTACCAGAGGGCAGTGGACAAGACATTCACGTTTTTTTCCTCCTATACGGGTCCGGTGTATAAATACTATTTTTCAACCGGCATCAATAATATAACTTCATATGAGAATGGCGGAATTGCCGACAGGGAGGAGCTGGAACTGTTTGATACCAGGGATGTTCCGGTGAGAATGGGAGGTCTGAACAGCGCCAGGAGCAGCCTTAAAAACAAAAATATTCTGCTGGTACAGAGGTACACGGTTGGCAAAAAAGCAGAAACGGCTGATTCGCTGAGTGGCGGAATGGATTTTTCCGGACTAAGAGGTATATTTTCTCATATTTTCATATATGATAACAGCGGGAGGACATACACTGACAGATATCCGCAATCGGGTTTCTATGATTCAATATATATAAATAATTCCGCCACCTTTGATTCCCTGTCTCAGCGGGTTATCAGAAACACACTGAGATTCGATTTCAGTACCGGTGAAAAAAGAAAATTCCGTGTCGGAGGTGGTGCAGGCATAAGAAATGAACTGATACGCTACAGCCAGGTGTATCCGCTTCCGGACAGCCTGTCGGCCGATACGCTGAGCTGGAGGAAAACGAACAATGCCCTGGTCGGCAGACTTTACAACAACATAGGAGAGAAGTTCAGGTGGACTGCTGACGGGGAGCTTTTTCTGACCGGATACCGGGCCGGGGATTTCAGTCTTAAAGGGGAGCTTGTAAAATCCTTTGAGTGGAACAAGGGTCCTGCAGTCTGGAACATAAACGGCAGCATCATGAACAGGCAGCCATCTTTCTGGTATGAACAGTGGGGCAGCAATCACTTCAGGTGGCAGAAGGACCTGAAAAAGGAATTCAGAATAGATCTGGGTACCCGCTTTTCCTATCCGGCTGCCGGAACCGATCTGAGGTTCAATTATGCCATTATTGACAACTATACTGATTTTGATCCCGGATCACTCCCTTCCCAGCATGGGGGCGGATTGTCAGTTTTGTCAGTTATGGCAGGAAAGGAGCTGAAAGCATGGAAAATACACCTGTCAGGCGATTTGCTTGCCCAGGTAAGCAGTAATTCCGCAGTTCTTGACCTTCCCCTGCTTTCTCTGCGCTCTGCCGGTTATATTGAACACCTTTTCAGATTCAGACAGACAAACGGCTCTCTCAACAGTCAGTTCGGAATAGATATCCATTATCATACTCCCTATCGTGCATATTCCTATATGCCTGCCACAGGGCGCTTTATCAGGCAGGAAGAAATGAAAACCGGAAACTATCCTTTTGTAAATGTGTTTCTTAACCTCAAGCTCAAAAGGACGCGGATCTTTGTGATGTTTGATCATGTCAATTCGGGGCTGTTTGGCAGTGATTATTATATGATCCCCATGTATCCAATGAATTACAGGATGCTCAGATATGGAATTGCGTGGACATTTTATAATTAAAAAAATATATTATCTTTGCCGCGTTTTTGTCTGAAACATATGTTGAACTAATGCTTGATCATTGGGAAAAATTACAATCTTTATCACAGCCATACTCACAGTGGGATTAATCTCCTGTAAAGATGGCAAAAATCACCCCACAGAAACAGATTCCGGTAATATTTCCTCTGACCTTGAAATAATAAGGCAGAGAGGGAAGCTGATTGCCGTTACGGATAAAAATTCAACGAATTATTTTGTTTACAGGGGTGAGCCGATGGGCTTTCATTATGAACTGCTCAATGAGTTTGCAGACTATCTAGACCTTGATCTTGAACTGATTACTGAAAATCATCTTGACAGGGCCTGTGATCTTCTGCAGGACGGGAAAGCTGACATCATTGCAATGGGACTGACAGTAAATTCGATGAGGAAGAAAAAGATACTCTTCACTGATCCTATACTGCAGACGCGTCAGGTTCTTGTTCAGCGCAAGCCGCGGAACTGGAGATCCCTTACAGCCGCTACACTGGAAAGACAGCTTGTGAGGAATCAGCTTGACCTTGCCGGCAAGACGATTTTTGTCCAGGAAAACTCGGCACATATAAACCGTCTCAGGAGCCTGTCTAATGAAATAGGAGACAGCATAGGTATCATTGAGGTTCCCTATAATTCTGAAGAACTTATCAGGTTTGTGGCAAACGGGGAAATAGAATATACAATAAGCGATGAGAATGTTGCAATGGTTAATTCAACTTATTATCCTGATATTGATATAAGTACTCCGGTAAGCTTTCCGCAGAATGTTGCCTGGGGCCTGAAAAAACGGGAATCTTCCGACCTGCTCAACGAACTGAATCACTGGATTTCCACTTATAAGGAAACGAGGCGTTACCGTGTGGTGTATGCCAAATACTTCAGGAACAGCAGGTCCAACTATATGGTAAAGAGCGATTATTATTCGCTCAGCACCGGGAAGATCTCAAGGTGGGATGATATGATCAAAAGGGCAAGCCGGGAAATAGACTGGGACTGGCGTCTTTTGGCCTCTCTCATTTACCAGGAATCAAGGTTTGACCCGGATGTTGAATCCTGGGCAGGAGCCTATGGTCTGATGCAGGTGATGCCGCCAACGGGGGAAAAATTCGGAATAGATGTAAAATCTTCCCCTGCAAGCAATATGCGGGCAGGCATATTGTATATCAACTGGCTTAAGGCGATGTTTGAGAACAGGGTCCCTGAGGAGAGTGAAAGGCTGAAATTTATTCTTGCATCCTATAATGCCGGTCCCAGACATATCCTTGATGCAATGAAACTTGCTGAAAAGAACGGGATGGATCCCTGCAAATGGGAAAGTAATGTTGAAGTCTGGCTGCTGAAAAAGTCTGATCCTGTATATTACAAGGATTCTGTTGTAAAGAACGGCTATTTCAGGGGTACCGAATCAGTCAACTATGTCAGTCAGATACTGGAAAGATATGAACATTACAAGAATATAATTTCCGGGGAAAACAATATCCGCCTGACAATGAACATGGAGCAGGATATCAGGGGAAATCCCCTCAGTACAGCCAACTGATCCATTTGCTTCAGTCGTATCTGATTGTCAGTCGTATCTGATTGCTTTTACCGGCGAGATCCTGCCTATGAGCTTTGACGGTATCAGCAGCATTACGAGTATGGCGGCCATAGTGCCCGCATTGAGAAGAACAATATGGATCAGCTCCAGGTTGACCGGGACAGTCTTTATATAATACGAGGAGGGATCAAGGGATATCAGTCCTGTTTTTAACTGGAGCAGGGAAAGGGCTATACCGATAATGTTTCCCCAGAACAGTCCCTTGCCTATCAGGTAGGCAGCCTGGTACAGAAAAACATCCCTGATGGTCTTGTCGTGAGAACCAAGTGCCTTCAGTACCCCTATCATATTTGTTTTCTCCAGTATCAGAATAAGCAGGTTGGAAACCATGTTGAAGCCGGCAACAGTAAGCATCAGCAGTATTATTATTATAACATTGATATCCTGAAAATTGAGCCAGTCAAATATTTGAGGGTATTTATCACTTATGCTGATCACACTGAATTTATCTTCATCCCGGAAAAGCTGATAGCCTACTGCTGCCCTGACTGCCGCGGTCATTTCATCGAGTTTTCCGAAATTATCAATAAAGACCTCAAAGCCGCTGACCTGATCGTCATCCCATCCGTTAAGGCGTTTGATATGGCCTATGTCGCAAAAGACATAAATTTTGTCAAATTCCTCAAGACTGGTCTCATAGATACCGCTGACAACAAACTTCCTCATCCTGGGAGGATCCTGAACAAAATGCATTGCAAATGAATCACCTGTCCTGAGCCGCAGCATGTCAGATATTTTTTTTGATATTATTACCCTGTCGGTCCGGGTGGAATCGCTGACCATGAAAACTTCCCCCTCAGACATGCTCGCAGCAAAATAGCTCCAGTCGAAATCAGGGCCCACTCCCTTCAGGACAACACCCTGTATATTATCCCCGGCTTTTATGATTCCGGCTTTTGTTGCAAAAACCTGAACATGTTTTATGCCCGGAATATTTTTGATTATGGATACGAATTCCTGACCCTGGCGGACGGGAACAGTTTCAAAAGACAGATTTGAATCATAGTTCACAATCTGAATGTTTGATCCGAAGCCTATGATCTTTTCCCTTATCTGTTGCTTGAAGCCGGTAAGAATGGCTACTGCCAGTATCATGACTGCCAGTCCGGTGGCAATACCGGCAATGGCAATTACATTGATGGGCCGGGAAAATGATGTGCCTTCCCTGCGCCCCCTGATAAGACGCTCTGCTATGAAATACGGTAGATTCATCTGATAAATGAATTCAAAATTAATAAAATTAACATAGCGGGAGCGGGATGTGGATTCATCCGGGAAAAAATTGTAAATTCAGCGCCGGTACATAGCCTTAGCGGGAAAGACTCCGGAAACGGCCGCGCTGCCATTGTCCGGCGGGCCGGTTCTCCTGGCCGGGTCATACGGCATAGGGGAAGACAGGCGGCTGCTTAAATTAATTTAAAAATAAAATCAATTGAATATGAGACATTTGCTAACCTTCCTGTTAATAATCACTTTTATATCCGGATGCGGAAGTGATAACGGCGGTCCTGTACCCGGGGCGGAAAGGCCGGAAGAATATATGAAAATGCTTGAGGGCCTGGCCGTGGGAATTGTGGCTAATCAGACTTCCATGGTAGGCGAAACGCATCTTGTGGAATATTTGCTTGAAAACGGAGTCAATGTAAGAGTGATTTTTGCACCCGAACATGGTTACAGGGAACTTGCAGCGGATGGTGCGCATATAGGTGACGGAACAGATGCTGCCACAGGAATTGCTGTAAGAAGCCTTTACGGGGCACGTAACAAACCGGAGCCCGGGGATCTGGCGGACCTTGATGCGGTGATTTATGATATCCAGGATGTGGGGGCAAGGTTTTATACCTATATATCAACCCTTCATTATGTGATGGAAGCCTGTGCAGAAAACAATGTGAGATGTATTATTTTTGACCGGCCCAATCCCAACGGATTTTATTTTGACGGGAACATTGCAGATACTGCATACCGTTCCTTTGTGGCCATGCATCCGGTTCCGGTCGTGCATGGTATGACCACAGGGGAATATGCGCGTATGATAAACGGGGAAAAATGGCTTCCCGGCGGAATGCAGTGTGAGCTGGCAATAATAAAATGTAAAAATTACAATCACCGGACCCTGTATGAGCTTCCTGTAAAGCCTTCACCAAATCTGCCAAACATGACTGCCGTTTATCTTTATCCCTCACTTTGTTTCTTTGAGGGAACAAATATTTCACTCGGAAGAGGCACTCCCTTTCCTTTTCAGGTTTATGGTTCGCCCTTGTTCCCCGATGAAGGATTCAGCTTTATGCCTGAAAGTGTTCCCGCATCAGTCAGTCCGCCCCTGTTGGGTGTGAAGTGTTACGGGGTTGATCTGAGGAATGCGCTGGAGGAAAAACTTGTACCTTCACCAGGGCTCAATTTTGACTGGCTTACGGATGCCTGGACAAGATATCCTGAAAAGGATAAATTCTTTAATGCTTATTTTGATGTTCTTGCAGCCGGTCCGGTGCTGAGGGAGCAGATCCAGGCAGGGATGAGTCCTGCGGAGATCCGTGCCACATGGAAGGAAGGACTGGAAAAATATGCCGGTACCAGGGAAAAATACCTGATTTACCGCTGATGTGCTGAACCGGTTATTGTTGTTTTTTGCAGATATGATAACTGCCCCGCTGCAGAATATTTATTGTGTTCTTCCCGGGTAAACCTTCAGTGCCATTTCCAGGACCATCGCCGCATTTTTAAGATCTTCGGTTTTCAGAACATAGGCAATTCTTGCTTCATCCCTGCCAAGACCGGGTGTGGAATAAAATCCTGATCCCGGCGCCAGCATAACGGTCTGGTTTTTATATTCAAATTTTTCCAGAAGCCATTGTGCAAACCTGTCTGAATCATCAACCGGAAGCCTCACCATGGTGTAAAAGGCCCCTTTTGGCACCGGACAGTGAACACCGGGTATTTTGTTGAGAGCAGCAATGATGAAGTTGCGGCGGGCCAGATACTCCCTGTTGACTTCAGTGAAATACTCCGGGGGAGTATCTATTGAAGCCTCGGCAACTATCTGTCCGAGGCCCGGGGGTGAAAGGCGCGACTGGCCGTACCTGAGGGCTGTCGACATCACCTCCCTGTTCCGGGAGATCAGGGCACCTATCCGGATTCCACATTCGCTGTAGCGCTTGGAAACTGAATCAATCATTATTACATTTTCTTCAATCTCCCTGAGGTTCATGGCAGAAATAACTTTTTCGCCGTCGTAGCAGAATTCGCGGTATGCTTCATCCGAGACAAGAAAGAGCCCGTGTTTTTTTACCAGCTTCCTGATAAGCTCCAGTTCGCCGGCAGAATAGACATATCCTGTCGGATTGCCGGGGTTGCACAGCAGGATGGCCCTGGTCTTTTTACCTATCTTTTTCTCTATTTCTGAAACCGGGGGCAGGGCAAAATTGTCTTCAATCCCTGAAGTCACTGATACAATTTTTACCCCCGCAATGGAAGCAATGGCATTGTAATTTGCATAAAAGGGTTCAGGAATTATTATTTCATCCCCGTAGTCGAGGCATGAATTAAATGTGAATGAAACTGCCTCCGAAGCACCTGTTGTAATAAGCGTCTGTTCCCAGCTTATATCAATCCCCGCTTTCCTGTAAAAACCTGCCAGTTTGCGCCGGTAGGATTCATAACCGGCAGAATGGCTGTATTCCAGTATTTTTTTATCCAGCTTTTTCAGGGCAAGCAGTGCGACATCAGGAGTGTGAATATCCGGCTGGCCTATATTGAGATGATGAACCTTTATTCCCCTTTTAAGGGCCCCCTCGGCATAAGGGATCAGCTTCCTTATCGGTGAGGCAGGTATGTTTTTACTACGTTGTGAAAGTGACGGCATATCTTACCGGAAATAAATTAATTTACAGAAACTTTTGTGCAAAAGTATAAAATATAAGGCAGTAATCATTTAATACTTGATAATATTTGCTGCGGACCACGGCTTTTCCCGTTTGCCGGCCGCTGCGCTGAAGGTGTTTTTCAGGGCATATCCGGCAAGCCTTTTCAATATAAGGTCAATGAATCGGATGATTTTTTTACTTTTGCATTTTGATTCATAAATATTATTACAGGACAGACAAATGGATATTCCTTCTAGGTATGATCCCGCAAAGGCTGAGGACAAGTGGTACAGTTACTGGATGAGGCATGGTTTTTTCAGAAGTGTTCCCGATGAAAGGGAACCATATACCATAGTGATACCACCGCCCAACGTGACAGGGGTGCTTCATATGGGACATATGCTCAACAATACGATCCAGGATGTGCTGATCCGAAGGGCAAGGATGCTGGGCAGGAATGCATGCTGGGTTCCCGGAACGGATCATGCCTCGATTGCCACCGAGGCAAGGGTGGTTGCAATGCTGAAAGGCAGGGGGATAGAGAAAAAGGATCTCAGCAGGGAGGAATTCCTGGAATATGCATGGGAATGGACAGACAGACACGGCGGTATAATACTTGAACAGCTCAGGAAGCTGGGTGCATCATGTGACTGGGAGAGAACCCTCTTCACCATGGATGATGAGAGATATGAATCGGTAATCAGGGTATTTATTGATTTGTACAACAAAAACCTTATTTACAGGGGAGTGAGGATGGTGAACTGGGATCCGCAGGCCCGGACAGCCGTATCGGACGAGGAAGTATATTTTACCGAGGAAGAGTCGTTGCTCTATTATGTAAAATACAGGATTGCCGGCAGTGATGATTATGTAACGGTTGCAACAACCCGCCCTGAAACTATTCTGGGCGATACAGCCGTTTGTGCAAATCCCGCTGATGAAAGATACAGGCATCTCCGGGGCAGAAAGGTAATCGTACCCATGGTTAACCGTGAGGTGCCCTTTATATTTGATGATTATGTGGATATGGAATTCGGTACGGGCTGCCTCAAGATCACCCCGGCCCATGATATAAATGACTACGAAATAGGCATCAGGCACAGGCTTCGGTCAATAGACATATTCAATGATGACGGAACACTGAACCGGAATGCTGAACTGTTTGTCGGGACCGACAGGTTTGCGGCCAGGGATCTTGCCGAGGCGGAACTGAAAAA
>JAAYKX010000219.1 GCA_012522155.1 Bacteroidales bacterium
ATTCAATAAATAACGAAAAGATGTCAAAAATACTGGTAATTGATGATGAGAAGGCTATCCGGAACACTCTAAAAGATGTTCTTGAATATGAGAAGCATGAGGTGGATCTTGCAGAAGACGGGGAAACGGGAATTAAACTGTTCTCCGCCAATACCTATGATATTGTGTTGTGTGATATCAAGATGCACAAGATGGACGGACTGGAGGTGCTTCACAGGATTACCGAAATCTCATCAGCAACACCTGTAATCATGATATCGGGTCACGGAAACATAGATACGGCAGTTGAGGCTATAAAAAAAGGCGCCTACGACTTTCTGGAAAAGCCGCTTGACCTTAACAGGCTGCTTATCACCATAAGGAATGCCACTGACAAGTCAAAACTGATAACACAGACACAGGTCCTGCGAAACAAGGTAAGCAAGATGTATGAGATTGTCGGTGAATCCGAAGCTATAAGAAAGGTAAAGGAGATGATAGACAGGGTGGCGCCGACTGAAGCAAGGGTACTTATCACCGGGGCCAACGGTACGGGAAAGGAACTTGTTGCACATCAGATACATGAAAAAAGTCAACGGGCCAAAGGTCCCTTCGTTGAAGTGAATTGTGCCGCCATTCCGTCGGAACTCATTGAAAGCGAATTATTCGGACATGAGAAGGGCTCATTCACCTCAGCCATCAAGCAGCGTATTGGGAAATTTGAACAGGCCAGCGGCGGAACTCTTTTCCTTGATGAGATTGGTGATATGAGTCTTTCAGCACAGGCAAAGGTACTCAGGGCACTACAGGAAAACAAGATAAGCAGGGTGGGCTCTGACAAGGATATATCCGTAAATGTAAGGATTGTAACTGCCACAAATAAAAACATAAAAAAAGAAATTGAGAATAATACCTTCAGGGAGGACCTTTATCACAGGCTGAGCGTTATACTGATACATGTTCCTACGCTTAATGAAAGGGAAGATGACATACCTCTGCTTGCGGATCATTTCAACACCGTGATATGCAATGAGTATGGAATGAGCAAGAAGGTCATCACCCGGGATGCCATCGAAGAGCTCCAGAAAATTACATGGACCGGAAACATAAGGGAATTCAGGAATGTACTTGAGAGACTCATTATACTCTGCAAGGATGAGATAAGGGGAGCTGACGTCCTGGCATATGCCCGTCCTGTTTCCGGAGGAAACATATGATCACTGACAATCAGCTTTTCCTTTTTATCCTCAGCACCTGGCCCACCTGAATCTTCTGGGGATCCGTAATATTGTTAAGCGAGAGAATATCAGATATTGTCACGCTGTCATATTTCTTCACAATATTCCATATGGTATCACCATACCTGACAGTGTATGTAATGTATTCACCATCCGAGCCTCCTCCGGTATAAAGCTGTGACGACTGCGGCTTGAGGGGAACACTCTTTCCTATCATTGTCTGCTTTTCGGCAAAGGACATCTTGTCGACCCTGGCATAAAAGTCGGCCTTTGCCGGATCAACGAATACTGAAATCTTCTGACCGATACGTATGGTATTGCGGTAAATATTATTCCAGTATCTCAGATTTGACAGACCCACACTGTACCACTCCGATATATAGCCAAGGTTATCTCCCTCCTTAACTGTATAGACAAGTTTTGTCTTGCCCTTTACATCCGGCGGTGTATACGTTGTTGACGACCTGGCAGGATCAGCCACACTTATATTCCTGTTAAGATATATTTCAGCCTTGTATCCCCTTATTGTGTCATTAAGACCGATAAAATCACTTAGATGACTCAGGGGAAGCGTTATCGGCATCGCCTTGGTATTTCCCGGAACAAGTCCTGTACGGTATTGCGGATTCAGCGCACGCAGTTCACCTTCAGGGATTTTCAGCACTTCGGATATCTGGGTCAGATGCATGTCCTTGTCAATCATGATTGTATCAGTTGCCACGGGAAAATTCAGGGGAAGGGGCCTGATATTATGCTCATCATAAAAATTGACCGAATAGGCAGCTGCAATATATCCGGGTATATAACCTCTTGTTTCACGGGGCAGCCTGTAATAAATCTCCCAGTAATCCTTTCTGTTGTCCGAACGCCTGATTGCCTTGTTCACATTACCCGGTCCGCAATTATAGGCAGCTATCACAAGTATCCAGTCATTGTAAATATTATAGAGATCCTTCATATACCTTGCTGCGGCATGCGTTGCTTTTACAGGATCTCTCCTTTCATCAACCACGGAATTGACGGCAAGACCGTACTGACGGCCGGTACTGTTCATGAATTGCCATAATCCCGTTGCGCCTGCCCTTGATACAGCATTGGGATTGAGCGCTGATTCAATAACAGCCATGTATTTAAGCTCGGTAGGAATGCCGTATGAGTCGAAAATATCCTCTATCATGGGAAAATAATAATCCTTCAAACCGAGGATGGCACTTAAAAGCTCTCTTTTATTGACAGTATAGACATGAATATGATTTCTGATGATACTGTTGTAGCGTATCTTTATAATAGTGTTGAGCTTTGCAAGTCTGTCAATATAAACACTGTCGGAAAACATTATCCCCTCCCCTGCATCATCTGAAGGCGACCCGGAATATGTTGCAAGGGCAGTTCTGACATACCAGGAATTAACAAGGCTGTCAAGGTCCGCAGAAATTTTCTCAGCAGAAATGTCTGACTTTATTATTATTGTATCTCCGACCGCTGACAGGCTGTTGCTGATGAATACTGTCAGGGAAATAATTGCAATAAAAAATTTAATTCTCATCATCCTTTTCTTTAATCAAAAACTAAAACTTAAACCCACTCCCATCCCCAGGCCGGCATAGCCCTGATACACGGACTGAGAGGGAAACATCTGCAATACAAGATTATTGCTGATGTCATAATTAAGCAGGCTTGCATCCACGTTGGCATCCAGCACCGTAACAAGGTACCAGGCAGCGAAGGCAATATACGAAAGATCGCGGTATTTCTTGAAATAATCAACCTGTCTCAGCATTCTGTCGGTGTACCATGATGCCGCAGAAGGATCATAGGTATCCGGATGAAGGACAGGGTCGTAGCTTGCGGGATCCGCATTTTTAATAAGTTTAAGATAGGAATCCGTCTCAGGTATCTTGTCGGTAAAATCCTGATAGGCCTTCATGAATACATTATAATTCGTTGAATGATAGTTGATGGCATATATGACTCCTCCGAAACCGGCATATACGAGAGGGATTTTCCAGTATTTCCTGTTATAGATCTGTCCCAGTCCGGGTAATGCGACTGCCAGCATTGTGGCCCTCATCGGATCGGCTCTGAACATCTTCTTCTCCCCTGTTTCAACAAGCAGGCTGTCCTGTGCAGATATATCACTGCCAGAACAATTGAGCAGTAAAACAATAAAAAAGACTATGTAATATTGCGCCTTCATTTGACAGAAATGCATAAGTACCAATAAAAACGGCGCAATAAAGATAATTATTTTCAGTTGTTCAGGCGATCAAAAACACCTAAAATGCGCTCCATCTCTTCACTGTTGCCAAAAGGAATAACTATTTTTCCCTTTCCCTCTTCATTGATTCTGAAATTCACTTTAACTGAAAATATCTTGTTCAGATGATCTGTCAGCTGTACAAAATCCTCATTAAGCTGCTTTTTCCTTCTGACTTTTTCCGGATCCCTGCCGGCTTTTGCCTGAAGCTGCCGTACCAGTTCCTCCGTCTGTCTCACAGACAGTTCCCCGTCCACCACCTTGTAATAAATATCAATCTGTTTCCTGGGATCCCCGATATTTACAAGTGTTCTTGCATGACCCATTGTCAGACTCTTGTTTCGTATGCCAAGCTGGATTTCAGCAGGAAGCTTCAACAGTCTCAGGTAATTGGCCACCGTTGATCTTTGCTTGCCCACCCGTTCACTGAGCTGTTCCTGGGTAAGCCTGCATTCTTCAATAAGACGCTGAAAACTGATTGCCACCTCAACCGCATCAAGATCTTCACGCTGAATATTTTCTACAAGAGCCAGTTCAAGCATGGCCTGGTCATCAGCTGTTCTGATATATGCCGGCACATGTGTGAGGCCTGCCATCTTCGCGGCCCTGAGGCGCCTTTCTCCTGCAATAAGCTGAAATCGTCCGTCACCTGCTTCTCTTACAGTAAGAGGCTGAACAATTCCGAGCTCCCGTATGGAAGCAGCAAGTTCCTCCATTGCCTGGTCATCAAAGCTGGTCCTTGGCTGAAACGGGTTTCCGTCAACCAGATCAACGGAAATATCCTTGTTGGCTTCAACTATTTTTTCGAGGACTTCCTTTTCTACTCCTTCAATCAATGCACCCAATCCTCTGCCCAATGCATTCTTTTTTGCCATATCTCCACTGTTTTAAAAAATAAGTATGATCATTTCACCGGTTTAAGCCTGGCTTCCTGCTTCTCCAGTATCTCTTTCGCCAGACTCAGATAATTGACTGCCCCCCTGGATTCGGCATCATAGAGAAGTGCCGGCTGACCGAAACTGGGTGCTTCGGAAAGCTTTACATTTCTCTGTATAATAGTGTTGAAAACCATCTGCTGGAAATGTTTGTTCACTTCATCAGCCACCTGGTTCGACAACCTCAGCCTGGGATCATACATTGTAAGAAGAAAGCCTTCAATCTCCAGACCGGTGTTCAGATTGGCCTGAATGATCTTTATTGTATTAAGAAGCTTCCCCAGACCCTCCAGGGCAAAATATTCACACTGAACCGGAATAATCACCGAATTGGCGGCAGTGAGTGCATTCACCGTCAGCAGACCCAGCGACGGGGAACAATCGATGAATATGAAATCGTACTTGTCGTCTATCCTGCTTATCACATTTCTCAGTATCTTTTCCCGGTCGGGCTTGTCAAGCATTTCAATCTCTGCTCCCACCAGATCAATGTTTGATGGCATCAAAGAGAGGTTTTCAACTTCAGATTCCAGAATGGCTTCTTCCGGATTTTTTCCTTCAATAAGGCAGTCATATATGGTGCTTCGCATCTGACGCGTATCAAGTCCGATCCCTGAAGTGGCATTCGCCTGGGGATCCGCATCTATTATCAGAACTTTCTTCTCAAGCGCAGCCAGGCTCGCAGCCAGGTTTATCGCAGTTGTTGTCTTTCCAACACCACCCTTCTGATTGGCAATTGCAATTTTCCTTCCCATCTGTTTTTCTAAATACTTTATATTTATATTTCGAGCTTCAAATTTACTATTAATGGACCATCAGGCCGGAAACCACGGTGTCAAATTACAAACATTTTATCCGGGGTTTTCAACATGTTATCAACAATGAAAAAACAACAATATAACATTATAACTAACTGATATTGCGTATTCTATAATTTCATAACAATTGCTGTTAAATAATCAATATTTTCGTATTATCCTAATTTGGGATAATAATAATGATTTGTGCCCGGATTACCATTTTTAATCAAAGCCTGTTTCATGCACAGAACGGAAAAATCAATTTTCCCGGTACATTAATATTTTTCACTTCACTTACTTTAATCTTTTATCTTTAAGCCATAACTTATAATAAGCATGCCGGTCAAAAGTACACAGAAAGAATGGTTCGTCATTGTCAATCCCAATGCCGGAGGTGGCAAGGGAAGAAAGGACTGGGAAAGGATTTCAGGTCTTCTGTCAGGGGCAGGCATTCCTTTCACATCAAGATTCACGGAAAGAAGAGGGCAGGCAACCGAATATACGGATGAAGCCCTGGAAAAAGGATTCAGGCATTTTATTTCTGTGGGAGGCGACGGCACTCTGAATGAAGTGGTGAACGGAGTTTTTTTACGGGGCGATAT
Source organism: Bacteroidales bacterium (assembly GCA_012522155.1). Taxonomy (GTDB): domain Bacteria; phylum Bacteroidota; class Bacteroidia; order Bacteroidales; family VadinHA17; genus LD21. The sequence goes on from JAAYKX010000219.1 coordinate 5,812, forward strand.
TCCCTCGGATGAAATAACTATCGGAATAATTCCCGTAGGAACAGGTAATGACTGGGGACGGATGTTCGGGATACCGACAATATATGAAGGTGCGGTAAAGGTGATAGCAGAAGGGAAAACAATGCTGCACGACATCGGGCTTGTTAATTATTATGAAGGAAACGAAAGCCGGAGCAGGTACTTTATAAATATTACAGGACTGGGATTCGAGGCTCTTGTTGTCAGGAAAACAAACCGTCAGAAGGACAAGGGCCGCAACAGCAAGGCAATCTATTTTTATAACATTCTCTCCAGTCTGATCTCCTACAAAATAATCAGGGCTGACATAATTATTGACGGGACAAGGAACACTGCCCCTGTTTTCTCAATCAATGTCGGCAACGGCCGCTACTGCGGCGGCGGAATGAGACAGACCCCCGATGCATTACCCGACGACGGACTGCTTGATGTGACAGTCATCAAGGACATGGGGAGGCTGGAAATAATACAAAACCTCAGACTGCTTTATGACGGAACAATACTGAGTCATCCGAAGGTTGACGGCTACAGGTGCAGCAAGCTGAGGGTTGAAAGCGAATCATTGCTCCATATTGAATCGGACGGTGAAGTACTGGGACATACACCGGCAGAGATCAGCATAATACCTTCAGCCGTGAATATCATTTACGCAACAAAAGTCATTCAGTGACTCTTATCTCAAAAAGACTGGGCCAGTTCTTTCCTGTTACAAATATCCTTCTTCCCTCACTGTCCCAGGCAATACCGTTGAGCACATCTATAGTGGTATCGGTTCCGGGGTCCCTGAGTATCCCTTTAAGGTCGATATATGCCAGAAGCTTTCCGGTAGCCGGATCGATCCTTGCAATAAGATCGCTGTTCCAAATATTTGCCCATATCTCTCCTTCAATATATTCCAGCTCGTTAAGCTGATCAACCATTCCCCTGTTATCATAAACCTCAAGCCGGGAAAGCACAGTAAACATTTCCGGCTCAATGATATACAGCACATTACTGCCGTCACTCATGACAATATTATCATTCATCGTGGTCAGTCCCCAGCCTTCAGACTGGTAATATATCTTGTTGATCTGCCTGAAGCTTGACTTTTCATAAACAAATCCCACCCGGGACTTCCATGTAAGCTGATAAATCCTGTCCTGGTACAGTGTTATCCCTTCTCCAAAAAGCTCCGGACTCAGGTTGAGCTGGCGCCTTACCGTGCCGGTATACAGGTCAACCTCCCTGAGTGTTGATCCTGTTTCCTGTCCGGTACCTTCATACAGCATCCCGTTATCGTAAAAAAGTCCCTGGGTAAAGGCTGTCCGGTCATGAGGATAGGTATTGATTACTTTATAGCCCTGCCTTTTCGGAATGATATCAGAAAGCATAACAATAAAACGCGTCACCGATGCCCTCGGTCTCCCTTTCCTGTATGCGGTGATTTTAACGGATTTTCTTCCTGTGCTCACCGTGAAGGAAGCAGGTATTGAACATTCCCATGGTGCACTTCTGAGAGTGGCAGCCAGTCTGCCGTCATACCAGACCATTATGGAATCCGGAGCTGAGCCCGGGGATGACAGAACAACCTTTACCGTCTCACCTGTTCTGTACTGTGCATTTTCCTCAGGCTGCTTCATCCTTACCAGGCTTATCCCTGCATCGGCTGCATCAGCTGTGTCAACCTCAGCACCGGTACCGGTCCCGGTAAAAGTATCAGTTCGGGCAACAGCATCTGCCTTGTCCGCAGCGGCTTCTGAAGACGGCTTTTTGGTAACTTTTGCGGTATTTCCCGTTTTCCCGGAACACGATATAGCCCAAAGAGTAATTAGTGCTGTTGAAAATATAAAAAGATATTTAACTGGATTCCTTCGCATCCGGATTTAAAATTCTGGTTAAAAAACGTTTTAAAATATTTTTTCTTGCTGAAATAATTCTTTTCTCAGCTTCCTTTAATTGCTGATCAAATGGAAAAAGGACCTGCCATACCTCACTCCATCCCGGAAAACCACCGATATTCCTGTCATCAATAAAAATATCAGCATCAATTTTCCGGCTTACCGTATCTGTCAGTACCTCTTCCGGATAACTCTTGTTCACGGCATAGAACTCTATTCCGTTCTGCCTGCAGTATTCCACAGCCTCATCCAGTTCCCTGCCCGCCCTGTATGTCCAGAGGATCAGTCTCGCACCCTTCTTCTCAAGCTCTTTCAAGGTCCTGAATGCAAACAGCTTCTCCTTCCCGATAGCAGGATATTCATGATCAACAATGGTCCCGTCAAAATCAACGGCTATCTTAATATTCAGAAACCCCTCCATTTTCAGACTGTATGAGGACCCAAATTTAACCAAATTGAATATATTACTGAAATTTATCTTAATTTTAACACCTTTCCCTTTTTAATCATTCATAATGAAGCATGTTCCGAATTTTATAACATCACTCAATCTTGCCTCAGGGTTTATTTCAGTCATTTTTGTTATCAACGGCGACCTTGTAACAGCTTCATGGCTCCTGCTTGCGGCAATGATATTTGATTTTCTCGACGGTTTCTCGGCAAGACTTCTGAAAGCCTATTCCGATATAGGTAAGGAACTTGATTCCCTGGCAGATGTAATAAGTTTCGGACTTGCACCGGCTACTATTATTTACAGGCTCCTCCTGCGCTCAATGGATTTGTCCGAACCCTTCACCATTGGTCATGAAGGCTTCCTGCCTTTTATCATACTGTGTACCACAGCAATAATGCCGGTTTGTGCCGGACTGCGCCTTGCAATATTCAATACCGACGAAAGCCAGTCCAGGTCATTCAAAGGTCTGCCGACACCTGCCAATGCCCTTGCGGTGATATCACTGATTATCTCTGCCCGTTATTCGGGAGCGGCAGCAAGCACATGGCTCATCAGCTCACCGCCTGCCCTGGTAGTTCTGACTATAGTGCTGTCACTCCTGATGGTAAGCCGCGTACCTCTTCTTTCGCTTAAAATAAGCAATTTAAAATTTAAAGGAAATGAGGGGCTTTATATCCTGGTTTTTCTTACAGCTGTTTCTTTTGCCTTTGGCGGCGGAATAGCTGCAGCATACCTGCTGATACCCATTTATATAGTATCCTCTCTGGCAGCCCGGCTTTTCAGATAAAAGAAATATAACCTTTGTCCGCTGTCGTGCGGGCTGTCTGCTCCCCGGAAAAGAACTCTGTTCCCGCCGGACGGCAGCACACAGCCGGCAGGGTCAGTTAATACAGATGCGGTTCATTATCCAGTTCCTCTTTGCTTATCTTTTTCCGGCTGATCGCCTTCCAGGCATACCAGATATACCAGAACACAAAGGGTATAATGAAGGATACATACATCATTGTCCGGAGAGTGAAATGGCTTGAGGAAGCATTTCTTATAGTAAGCGAGCTTTCCGGATGGTAAGCGGAAGGATAAAAGGCAGTCCCGTTAAATCCTGCAATAAGGAAAAGGGAAAATACCGCCAGGATGGTACCCGGACCCGCATACCAGATTCCCCTGCGGCTTTTACGGAAGATTGTCATTATTATCCCGGTAAGAACTCCTGCAATCCCTGCAAGAAATAATACCAGCACAGCAGGCATCTGAACAAAATTCTGAAAATACTTGTATTTTTCCATTGTTACCTTACCGTCACCGTCAACTGCAAAGCCTTCAGACAGCATGATGGAAACGAGGAAGAACAGGAAGAACACAAGAAACACAACAGCATTTATCATCAGTTTTCTGTTTGCCTTCACCGCCAGATCCTCATCATTCACCGAATTGATTATATACATGGATCCGTTGGTCCTTACCAGGAAAAGTACGGCAAGCCCCAGGGCAATATTCCTTGCATCAGTCAGTGCTTCAAGTCCGTGCCAGTTGTTTGCCCATTTCACATGATTCATATAATCGAGGCTGAACTGCGATCCGGTAAAGAAAGTGGCCACGGCGATGCCAATAAGGAAAGGACCGAAGATTCCGTTGACCAGCAGAAAAATATCAAATGTTTTTTTTCCGAGAACATTTGCCGGTTTCGACCTGTACTCATAGGCTATTGCCTGAATTGTAAAACTGAACAGTATAGCTATCCAGAGCCAGTAGGCACCACCGAAGCTTGATGCATAGAAAAGCGGGAAGGAGGCAAAGAATGCCCCGCCGAAAGTTACCAGGGTAGTAAAAGTAAACTCCCATTTAGGACCGAGTGCATTAACGATCATTGTCTTGTATATTTCATCACGGGAAATTGAAAAGATCATCGACTGGCCTCCCTGTACGAACATGAGAAAGACGAGCAGTGCCCCCAGCAGGGATATTATAACCCACCAGTAGCCCTGCAGGAATGAATATGAAACAAGTGTAAGCATTGTATTGTACTTCTAATGTTTTGGTCCGGTTTTTATCTGTTTCGCCATTATGGATACTTCAGCAATCAGAAGCACGGCAAACAGGATTGAGAAAAGAACAAATGTAGTGATCACCGATCCGGTATTTATATTTGAAACGGCAGCGCCTACCGGCATGAGATCCTGTATTATCCAGGGCTGCCGGCCCATTTCCTTCAGCACCCAGCCCGACTGGCTTGCAATATAGGCAAGGGGAACGGAAATGATCATTATCCACAGAAACCATTTTTGCCGGGGAAGACTTCCCCTGTAATTGAAAAAGAGTGCAAGGGCACAAAGCAGGATGAAGAAAAACCCCAGCATGACCATCAGGTGGAATGTATAGAAAGCCACGGACACATTCGGTATCACATCTTCCGGCCTGTCAAGAAAGGCATAGCCGAAATAGCTGAAATATTCATCAATAAAATCCCTGTCACTGAACATTCCCTTAAGTATTTCAGCCTCTTCGGTGTTGTTTGCCTGCTTTGCCTTTTTGTAATTCATCAGCACTTCCCTGGCATACCTGCCCCTTTCCATCTTTTCAGCAACAGGCATAATGTTCTTTTCAGCATTTCCATGAACAAGGTCTTCAATACCCGGAACCCATACATTCCTGCTGCCGCCGGTCATCATGGAAAGAAATCCGGGGATCTCCACTTTCACCACAAATTCCTTTTTCGCCCTGTCCCCTATAAGCTGACCGGAATCCTTAAGGATCCCGGCAGCCACAAGACCTGCATTGTCCCTGCCACTGTAATGTGCTTCAAATGCTGCAAACTTGAGTGGCTGGACATGAGCGAGCGTCCTTGCCGATATGTCTCCCGTCAGTGCAACGGTAAGGGAAGAGGCCAGGCCAAATATTCCTGCAATAAGAATACTTTTCCTCGCCATCCATTCTTCACGGCCCTTAAGCAGGAACCATGCACTGATACCCATTACAAATACTGATGCCAGCAGGAATCCCGAAGTGACAGTATGAAAAAAGGTATCGATGGCAACCGGATTGGTAAGGACTGCCAGGAAATCAGTCATTTCGTTTCTGGCAGTTTCAGGATTGAATGTCATGCCAACCGGATTCTGCATCCAGGCATTGGCCACGAGTATCCACAGTGCTGAAAGACTGGCGCCGATTGCCACAAGCCAGGTTGAGGCCAGGTGAAACCTTTTGCTCACCTTGTTCCATCCGAAAAACATAACTGCCACAAAGGTCGATTCAAGGAAAAATGCAAGAATGCCTTCAATAGCCAGAGGCGCTCCGAAAATATCGCCCACGAACCATGAGTAGTTCGACCAGTTTGTTCCGAATTCAAATTCAAGGATAATCCCTGTCGCCACTCCTATGGCAAAATTGATTCCAAAGAGGGTCATCCAGAATCTTGTCATCCTCTTCCACTCCTCACTGCCCGTTCTGAAATAAACAGTTTCCATTATCGCAATAATAAAAGACAGTCCGAGAGTCAGCGGAACAAAGATCCAGTGATACATGGCAGTCAGGGCAAACTGTGCCCTCGACCAGTCAACAAGCGACAAATCCGCAATTTCAATCATATAAATTATTTGAGGGTGTTAATTGATCAAGAACATATTCGCTTCTCTCCTTTTCACTTTTAAAATTCTTTCTGAGAAAATCAGGGAAAAAGAAAAGCCTGAGAACGGCAAAAATAATAAAAAGCTTTATGAGAATTATCAGCCAGACCTTTCTGCCCCAGGATGACATATTTTTAAATCCGTCATAATAGAAACGAAATATTTTTCTTATGGGTCCGGGACCGGAAGCACTGTCAGAACACATCAAATCAATAGTTTTAATCCTTTATCCTATTCATCCTGCCGGGGCTGTTGAGGCTTCCCGGATTGCCGGGGTTGCCGGGGCTGCCGGGGTTTCCCGGGTTGTCCGGGCTTTCCGGGTTGTCCGGACTGCCGGGGTTTCCCGGATTGCCGGGGCTGCCGGGATTTTCCGGACTGTTCGGGCTCTCCGGATTGTCCGGGTTGCTGAGGCTGCCGGGATTTCCTGCTTTTTTTCCAGGGAATTTTCCCGGACGGTTTTCCCCCTGGCACCAGCTCATCTGATGCCAGGGCTACAGCAGCAGCATTATTCTCTGTTGCCAGACTTGAAGTGATTTTCTGAACAGGTTTGAAGCTGTAAAAAAACTCCCTGGCAAAAACCCTCATAACGGTATAGGCAGGTATGCCAAGTATCATTCCGGGTATGCCGGCAGCAAAACCGGCGGCCAGAACAACAATAAATACCTCCAGGGGATGGGCTCTCACGCTGTTGGAAAAAATAAGCGGCTGAAATATCACATTATCTATCACCTGCGTCAGGCCTATCACTATTGACATATAATATATCAGGGGGATCACCACGGTTGCAAAATCCTGGTTTACATGTGATGCAATACCCATTACCAATGCGAAAAAGAAACCCAGCCAGGGACCGATATAGGGTATTACATTAAGTATCCCGACCACCAGTCCGATAACCAGTGCCTGATGTAATTCTATTCCGGCTATGGTCATGCCAATGTCCACAAGAATCATTACACAGGTACACTGAATCACAATACCGATGAAATAGCGGGTAAGCAGATTCTTGATAGAATGCAGGGCCCTGGTAAATCCGCCGGTATGCTTGTCGGGAACCCACATCAGTATGGCTTCAAAGAAAAGATCCTGATCCTTCAGAAAGAAGAAGGTGATGAATGTGATAGAAAAAATGGCGATGGCAATGTTTCCGAGAATTCCGAATACAGAGCCCAGCATATCCCTCAGCCTGTCAACATCCAGAATCTGGAATAATTTTTCATTTATAAAACCCTGTACTGAAAAATCATTGTTGATATTCTTGTTGAGTGTACTCAGAATTTCCTGAATATAATTCAGGGGCCTTTCCAGAACCATGACTATCTTTTGACTGTCAATAGTGGAAAAATAGTTGAACTGCCGGGTTATCAGAGGTATAAAAATAATAAAGAAGAGGATTATCAATCCCCAGATGATCAGAAGTGCAAGCAATGCTGCCAGGTAGCCGGGAAATGACCATTTACCTATTCTGATCCTGCGGAAAAGATCAACCAGCGGACGGCCCATTATGGAAAGCACACCGGACACCAGAATATAAACCACTATACTGCGGAAATACCAGGCGCCTGCAAGCAATACTGCAACACTGATGAATATGAGTATATTCCTGAAAAGTGGCTTCATCGGATGGCTTAAGCACTACAAACCTAATTCAATTTTTTTGTTTTAACAATTTGAATTAAAAGATCAGATGAATTTTGATCACCCTGACAAATTGTCCGACAACCGGCTCGCCGTCCCGACATTATGTCATGTTTTTGGTTTGGAACGAAACTTGAAATAGTAGAAGTGTTATAATTTAAAAATAAGTTTAATTAAAAATAATGGAGGATAAAGCTATGTTACCAACAATCAGAAGAAGTTTCAGCCCGTTTTTCTCAGGTCTTTTTGATGATGATTTCTTTCCTGTAGTAAGGAGCCGCACCAATACCAGCAGCACATTACCGGCAGTCAACGTCAGGGAAAGTGACAAGAAATTTATTCTTGAACTTGCCGTCCCGCGCATAGACAAAAAAGACCTGAACATTGATATCAGCGATGATGTTCTCACAATTTCACATGAAACAAAGTCAACATCTGAAGTAGACCAGGCTGATGGCTACAAAAGGAAGGAATTCAGCTATTCATCTTTCTGCAGGAGTTTCTACATTCCCGAGAATGTACTCACAGACAAGATAGGCGCAAACTACAAGGATGGTATTCTGACAGTTGAACTTCCAAAAGACAAGGAAGAAAAGCAGAAACTGACAAAGCAGGTAAAAATCTCATAAATCGGTTTTTACAATCCAGGTTTTAAGAAAGAGGTTGGAGTCAACCTCTTTTTTTTATCTGCCTGTGCAGATCAGTTATTTGGCTTATCTGCCCTGCTGCGCGAATAAGCTGTTTATTATATCTTCCTGCACAAATAAGCTTTTAAATACGTGCCAGGACACTCTTGTTTGCCTTGACCTGCCGGAGCACGGGGATCTCTATTTCTGTCCCGACAGGCAGAAAGATATCCACCCTGGAACCAAACTTGATAAATCCCAGTTCATCACCCTGCTTCACATCCTGACGGATCTTTGCATAGGTAACTATTCTTCTTGCAACAGCGCCTGCCACCTGTCTGATCAGTATTTCCTGCCCGCTTTCCGTTTCAATAACCACGGTGCTCCGTTCATTCAGTTCCGAAGATTTCGGATGCCATGCCACCAGGTAATTACCCGGATGGTACTGAACATATTTAATCTTTCCGGAAACCGGATACCTGTTGCTGTGCATGTTAAGAGGAGACATAAATATTGAAACCTGGAGTCTCCTGTCCTTGAAATACTCCTTTTCCTCCATTTCTTCAACAACCACAATCTTGCCGTCGGCCGGAGCATAAACAAGCCGGGGGTCAGGCTCCAGATGTCTTTTGGGTAACCTGAAGAAGAAAAGAAGGAATATAAACATTGCCGTGGTAACAACGGCGGCAGCAGACTGCAACACTATCCTGCCGGGAAACAGCAATCCCAGACCTGCATTAAGCAGGACCAGTATTACAAATCCTGAAATCAGTATCCTATACCCTTCTCTGTGAATACCCATCATCAAACTGAAAATTTATACAAAACTAATCAAGTCATACCAATCGTCCAAACCACAAAATAAAAAGGAAGACCAGCGGAAAGGCCATCAGGGTGCTGTCAAACCTGTCCATGAATCCTCCGTGTCCCGGCATGATGTTTCCACTGTCCTTTATCCCGGTGCTTCTTTTAAGCATCGACTCGACAAGATCACCGAAGGTACCGCTTATTGCCACTATCAGAGCGACAACAATCCATCCGGCAGTATCAAGAATACCCAGCCAGCCGGCCAGCAGTGATGCTGCCAATGCCGACAGAACCGCACCCCCGATGAATCCCTCCCAGGACTTTTTAGGGGAGATCCTTTCCATCAGCCTGTGTTTTCCCATTGTCATTCCCGTCAGATAAGCACCGGTGTCATTAACCCATAATAGAATAAAAAAACCGACAACCACTCCCGGCGAAAAATCAACTGCCCCATGCGGGATTATCGTTTTCAGGTCACTCCGCAAAAATGCTGAAAAAGGGAAGAGGGAAAAGTGAAGGACCACATAGATCAAACCGAAAAATGTATGTGCGAGTGAATCAAAAGGTTTTTCAGCTCTCCGGTAAAGTTCAGCAATCATCATCATCGCAAATAAGGGAATCAGCAGAAGAAAAAATCTGTATTTTATTTCACCGGAGTCTTCTGAAAGCTCTTCAGGCCAGTCGGCGACATTAAGGTCATTCGGTTTTTCAACTGCTTTTTCAATCAGCTTTTCAGCTGTTCCTCCGGCCGGGGTCCTGAC
>JAAYKX010000220.1 GCA_012522155.1 Bacteroidales bacterium
CTTATACTGCTTTCAATGACTTTTTATCAGATCCGCCCCGAGGAGGCCGGCGTAATTACCAGATTCGGAAAATTTATCCGGACTGAATCACCAGGACTTCATGTCAAGCTGCCAATTCTGGAAAGACTCTACAAAGTTGCAGTGGAACGCCAGCACAAGGAAGAATTTGGCTTCAGAACAACTTACAGTGGCATCAGGTCAGATTATGCAAAACCCGGAACAAGCAATGAATCCCTCATGCTTACGGGGGATCTTAACCTTGCAGACGTTGAATGGGTTGTGCAATACCGTATCAATGACCCCTACAAATATCTTTTCAAGGTAAGAGATCCGGTCTCTACAATGCGGGATATCTCGGAAGCTATTATGAGACAAATTGTAGGTGACCGTACTGTTAACGAGGTGCTGACAGTGGGACGGGCAGAAATAGCTGCTATAGTTCATCAGGAAATACAGGAATTATGCACGGAATATTCGCTGGGACTGAAAATTGAACAGGTAATCCTTCAGGATGTAAATCCGCCTGATCCCGTAAAAGATGCCTTCAATGCGGTTAATCAGGCTCAGCAGGAGAAAGAGACACTGATAAATCAGGCAAGGTCGGAATACAATAAAATAATCCCCAGGGCCAGTGGGCAGGCTGAAGAAACTATCCAGACTGCAACAGGATATGCAACAGAGCGTGTCAACAATGCCCTGGGTGAAGCCACACGATTCAATGCTCTTTACCGGGAATACATCAAGGCACCGGAAATAACAAAACAAAGACTGTATCTCGAAACCATGCAAAAGGTGATACCAAAGCTCGGCAACAAGATTATCACCGATGAAAAGGGCAATAATGTACTGCCCCTTCTGCAGATGCAGACAAAAAACCAATAAATCACAGGAAGATATGAATTACAGAAAAATAATAACGGGTCTAACGCTTGCAGTTATCGCACTCATAGTGATTCTGGAAACCGTGTACATGATCACCGAAACCGAACAGGTTGTAATAACACAGTTCGGGAAACCCGTAGGGGATGCAAAAGTGACTCCTGGCCTCAATATAAAAATACCCTTTATCCAGAGAGTCAATTATTTTGAAAAAAGATATATGGAATGGGATGGCGATGCCAACCAGGTACCGACAAAAGACAAGAAATTCATTTATGTCGATACCTATGCACGATGGCAGATAACCGATCCCCTGCAATTCTTCAAGCGTCTGACCGATGAGAGGGGCGCACAATCAAGGCTGGCCGATATCCTCGACGGTGAAACACGTGACTATATTGCAAACCACGATCTGGAAGAAGTGGTGAGATCAGTGAACAGAACACCTGTCCCTTCCGGCTCCATGGGTGAAGAAGTGGGGGATACACTCTCAGACATCAATGAGGGACGTCTGCAGATACAGGAAATGATACTTAAATCTTCCAACGAAAAAGCCAGCGACCTGGGGATCATAATCCTGGACGTGAGAATCAAAAGATTGAACTATGTTGCCGAAGTGCAGACACAGGTTTATGAACGGATGAAAAGCGAGAGATACAGGATTGCTGAAAAATTCCGGTCAGAAGGTCTGGGGGAGGCCTCAAAAATAAACGGAGAAAAGGAAAGGGATCTGAAAACCATTCAATCGGAAGCATATCGCAAAGCAGAGGAAATCAGGGGTGAAGCCGATGCAAGGGCAACTGCCGTATATGCCGGAGCCTATAATCAGTCGGCAGCTTCAAGAGATCTGTACAGTTTTATGAAATCTATGGAAACATTCGAAAGAACATTTGATACCACAACCACTATCATTCTTTCAACAAGAAGCGAATTATACAAATACCTTATAAATATCAGCCGGTATTGAAATATTACTGATATAATTACTATTTTACGAGTCGATTTTTAACTAAAAAATTATTATAAAATGAAAATGAAATTACAAAGACTATTAATCCTGATCATTAGCTTAATGATCAGCGGGTTAGCAGTAGGCCAGACCTATAATATCGTTATCAAGGGCGGACATGTCATTGACCCTAAAAATAATA
>JAAYKX010000221.1 GCA_012522155.1 Bacteroidales bacterium
ATAGCTTTTCTGATATGCTGCGTGCCTTGTCACTGATTTCTATTCCCCTAACATCCCAGCCGGCATTTTTCATTTCTGACAGAAAATGTCCGCTTCCGCTTCCTATATCCAGAAGTCTGCCGCTTTTCATGCCCGTGGTCCGGAAAACCAGGCGACGTTTCCCTGCCAGCATAATTTTTCTGGCCAGTCTGTAAATAGTATTGAAAAAACCGGTCGAACCGCTATTATGCGAGGCATATTCATCTGAATCATAATACCCGGCTGATTCTTTTTCAGAGGGATGATCCTGTGTGAACAGAAATCCGCATGATCCGCACAGGTAAAGTTCAAATATCTCACCACTGAGAAAATGGTCCCTGCATTCCAGGTAATTACTGATATTTTCTGAATCACAGATCAGACATTTACTGAGATGTATCATTTGCTGACCGGGATTTGGATTTCCTGACAAGCCCTGAGGTGAGATATCCTCCCGTAAGCAGTATCAGAAGGACTGAAGCTGCCAGGGAAACCCTGTTTCCGGACTTGTATGATTCAGGTTCAAATGAAAATCTTATTTCGTGCTCACCGGCAGGCAGCACCATTGCTCTTAAAACATAATTTGCCCTGAAATACGGTGTTTCTATACCGTCAACATAACATTTCCAGCCGGCAGGATAATAGATTTCCGAAAAGACAACCAGCTTTTCTGATCCTGCTGAATATTTGTAAAGAAGTTCATCCGGCTGATAGGATGTCAGGCTGATAGTGTCACCATTTTCAACGGGATAGCTGTCTGCTGGTACAAGATCCCCGAACTGCCTGTCAATTATTGCGTAATGGGCGGGATCAATTTTTTTTATGCTGCTTATTTCTTCATTTGCACCGGCGACCCTAACAGGATTTTCCACAAACCATGCATTGCCGAAGTGGTAAGGATTGATGACCGGCGGAGCATCGGGGTTGTAAATTATGTATTTTGTGTTAAGCATGTTCAGCGAAGAGGTTCCGGACAGGGGACTGACAAGGTCTTCAGCTGATGTTGCATTCCGGGCCGAATCTATAAAAATGTTCAGATCTCTTATAATTACTGAATCAATGAGTTCCTGGTATCTTTTCAGCTTTGCACCGTGATAGCCGCCGATGGATTTATGAAAGTAGGAAGTGGGAGTATTGTCATTGAATGTTGAAACTGCCAGATTCAGTACCCTGTAATAGGATTTGTCTTCAAGGATGAATGCATCGGCTGCAGAGGGGGTGACCGATCTCTGGAAAGATACAGGCTTCTCAAAGCGTCCGGCATCAAGATATCTCTTGTCCACGGTCCATAAGTCAAGCAGTATGAGAATGCCAATCAGAATTACCGAATACTCCTTCCTGAGCCTGTCTTTTACAAATGCAAATACAATCCCTGCAGCAGCAAGGATGAAGGCCAGCGACCGTTTGGCATCGGTCCTCATAAGTTCCTTTCTGTCGGCAATCATTGCAGTCTTGAGCCAGTCGGGGTAAGGAATCTCTCCTTCATTGAGAAATGATCCTGCTATCCCCGGAAATATTATAGTCAGCAAAAGTATCCCTGCTGAAATGGCCGAAGCAATTTTGAGTCCTTTCATAAGATCTTTTCCTGTCACCCTGGATTCAAAAACATCCCGCAGGGCCAGCGCGGCCAGAAGTGGTATACAGAACTGGGCAATGACAAGGGTCATGGTTACTGCCCGGAACTTGTTGTATCCCGGGAAAAAGTCTATGAACAGATTGGTAAGTGGCATGAAATTTTTTCCCCAGGCAAGCATTACCGAGAGAACCGTGGCAATAAGAAGCCACCATTTTTCAGGTCCCTTTGTGATTATAAGACCGAGTATGAACAGGAAGATCACTATGGCACCCATGTAGTGAGGCCCGTCTGTGCCGGGCTGGGTCCCCCAGTATTTCAGCACCTGGCCGGAGGCTGAAGCGAGGTCATTCTGCCTGAGTATCCTTACTGTCCCGGAATTGCGGTCAAATGGTTTGCTTGAACCTCCCTTGTAGTCAGGTATCAGCAGGTTCATGGTTTCATCAATGCCGTAGCTCCAGTGAGTGATATAATCCCTGTCGAGTCCCTTTGATTGGTTACTTGTTCCGGTGACCAGGTCGGATTTGCCCCGCATTGAAAATTTGCTGTATTCATAAATGGTGTACAGGTTCCCGAAATTTATAGCCAGGGCAATAATAACAGGGACAACAAGAAGAGCAGAGGTTTTCAGGAAGCCCGGTATCTGTTTCTCTTTTACCGAGCGGATAAATTCAACGATTATGAACACCAGCAGACATATTACGGCGTAGTATGTTATCTGGGGATGATTTGCCACCAGTTCCAGTGAGAGGATTATGGCAGTAAAAAGAGCTCCCTTTACGGCATCTCGCCGGTATGCATACCACACACCTCCAATCATCGGGGCCATGTAGGCAAGGGCTATTGCCTGCGTGTTATGTCCGGCTGCCAGTATCAGGAACAGGAAGGATGAAAAGCCGTAGGCTATTGCTCCTGTCACTGCTATCCAGCGGTTGATCCCGAACATGAGAAGCAGTATGTAAAATCCCGTCAGGGTGAGAAAGAGAACGGAAACCGGCATTTTAAATATCCGTAATGCCAGATCAAGGGGTTTGATCAGATTACCGGGATGTTTTACTGAAATAAGATATGCAGGCATGCCGCTGAACATGGAATTTGTCCATAACGGTTCCCTGCCTGTTTCCTCACGGTAATCAACAATCTCTTTTGATGAATATCTCGCTACATTTGAATCATTGGCAATCAGTATCCTGCCTTCCAGTACCGGGTAAAAATAAATATATGAAAGGATAATGAAAAAGACCACTACCAGGATGTGGGGCAGGAAATTCTTTATTCTGACATTGATTGGCATATGCGGAATTTTTGTCTGATGTGAAAATTAATACTCAATATAATACAAAAAGGAGGCAATTTACATATTCCGGGATATTATAGGTCATCAGTGATATTTTTTAACGATCTCAGGTTGTCGCCCAGCCGGCGCAGATCAGCCCATTTGACAACAAAGCCCCTTACTGCATTTATTTCAGCTTCCTCAAAAAAGTTCAGGAAATAAAGGATAAAAGGGAACAGGATCACCAGCAGCACTTTAATGACCATTCTGGCTGTCAGTCCCGCATTGACCATCAGAAGACCTGAAAGGGAAAAAAGGGCTCCGCTGATAAAGAGTATTACCAGTTTTCTCGTTTCATAGGGAATATGATATTCCTTCTGGGAAAAATAATGACACATATACCAGAAATAGACCTGTGATAAAAGTGTTGAGACGGCAGCTCCGGTAATGTCCCACAGGGGAACAAAAATTATGTTCAGTACTATGTTGAGTATGGTTGCAGAAACTATGATATAGCTGATCAGCCTGCTCTTTTTTGTGATATAAAGACCATATACGGTAATTTCCTTCATGGATATAAAAAATATCGAGAGAGACAGCAGCGGTACTATGAAAACAACGTTCCAGAAATCCCTGGATCCGGTTATTATTTTTGTTATTTCAAGGGAAAACAGGGACAGGCCCACTATTGCATACATTACCACAAAGGATGTGTAAAGAAGGATTTTTGAATGAAACCTCCTGCTGTCCGGTGAGTCCATTTTCTTCATGAAGATGGGCATGATGGTAAGTTTTACGGAATCCACAATGACGAGCTTTATAACACTTGCCAGCTTCACCGCAAGGGTATAGAGTGCCACTGATCTCAGAACGGACAGTGTGTTGAGTGAATACCTGTCAACAACATTCATAAATACGGTTGCCAGACTTCCCAGGAAAAGGGGAAAACCATAAACATGCATTTCCCTCAGTACTATTTTGTTAAAGCTTACTTTGCAGTTTTTTATTATGTATCCCGAAAGAGCCAGCAGGTAAAGAACATTTCCCGTGACCTGCGCCAGGTAAATACCTTCAATACCTGCCTTTTTGACGATTATCAAATAAAGGGTCAGGAAGAGCACCGTGGTAAGCTTGAACAGATTACTGAAGGTGAAAAGAGCGGATCTTGACTGAAGCCTCAAAAGGATACTGACCAGGTAATTTATTGCCTGAAAGGCAGATGTAAGGATCACCAGGGTAATGACTTTTGTCCGGTCACCCGTGTTAAACAGAAGTTCGGATATGTTCCCGGAAAGGGGGATCAGCAGCAGACAGAGTGATCCGGTAATCACAATCTGTGATACCAGTGTCATGAAAAACAGACCTTTCTGATTGTCCCTGTGATCCTTGTCCCAGTACCATCTGAAGAAGCTGTGGGGCAGTGAAAAGGCGAGCAATGTTGTCAGCACAAGGCCTGAAATGTCAAGAATGCCGATTATTCCGAATTCCTCTGTTGAAAAGTATTGCGGATTGGTGTACAGGGGTATCAGTATCAGACCGACAATTTTAACGGCAATATTGCCAAATCCATATATCAATGAATCTTTTATTGTCAGCTTTATCGACTTGAGCATATATAATTACAGATCATTGGCCTTATTTGCCATTCAAATATTTTGGAAACCTTAAAATTACATTTTTAATCCGTATGTGAATTCCACTATCCGGATAATTAAATCAACAGCTATTTATTTTAAATTTGCAACAGGAATTTTAACAGGAATAATCACAGATTTATTTTTCAGCTATGGCCGGTCCTTTACAGAAAAGATACGGGATAACCCTTTCCTTTGTAAGAAAATATTACAACAGGGAAGATCCGATACTGGATCTTGGTGTAAACAATGAGCTTGCCGATTATCTCAGGGAGGATGGATTCAGGATACAGAACACGGAGGGACAGGATCTGGATATTGATTACAGGTTTATCAGGGATCATAAGTATATCACTGCATTTGAGATCTTTGAACATATGTTTGCGCCTTTTAACCTCTTGAATGAAGCATCAGGAAAACTAATTGCCTCGGTGCCCCTGAGGTTATGGTTTGCCCCTGCTTTCTGGGATTACAACGACAGGCTTAACTGTCATTATCATGAATTTGAAATAAAACAGTTTGATCACCTGATGGAAAGGACCGGCTGGAAGATCATGGATTCACTGACATGGAAGTCCTGGGATAATACAATAGGGATAAGACCTTTACTGAGAAGAATATATCCGCGATATTATATCGTTTATGCTGAAAAATAATTCTTATTATATCAGTGTCAGTTTTTTATATGCATCAACCAGCTGTTTCCTGTCGTAGTTCCAGTTGTAGCGTGCCAGCACAGCCTCCCTGCCTTTTTTCCCCTTCTCATCAGGCAGATCCCTGTTGTGGCAGAGCTGCTCAAGCAGTGATGCAAGTTCTGAGGGGGAATCATGCCTGTAAATATATCCGGCCCCGGTTTCGAGGATTATTCTTTTAAGCGGGATACAATCGGATGACACAACCGGCGTTGCGGTGAACATATACTGAAAAAGCTTATTGGGTATGGTGGCATCATTGTTATCATTTCTCAGATGCGGGATGATGGCGGCATCAGCGTGTGAAAGCATTTCGAGCATGTTGTTCAGCGGCTTGAATCCGTGAAAGACTATCCGGGATGACAGGTCATTTTTTTCAATCTCTTTTTCAAGTGCCTTTTGATAACTGCCGGTTCCGGCAATCTGAAGGCTGATCAAGATATTTTTGTCCTTCAGGATCTTTACAGCCTCTGTTACTATCTGCAAGCCCCTGTGTTTGTTTATTGCACCACCGTAAAACAGGGTGAAGTCCTTGTTTTTCTTCCTTTCAAAAAAAGCGATACTTTCTGTATCAATGGTATTGGATACTATGCATATTTTTTCCGGTGCGTCCATCAGTGCTGCCACACGGTCCCTGGCTTCCTCAACCACGGTGATCACCAGGTCAGCTTCCTGAAGCATCTCCTTTTCATACTTGACCCATTGCCTGTCGGAGGAGACAAGTCGTCCGGCCAGTGTCCGGGTATGCTGTGCATTTCTTAACAGTCCAGGCCAGTTCTCATGCAGATCCAGTACCAGTTTTATCTGTTCCTGCCTTTTCAGCTCCACTCCCACACGGGACAGGGGAAGGTCGTTCACATGAATGATGTCAGCCGGATCATCCCTTGTTATTTCACTGATATACCTTCTCCAGAAATTAAAGTAAAAAGGAAATTTTAATGCGCCTGCGCTGGATTTGTATATTAATGACGGGATTTTCTTTTTGTAAAGAATGCAGTTTTCCCGCTTTTCCGGCGGAAAATCCTTGTCATGTGAAATAGCAGCCACTGTAACTTCAAAGCCTGCTTCATGAAGTGCCTGAACTTCCCTTTTAACCCTCAGGTCCTTTTCATAATCGTTTTCAAGAAGCATTAAAATCTTCATGTGGTTGCTGTTTTTTAAACCGGCTGTAGTTTTTTTATCGGTTATATTTTATGTACCGCTTGCTGTTTTTATGTGCCGCTTACAGTTTTTTAAACCGGTTTTGTGCTCAGTGTCAGAGAGAATTTAAAACATCAGCAATTTTTGCTGCCAGGACGGATCTGGAATACTCTTCCAGTCCTGAAGGCATGATTTCGAAATTAGCATTTTTAAAATCATTATGAAGGCTGATAAGATATTTTCCCAGTTCCACGGAATCATTCCGGGAGAATATCTTTCCCCCGCCTGTTTTCCGCAGGATATCCCCAACATCACTGTCTTCCGGCCCCAGGGCGATTATTTTTCTTTTCGATGCAAGATATTCAAACAGTCTTCCGGGTATCATTTCATCTTCTTTTCCCCGTGAGGGAACAACAAGAAGGAGGGCAGCCGATCCGGCAAGATACTCCATTGCCCTGGCATGCTCAGCATAGGGTATTATCTGCAGGTTCAGGTTTTCCCTGTTGCGGAACAGTTTTTCTGTCCTGCTGCCTGTTTTTCCTATGAACCGCAGGTTTATCACGCCGGGATCATGTGCCCTGAAGTAGTCAAGCGCCCCGGAAAGGGTTTCCGCATCATAGTCTCCCGCAAATGTTCCGAGATATGTGATGGTAAAAGACTCCGGCCCGGGGTGAACAGCTTTGAAATCATCGGGATCGTAGCCGTTGGTGACCGTGATAATTTTTTCCTGCAGCCGGTCATCCGGCAGTTTCGACCTTAAAAGGTTTGCAGTGCTGTTGCATGTGCATATCACGCGGTCGGCAGCGTTCAGAACCTTTTTTTCCATTGAAAGGTTGATTTTTCGGGCCGGGCTGGTCTGATACATCCGGCGGGAATAATATATTTCAGACCATGGATCCCTCAGGTCTGCTATCCATTTGATGTTCAGTGTCTTTTTAAGTTTCAGGCCTATGAGCTGCGTGGAATGGGGAGGACTGGTGGTGATGACTGTCCTGATATTCCCGGCTTTTGTGATTTCGCGTGCTTTTTTCAGTGCATGCCTGTTCCATCCTTTACGTGCATCGGGAAGCACAAAATTTCCGCGGATAAATCGTGAGACGCGCTGCAGGAATCCCGGATCATCTTCATTTACAAATCCTCCGTAAGGGATTTCGCGGCTTCCGGTCAGCATCCTGTATGCCGAAAAAACAGCTCCTGATGATTTTGTCCTGACAACCTGTACCGAAGAGGGAACCTCCTTTACCAGGCTTTCATCCCTCTGGGGATATGATGCATATTGCGGGTCCACGGTAAGTATGACAGGCTCCCAGCCGTATGAGGGAAGGTATTTGGTGAATTTCAGCCATCTCTGGACTCCGGCTCCGCCGCTTGGTGGCCAGTAATAGCTTATGACAAGAACCTTATTCATCCTGAATTTTTCTCAGGGGGCCTTCGAAAGAAACCTTTTCCCCGATAATTTCCGGCAGCTGGCTGACTGCAACCCTTTCCTGTATCATGGAGTCGCGGTAACGTATTGTAAGCGTTTCATCCTCCCTGGTCTGGTGGTCTATGGTGATACAGTAGGGAGTACCTATCGCATCCTGCCTGCGGTACCTTCTTCCGATGGAATCCTTGTCATCATACTGGCAGTTAAAGCTGAACTTCAGGTTTTGAATGATCTTTTCGGCTATCTCCGGAAGACCGTCCTTTCTGACCAGGGGCATTACAGCCAGTTTAACGGGAGCAAGGAAGGCAGGCAGTTTCATTACCACGCGCATATCGGAGCTTCCGTCGTCCTTTTTCAGTTCCTCTTCATTGTATGAAGCCGAGATGATATGCAGGAACATCCTGTCCAGTCCGATAGATGTTTCAACCACACAGGGGATATATGATTCGCCTTTTTCGGGGTCGAAGTACTGCATTCTCTTTCCGCTGTACTGCTGGTGCTGTCTCAGGTCAAAATCGGTTCTTGAATGTATTCCTTCAACTTCCCTGAAGCCGAAGGGGAATTTATATTCTATGTCAGTTGCCGCATTTGCATAGTGGGCAAGTTTTGTATGATCGTGAAAGCGGTAATTGTCATCACCGAAGCCAAGTGCCCTGAACCATCTGATCCTGGCCTCTTTCCAGTATTCAAACCATTCAAGCTCTGTTCCCGGCTTTACAAAGAACTGCATTTCCATCTGTTCAAATTCGCGCATCCTGAAGATGAACTGCCGTGCAACTATTTCATTTCGGAAAGCTTTTCCTACCTGGGCAATTCCGAACGGCAGCTTCATCCTGCCCGTCTTCTGAACGTTGAGGAAGTTGACGAAAATACCCTGGGCGGTCTCCGGCCGGAGATATATTTTGTTTGCTCCTTCGGCAGTGGAACCTGTCTCGGTCGAAAACATGAGGTTGAACTGCCTTACTTCGGTCCAGTTGCGTGTTCCGGAAACAGGACATACAATTTCGCTGTCCAGGATGATCTGCCGGAGCTCCTGCAGGTTATTGTCATTCATGGCTTTTGAATATCTTGCAGATATCCCGTCAAGCTTTTCCTGGTATGAAAGCACACGCTTATTGGTTTCCCTGTATTGTTTTTCGTCAAAAGCTTCGCCAAAACGTCTGGCTGCTTTTCCAATTTCCCGGTCTATCTTCCCGTCTATCCCTGCCATGTGTTCTTCAATCAGGATATCGGCACGGTATCTCTTTTTGGAATCCCTGTTGTCAATCAGAGGGTCATTGAATGCATCCACATGTCCGGATGCTTTCCAGATTGCGGGATGCATGAATATTGCAGAATCAATACCCACGATGTTTTCATGCAGGAGAACCATGCTGTCCCACCAGTATTTCCTGATATTATTTTTCAGTTCAACACCATGCTGACCATAATCATAGATTGCACTCAATCCGTCATAAATCTCACTGGAAGGGAACACGTAACCGTATTCTTTACAGTGAGCTGTCAGCTTTTTAAAAATATCTTCCTGAGCCATAGGAGTTTTTATTATGAGGAAGGCAAAAATAATTCAAAAAATCTGCTTTCACAAAGGCTGATTAATTTCATTGATTCAATTATTATCTTTATCAGTTCAATATTTACAGCCTGTATGAAGCGGAAAACTGATTTTCTCGTCATGGGATCAGGTATTGCGGGACTGACATTTGCACTCAGGGCCAGCAGGTACGGAAAGGTGACCATAGTAACCAAGGGAAGGATTGAAGATTCAAACACGAGATATGCCCAGGGGGGTATTGCTTCCGTTTTCAGTGAGCCGGACAATTTCGTAAAACATATTAATGACACTCTCATTGCCGGAGCCGGCATATGTGATGAGGAGGT
Organism: Bacteroidales bacterium; assembly: GCA_012522155.1. Lineage (GTDB taxonomy): Bacteria > Bacteroidota > Bacteroidia > Bacteroidales > VadinHA17 > LD21. The sequence goes on from JAAYKX010000221.1 coordinate 9,641, forward strand.
TGTAAGAATGGTTGTAAGTGAAGCACCGGAAAGGATAAAGGATCTGATAGAGCTTGGTGTTCCCTTCGACAGGAAAGTGGACGGCAGCTATGATCTTGCCAGGGAAGGGGGGCATTCCGAATACCGGATCCTGCACTACAAGGACAAGACGGGTGAGGTAATAGGAGAAACACTTATTGAGAAAGTAAGGAAAGAGGCAAACATAGAGATCTTTGAAAACCATTTTGCGATAGAGGTCCTGACGCAGCATCATCTCGGAGAGGATGTCAGGCGCAGTCATCCCGGAATAAAATGTTACGGTGCCTATGTGGCTGATCTTGTAAACCAGAGAGTTATCACCTTCCTTTCCCGTATCACCGTTATGGCAACGGGGGGAATCGGAAATGTGTACCTGACCACCACCAATCCCGAAATAGCCACGGGCGATGGCATTGCCATGGTGTACAGGGCGAAGGGAAAAATTGCGAATATGGAATTTGTGCAGTTTCATCCTACATCTCTTTATGATCCCGATACCAGGCCTTCATTTCTTATCACTGAGGCATTAAGGGGATACGGAGCCCTTCTGAAGAACCAGAAAGGAGAAGACTTTATGGAAAGATATGACAGCCGCGGCTCTCTTGCACCTAGAGATATTGTTGTGCGTGCCATTGACAGCGAGATGAAGAGATGGGGGGATGATTATGTATGGCTTGACTGTACGCATCTTGACCCCGGAGGACTGAAGGACCATTTCCCGACAATATATGATCATTGCCTCACCAGGGGAATTGATATTACAAAGGATATGATACCTGTGGTTCCGGCTGCTCACTATTCCTGTGGCGGAGTGAAAGTTGACAAAAACGGTCAGAGCAATATTGAGAGGCTTTATGCCATAGGTGAAGTGGCATCAAGCGGTCTGCACGGAGCAAACAGGCTGGCATCCAATTCGCTGATTGAGGCAGCAGTATATGCTCACCGGGCTGCCCTTCACTCCGGCGCCAGGCTTGCAGGAACGGAATTTAATGAAAATATACCGGACTGGGATTACAAGGGAACGGCACATCTGGAGGAAATGGTACTGATAACCCAGAGTCTGAAAGAATTACAGGGGATCATGAGCAATTATGTCGGGATAGTGAGATCGGATCTCCGGCTGGAAAGGGCACTGGTCCGCCTGGAGATCCTTTATGAGGAAACAGAAAATCTTTATAAAAGGTCGCTTATATCGCAGAAGATTTGTGAACTGCGTAACCTGATCAATGTGGGATATCTGATAATAAAATATGCCAGGAACAGGAAAGAGAGCGTCGGGCTTCATTATTCCATCGATTATCCGAAAAGAGGAGCCATTAGTGAATTTTAAACATATCTGTCAATGAACCATCTTGAATCATCATTTACCGGCAAAAATACTTTCTGGAGATATATTGTAATGCTTGCAGCAGTGCTTGCCGTTTCAAACACCATAGGAGCAATACCGCTGATGATAAGTATAATCCGTAATCCGGCCGCAGCAGGGGAGCTGGCTTCCGGTACTTCGGGCCTTACATTCCCGGGACTAAATCCTCTTACTGCTTTTGTGCTTCTTCTCATTCCCTTTATTGTTGCACTGGCTGCATTCATTCTTCTTGTCCGTCCGCTGAACGGCAGAACTATCATGACCGTAATAAACGGAACACGAACTTTCAGGTGGAAAAGGTTCTTCATCCCGGCAGCTGTATGGACAAGTATTTCCATTGTATACCTGTTTGTTAGCCTTAAACTTGATCCTTCAAATTTCACGGTCAACAATATCTCATTATCACTGATCCCGCTGGTGATCGTTTCATTGCTGCTGGTACCTTTCCAGGCTGCTTTTGAGGAGATACTGTTCAGAGGCTATTTCATGCAGGGTTTCACGGTGATCTTCCGCAACAGGCTGTTGCCGCTGGTGATCACTTCCATACTGTTCGGACTGATGCATTCGCTCAATCCGGAAGTCAGTGAATTCGGATTTCTTACAATGATGCCCCAGTATATATTGTTCGGACTGATATTCGGGGTTGTTGCAGTCATGGATGACGGAATTGAATCTGCGATCGGAATTCATGCAGCCAATAATGTTTTTCTCTGTATAATGGTTACCAATAAATCGTCGGCCCTGCAGACACCTGCTGTATGGGAGCAGCATGCAATACAGCCCTGGACGGAATTTGTGTTCATGCTGGTGATGGGGGCGCTGACCGTTCTTATTCTGAGGAAGATATTCAACTGGGGAAGCTTCAGTCTGCTTTTCGGAAAGGTGGAGGCAAAGGCAGAGACAAAGGCAGAATTCACTGAAAACAGATCAGCCGGAATACACTGATGTTTTTTCGTCAGTCCTGAAATTCCCGTATTTTTCCCCGGTCTCCTTTATGATAGTTCTTATCTCGTCGGGTTCAAGACTTGTAAGCAGGCGCAGACGGGTTTCCCTGAAATGGGGCAGTCCTTTGAAATAATTTGAAAGATGTCTGCGCATTTCAAATATTGCTCTTTTCCCCTGTTTGAATTCAAGTGATTTCTCAAAATGCAGAAGGGCAAGATCAGCTTTTTCTTCTGTTGTCGGTTCCGGCAGCAGTTCACCGGTACTCATAAAATGTTTTATATCCCGGAAGATCCATGGCCTGCCCACCGAGGCACGGCCTATCATTATTCCGTCAACACCGCTGCGTGAGAACATTTCCCTGGCTTTATGGGGTCCGTCAATATCCCCGTTGCCGATGACAGGGATCTTTATCCGGGAGTTTTTCCTGACTTCGGCGATGGGGCCCCAGTCGGCTTTTCCCCTGTAAAGCTGTACCTTCGTTCTTCCATGTATAGTGATGGCTGCTATCCCGGCATCCTGAAGCTTTTCAGCCACTTCCATTATATTTATATTTTCCTCATCCCAGCCGGTCCTCGTTTTTACGGTTACCGGAAGATTTACTGCCCTTACAATTGCGGAGGTCATCTCAATCATCAGGGCTATGTTTTTCAGCATACCTGCTCCTGCTCCGCGGGCTGCAATCTTTCTGACCGGACAGCCGAAATTGATGTCAATAAGTTCAGGTCCTGCCGCCTCGGCCATGAGGGCCGCTTCAACCATCGCTTCTGTAATATGTCCGTAAAGCTGAATACCTATAGGTCTGTCAAAATCCCGGATATCAAGTTTGTCCACACTCTTTTGTCCGTTTCTGATAAGACCGTCGGAAGAGATGAATTCCGTATACATCAGATCGGCACCGTATAATTTGCATATATAGCGGAATGAAGGATCGGTAATATCCTCCATGGGGGCAAGAAAGAGGGGATAATCACCCAGTGATATATTGCCTATGGTCAAGACAGATAAGTTTGTGAATATGAATAAATATGGTCAGCCGACCTTCTTGTAGCAGACGGGAAGCTGATCTCCGGAAAAGGCCTGTTTTATCTTTTCACTTTTTCTGTAAAAATAAACAACTCCATGGTTTTCGCACTCCTTTATGCTGATTTCACGCGGAAGATATGCAAAAAAACTTTCTGTCTCATTCCATACCTGCAGGATGAGCTCATCTGCTTCTTTCCTGAGATTTTTGGCTTTAAGGGAATAGTCGCGCATTCGTTTTGCCATCGATTTTTTATGATCGTTGAACTCAAGGAAGCTTTGGAACCTTACTTTTACCACGGCAATTGTAGGGTTGGTTATCGGACAACCACCGTCTCTTATTCTTTGCTCTTCACCCTCAATTATCTTCTGGCCCCTGGTAATGAGTTCATTCTCCGTTCTGAGAGAGGGAAGATTGCTGTCATGTTTTTTTATACCGTAATATTCCCTTGTCTCGGGCGACAGTTCCCCGCGCTGGATTGCCATATTCATCACCCTTATGAAATGGGTGAGATAGAGTCTTGCCTTTCTTGATTTCTCACTGTAGTCTCCCCTTCGGTTTTGCTGAAAGACAAAAGCCCGTCTCTGCAGCATTATTTCCTGTTCAAACAGTGGTACGAACCTCTGAAGGTCAACCAGGGATCTGGTCGAGATAGCCATTCTGTTCGGAGGCAGTTCCCGTGAAGTTTTCAAGGCTTTTTTCATCGCCCTCATACGGGCAGCATCTGTGTTCGGCAATCTGCGGTATGGCATGTAAGTGAATTTTTGAATGTACTTGCAAACTTTATACGAATATACTGTCATTTTGATGCACTTTGTGACCCTTCGCTGTTCATAACACTGAATTTATCAACAGCTATTTGCTTTTGGGTGATTGTTTGATGAACCAATGATATTAACTTAGCATATTATTAACAAAGAGGAAGCATTTTTATGTTCAGCAAGGAAGTATATGTCGGAAGAAGGTCGGAGTTACGCAGCAGGATGAAAGACGGGATCGGATTATTCCCCGGAAACGCTGAAGCCCCGATGAACTACCCTGCCAATCCTTATCGTTTCAGGCAGGACAGTGATTTTCTTTATTTTTTCGGTCATGACCTGCCGGGATTTACCGGACTGGTGGATTTTGATTCCGGAGAGGAGATACTTTTCGGAAATGATTTCGATATGGATGATATTGTATGGATGGGACCCCAGCCCACTGTCAGGGAACTGGCACTGCGCTGCGGTATTACTGATACGGCTCCCCTGTCAGAACTCAGGAAATATATTGACAGGGCTCTTTCGGAAAACAGGAGGATCCACTTCCTTCCGCCCTACCGGGGTGATACAAGGATCATGCTGGCTTCCCTGCTGAAAGAGAATCCCATCAGTATGAAAACCCTTCCCTCGGTTGAATTGATAAAGGCAGTTGTGTCGCTGAGATCTGTAAAGGATGAATTGGAAATAAGTGAAATAGAAAAAGCCGTAGACATAGCCCGGGAGATGCATACCACTGCAATGAAAATGTGCAGGCCGGGTGTAAAGGAGCAAGAAATTGCCGGTGCAATTGAAGGTATTGCCCTTTCGATGGGGGCAGGAACTTCTTTTCCGGTCATCCTGAGCATGGACGGACAGACCCTGCATAATCATTCGCATGATAATATCCTGGAGACGGGAAGGATGATGGTGACCGATGCCGGGGCCGAAACAAATCTGCACTATGCATCGGATATTACGAGGACCACCCCTGTCGGGGGCAGGTTCAGCACCCTTCAGAAAGAGATCTATGAAATAGTTCTGAAAGCAAATATTGAGGCAATAAATGCCAGTCGTCCCGGTGTTTCAAACCTTGATATTCATTTGCTGGCATGCAGGATACTGGCCGGGGGATTAAAAGAGCTTGGCCTGATGAAGGGAGATATTGATGAAGCCGTTGCCCTTGGTGCTCATGCATTGTTCATGCCGCACGGTATTGGACATATGCTTGGACTGGATGTCCATGACATGGAAGGGCTGGGCGAAAATTTTGTCGGGTATAATGATGAGATAAGAAGAAGTGAACAGTTCGGGCTTGCCTTCCTCAGGTTTGCTCTTCCCTATGTACCCGGACATGTTTTTACCATAGAACCCGGTTGTTATTTCATTCCCGAGCTCATTGAAAGCTGGAAGGCTGAAGGGAAATTCTCTGATTTCATCAGCTATGGCAAGCTGGAAAAATACATGTCAATTGGCGGGATCAGAATTGAAGACAATATACTTATCACGGAAGAAGGGCATAAGGTTCTGGGCAGTCCAATCCCAAAAACAGTAAGGGAGATAGAGGAGCTTTGCTCCCGGACTTAATAGGCTTTATAATATTCCCGGTTCAGCCTGGCAATGTTTGTCAGTTTGATTTCTTTGGGACATTCGGCTTCGCAGGCACCTGTATTGGAACAGCTTCCGAATCCGGCTTCATCCATGCCGGCAACCATTGCCCCAGCACGTTCCCTGGCTTCGGTACGGCCCTGGGGAAGAAGTGCATACTGAGATATCCTTGCCGACACGAACAGCATTGCCGAAGCATTCTTGCAGGCAGCAACACATGCACCGCATCCGATGCATATTGCTGCATCAAATGAAGTATCGGCATCTCTTTTCCTTACCGGTATGGAACCGGCATCCGGTGCTGAGCCGGTATCAAGTGAGATGAAGCCGCCTTCACACTGTATTTTGTCAAAGGCACTGCGGTCGACGATCAGGTCTTTTACAACCGGAAATGCTTTTGCTCTCCAGGGTTCAACCCGGATTGTATCGCCGTCACTGAAATATCTCATCGGGAGATGGCATGTGGTTATTGCAGGGACAGGACCATGGGGATGACCGTTTATATACATTCCGCATGACCCGCAGATCCCTTCACGGCAATCATGGTCAAAAGCAACGGGATCCCTGTTTTCCTTCGCTAGTTTTTCATTGAGCGCATCAAGCATTTCCAGGAATGACATAGCGGGAGATACATTTTCCATTTTATATGTCACAAAGCCTCCCTTTGCTTTCGCATTCTTCTGCCTCCATATCTTCAGAGTGAGATTCATATCTTCAGGATATATTATTTACTACACATAACTTCTTACATTCATCTCCAGCTCCTTAAAAATCAGTAATTCCCTGTGAAGCAGCGCTGCCTTGTTTTTCCCGGCATATTCCCATACAGCCACGTGGGCAAACTCTTCATCGTTGCGCAGTGCTTCCCCGTCAGGAGTCTGGTATTCCTCCCTGAAATGAGCGCCGCACGACTCCCTGCGGTTCAAGGCATCAGCTACCATCAGGCGGGCAAGTTCAAAAAAGTCGGCCAGGCGGCCGGCCTTCTCGAGTTCCTGATTGAGCTCATCAGTGCTTCCCGTAACATTCAGGTCTTTCCAGAACTCATCTTCCAGTTCTTCAAGCATTTCGAGAGCTTTCTCAAGACCCTTCCCGTTCCTGATTATTCCTACATGGTCCCACATTATTTTTCCAAGCCGCCTGTGGAATGAAGTTACTGTCTGTTTTCCCCTGATTGACATAAGTTTGTTGATCCTTTCAGTAACGGCTCTTTCGGCTTCTTCAAATTCCGGGGTATCGGTTGAGGTTTTTGGCCGCTGTATCTCATCCGCCAGATAATTGTTTATTGTATTGGGCAGTATGAAGTAGCCGTCACCGGCAGCCTGCATCAGTGATCCTGCTCCCAGGCGGTTGGCGCCGTGGTCCGAGAAATTTGATTCCCCGATGGCATACAGGCCGGGAATGGTTGTCATCAGCTCATAGTCAACCCAGAGGCCGCCCATGGTATAATGTCCTGCCGGGTAGATACTCATTGGTTCCTTGTAGGGATCACTTCCCGTAATTGTTTCATACATCCGGAAAAGATTGGCGTATTTGTCTTCTATGGCTTTCCTTCCCTGTTTTTCAATAGCATCCCTGAAGTCGAGATATACTGCAAGTTTTGCTTCACCCACACCGTAGCCGGCATCACATCGTTCCTTTACTGCTCTCGATGCAACGTCCCTCGGGACGAGGTTGCCGAAAGCCGGATATCTCCTTTCAAGGAAATAATCCCTTTCCCCTTCCGGGATGTCGCCGGGCTGACGCTTGTCATCTTTCTTCAGAGGCACCCATACCCGTCCGTCATTCCGAAGCGACTCGGACATCAGGGTCAGTTTTTTCTGAAACTCATTCAGCTGGGGGATGCATGTGGGATGGATCTGTATAAAAGCCGGATTGGCAAAGAAGGCTCCCTTTTTAAATGCTTTCAGGGCAGCAGATGCATTGGAATTCACGGCAAGGGTGGAAAGGTAATAGATTGTTCCGTAGCCTCCCGTTGCCAGAACGACGGCATGAGCCCCGTGCCTTTCTATTTCGCCGGTTATCAGGTTCCTGGTTATTATGCCTCTGGCCTTTCCGTCGACAAGCACCAGGTCAAGCATTTCCCTGCGGGGAAACATTTTCACATTTCCTTTTTTGATCTGTCTGTTGAGTGAGGAATAGCTGCCGAGAAGGCATTGCTGTCCTGTCTGACCTTTTGCATAGAAAGTCCTTGAAACCTGGACACCCCCGAAGGACCGGGTTTCGGGTGTTCCCCCGTAATCGCGTGCAAAGGGAACACCAATGGCCGTGAAATGATCAATTACCTGGTTGCTCACCTCGGCTGCCCTGTAAACATTGGCTTCCCGGGATCGGAAATCACCTCCTTTTATCATGTCGGTAAACAGGCGGTACACCGAATCCCCGTCATTACGGTAATTTTTTGCAGCATTTATTCCTCCCTGGGCAGCAACGGAATGTGCCCGCCTCGGAGAATCCTGATAGCAGAAACTGCTGACACTGTATCCCTGTTCTCCCAGTGCCGATGCTGCAGAAGCTCCCGACAAGCCGGTACCCACAATGATTATTTCAAGTTTCCTTTTGTTGGCCGGACTGATAAGTCTGGATGAAGCCTTGTATTTTGTCCATTTCTGAGCCAGGGGTCCGTCCGGTATCTTTGAATCAAGTTTTTTCATAATAAATAATATTTTTTACCTGGAAACCCACAGTGTCAGTGAAATCAGGGCAAAGCCCGCGGGAATTCCTATTGCCCATATCCTTGCCAGCACTTTTACCACCGGAGTCCAGATCCTGTGATTCAGTCCCAGTGTCTGGAAAGCCGAGGAGAATGCATGAAAGAGATGAAGTCCGAGAAGGATAAAGCAGCCAAGGTAAATATAGTTGTATGCCGGAATTTTAAACAGTGCATGTGCGTGTGAATAAAAATCCTCCGGGTTGCCGGGTACGAGACCAAGTTTTATAAAGTAGAAATTAAAAAAATGCAGTACCAGGAAGATGAGTATTGACAATCCTGTCCATATCATGAATTTCGAAAAGAATGAGACTTTTGTCCTGGTATTGACGGCATAGCGTACAGGACGGGCCAGCAGGTTTTTTATCTGCAGATATATACCGTAGAATAAATGTATCAGAAGAGCTGCAAATAAAACCACTTCAATTACCTTTATAACAGGAAATGATGACATGAAAGCGGCAGCAGAATTGAAGGGTTCAGGATCATTTTTCAGAAGCATAAGGTTGATTGCCAGGTGAACAGGCAGGAAGAGCAGGAGGAAAATTCCTGCAAGAGCCATTACGAACTTCATGGAAACAGATGAGAACAGGATTTTATTCATTGTGTCACATGCTTGTTGGTTAGTTTTGTTGTCAGACCAGCTTTCTCATTAAACAGGATTGTGTGCAAATATATTCACAATACAATATAATGAACCAAATTTCCGGTCACTTATTATTAACATAACAGGGTATGAAAAAATCTTTTATTTACAAGGGTGGAAAGATAAGTTATTATGACGAAGGTGAGGGTGATGTCATCATCCTTGTTCACGGATATCTTGAAACTTCGGAAATATACCGGAGTTTTGCGCAGAAGCTTGCTTCGGGTTTCAGGGTTATTTCCGCCGACCTTCCCGGTCACGGAGGGTCGGATATTTTCGGGGAGACACATACGATGGAATTTATGGCTGCTGTCCTTCATGACCTTGCCGGAAGTATTGTTGAAGGAAAAATCTTTCTTGCCGGCCATTCAATGGGAGGCTATGTCACCCTTGCCTTTGCTGAAATGTTTCCTGAAAAGCTGAAAGGATACTGTCTGCTGCATTCCCATCCCTTTGCTGACACTCCGGAAGTTGTTGAGAAGAGAAAAATGGAGATCCGTCTTATTAATGCAGGGAAAAGGAATATGTTTTTTGCTGACAGTATCGGCAGGATGTATGCTGCCGGAAATACCGGGAAGTTTGATGCGGAACTTAAACGTTCGGAGGAAATAGCCGCAACAATTCCGGACGCAGCAGTCATTTCTGTGCTTAAGGGAATGATGGCCAGGCCTTCAAGACTTTCTGTCATGGAAGAAGGGAGGGTGCCCTGTCTGTGGATCCTTGGAGCCGGCGACAATTTCATTGACTATGAGCAGATACAGGGCAGGGTCAGACTGCCCGGAAATGCGGAAGTTTTTGTTCTTGAGAATTCCGGACATATGGGATTTATTGAGGAAGAGAAGGAAGTTCTGAAAAAGTTTTCGGAGTTCGTTGCCGGGTTACGGAATCCCTAGCTTAACAGTTTGTTGTAAGCGTCAGTCTTACCGTCTCCCGGAACCGTCAGTGCCATCATTTCACAGGGGATCATCAGTTGTTTCAAACAGGAAATCACTATAGGGATACCGGGTGACATGTATTTCTTTTACACTGTCGTACAGTATCTTTCTGAGCTCATCCAGGTTTTCCCCTGTCCTGGCTGAAACGAATACTGTCTGATGGTTTATGTTTTTGGCCATCCATGTCTTTTTCAGATCTGCCAGGGAATAATTTTCTCTTTTCACGGGAGTGAGATCATCCTCGTCCTTTGGTATATGGGAAAAGATATCTGTTTTGTTAAATACGATTATTGCAGGCTTGTTGAGGGAGTTCAGCTCGAGCAGTGTTTCGTTCACAACACTTATCTGCTCCTCAAAGCGCGGATGGGATATGTCCACTATATGAAGCAGGAGATCTGCTTCCCGGACTTCATCAAGACTCGATTTAAATGATTCAACAAGGTCGTGCGGCAGTTTGCGGATAAAACCCACTGTATCGGAAAGCAGGAAGGGAAGATTTCCGATAACCACTTTCCGGACGGTAGTGTCGAGTGTTGCAAACAGTTTGTTTTCTGCAAAAACATCTGATTTGGCCAGAAGGTTCATCAGGGTTGATTTTCCCACGTTGGTATATCCACCAGCGATACCCTGACAAGTCTGCCCCGGTTTTTCCGCTGTGTCGCCATCTGAACATCTATCTTTTTCAGCTGTTCCTTCAGCAATGCTATTTTGTCACGGATCAGCCTGCGGTCTGTTTCAAGCTCTGTTTCTCCGGGTCCTCTCATCCCTATTCCTCCCCTCTGCCTCTCCAGGTGGGTCCACATTCGTCTCAGTCTTGGTAAAAGATACTGGTACTGTGCCAGTTCAACCTGTTTCCGGGCATGGGAGGTCCGGGCCCTGCGGGCAAAAATATCCAGAATAAGGTTTGTCCGGTCAAGTACCCGGCACTGAAGTGTGTTCTCAAGATTACGTATCTGTACTGGTGACAGTTCATCGTCAAAAATGGCAAGATCAATATTGTTGGCGGCAACAAATCCGGCTATCTCTGCTGTTTTGCCGGAACCGACAAAGGTTGCTGCATTGGGAATGTTAAGTTTTTGAATAAACCGTTCCACCGGTATCACTCCGGCTGTTTCGGCAAGAAATGCGAGTTCGTCGATAAATTCATTTATATCATTTTCATTCTGGCCGGGATAATTAATACCGACCAGTATTGCTTTTTCTGAAGGAATACCTGTTTCTATCATCTATTAAATAATCAGTCTCCTGTTGCTCTGAACCGATCCCCTTATTGCATTTTTCAGCGATTCAGAACATCTCAGTATCATTTCAATATCTGAGGGAAACGGAAGTATCTGCGACCTTGTCCGTGCCAGCTGTCGTGCATTCAGTGCAGCCTCATCGCCGATTGCCCTTGCGGAGACATGTTCAAATATTGAATGTGCGCCTATGGGATCTTTTTTCAGAAGTTTATCCGGATTCGTTTGTATTATCTCAATATCCCCTTCAATCTGACAGGATTTTGTCTGCAGTGTGGATATAAGGGCACATTGAAGAGTTTTGTATTTTTTTGTTTTAATATCGTTTCCCAGACTGTCTTTCATTACATTTCCCCTTTTGTCAAGCTGATAGCTGAAGCCTTCTTCAACATCTCTTTTTATTACTGAATCAACCTGGGATGTCTGATCGGGGCTTACAAGTATGTTCCTGACATTCACATTGATATAATAATCGTAGCTGGTGTTTTCGTCGTAGCTTACTGTATGGTATTCAACCCATTCACTGTTAAGTGCCTGGAGGTTTACATTCAGAAGATCTTCTTCAAATTCCCCGGGAAACCTTATTATAGAACTGTTTTGTAAATTGACAAGGACCCTGCTCATGCCCAGGTATTTTGCTTCCGCGATACTATTGTCGATACCTTCATAGTCGCCGACATATTCCCTGGCGCTGACAAATTCATAGTAAGCCTGACGGTATGAATCTTTGAGACCGTTTTTCATCAGCTCGTTTCCGTGGGCATAATAGAAATCGGCTGACTTCTTTTTGGCGGCTACCATTTCCTGCATGTAATCCACATAGGGAAAATCAATTGTCCTGCTTCCCGAGCGCAGCGGAAGAACTGTCCTGACCAGGGATTGCCTGTTGTTAAGCCTCAGGTATA
>JAAYKX010000003.1 GCA_012522155.1 Bacteroidales bacterium
CCGGCGATGTTCTCAAAAGATACATTTTCATCCTGCGTGAAAGGCAGAACAATGCTGCAGGAGTAGAAGAAGCAACAGCAAAACTGGGACCCGGAGGCAATAAGATCAGTACCCGCCTCTGGATACACCCCGACAAGCCGAATTTCTAACACCGGAATATTTATGACAGCTTAAAGAGGCTGTTGAAAAAGGCTCATACCGCCTGATGCGGATATAAGACAGGGATTTTTCAACAGCCTCTTTTATACTGCCGGTATTTTTTGTAATATTGAAAATAACAAATTAATGAAGTATATGAAGCACAAAACCATACTAAGTTATTTACTATCCGGCTGTATTCTATGTGCGACCCTTATCCCCGGAGCATTCGCCCAGGAAACATCAGACGGACTGTTTAAATCATCTGCCTTTACTCCTGTCAAAAGTTTTACTTCCGGTGTGGAGGGACCTGCAGTAGACAGGGAAGGAAACTTATATGCCGTAAACTATCACCATTCAGGAACAATAGGAATAGTTACACCTGAGGGGGAAGCCGGTATTTTCCTGGAACTTCCGGAAGGAAGCATTGCCAACGGAATTCGTTTTGACAGCCGTGGGAATATGCTGATTGCAGATTACACCGGACATAATATTTACAGGGTGGATATGACCACCAAAGAATTAAGTCTGTATGCACACGGACCGGAAATGACACAGCCCAATGATATTGCTGTTGACAGTAAGGACAGGATCTATGCCAGTGACCCGGATTTCAAGGCCAGGGCCGGCCGTGTCTGGCGTATAGATCCCGATAAAAAAATCACTCTCCTCGACAGTGAAGGTATCGGACCGGCAAACGGAATCGAAGTCAGCACCGACGAGAAAACATTATATGTAAATGCAGGCCGCAGAATCTGGGCCTATGACCTGTCTGAAAAAGGAGATGTCAGCAACCGCAGGGTTCTGGTGGAACATACTGCGGGATTTGACGGGATGCGCTGTGACATCCGGGGAAACATTTGGGCAGCATGCATCGGTAACGGAACTGTGACAAAATTTTCTCCGGAGGGCAAAGTATTACGGGAAGTCGCCCTGCTGGGAAGAGCACCTACCAATGTTGCTTTTGGAGGAAAAGACGGATGTACAATATATGTCACCCTGATGGATCAGGCCAATATCGAGAGTTTCCGGGTTGACATACCAGGACGTGAATGGATGATGCAGAGAAAAAATACAGCCGGCGGACGATAATACCCCGGCTGGTTATTAACAGCAAACCATAAAATAAAGTTTCAAAAGAAAAATAAAGTCCAAAAGGAAATAAGAAAAAATGAAAAGGAGAAATTTTGTAAAGAAGGCTGGCGCACTGGGTGCTGCGGCCTATACATATCCGGGAAAGATTATTGATGAAACGACCTCCCTGTTTTACCATGGGAAACTGCTGGAAGCACCAAGTGTTTTTCATCATCAGGATACTTCAAACAGTGCCGGACCGGAAGACGGGCCAAACCAGCCGATGGGAATACCCCGGGGAGTCAGACCGGGCTATGTGGTATGGGCATGGGACCCCGCAGCAACAAATCCCGATTGTAAAAATGTAATTGAAAACAACAACTGGTATTTTAATCCTGAAAATTTCGACCAGCAGATTATCAATAACATGTTTGCAGAATCAATAAGGGAGCTGACCGGGGAAACTGAACTCAAAAAGGCATGGGACCAGATGTTCCGCTACCACAACAAGGAAAAGCACAATGTTGACAGGGGATACAGTCCCGGTGAAAAAATATTCATAAAAATAAATCAGGGAACATCCGACTGGCTGCTGAGCAGGGAAGACAAAAACAACGGATACTTTGTACCGGAATATCCCCTTAAACCGGGTACCAGGGCAAGAGGATACGGGGCAATGGAAACAGGACCCTACATAGCACTGGAACTGCTGAGAGAGCTGGTAAACGAATGTGGAATAAACCAGTCAGACATATCAATAGGAGATCCGCACAAACATATATTCGGACATAATTACGCATACTGGCACAAAGAGTTTCCGGATATAAAATATACAGACAAATATTCTGAGGATTTCGACCGCACCGTGGTAAGGGAAACAGAAAATGTACTCCTCTTTTATTCGGACAAAACACAGGATGACAAACTTTTTGACGTCATTGAAGAGGCAGATTACATGATTAACCTCGCAAATTTCAAACCACACGGCTCTGCAGGAGTAACACTGACAGCCAAAAATCATTTCGGATCAATAGCCGGAAGAGCTGCAAGGCTTCACTATTCCAACGTGGCACCCTCATGGGAAACATCACCAAGGCAGGTTGGCAACCCAAACAACAGGGGATACAGAAAATACAGGGCAATGGTAGACCTGATGGGAAGCAAATACCTGGGACGAAACACAATGCTGTATATAATAGACGGAATGTTCGGGGGAGGATCAGATGAAACCAGAGGACCGGTAAAATACCTGATGCCTCCGTTCAACAATCACTGGAGCTCTTCAATATTTATATCACAGGACCAGGTGGCACTCGAATCAGTATGCTTTGACTTTCTCAGAACAGAATGGGACGGTGTGAACAAGCATGATCCCTCCAATGCAATATGGGAATGGGTACCGAACATGCCGGGAGTGGATGATTACCTGCACCAGACGGCCGATGCAAAAAACTGGCCCGAAGGATTGATATATGATCCGGACAACAGCGGACAGGCCATGCCGAGCCTCGGAGTACATGAACACTGGAACAATCCGGAAGATATGCAGTACTCAGGAAATCTTGGAAAACCAAACGGGATCACACTGGTAAGTGTGGGTGACTTTATCGTAAAAAGAAGCTGACAGGATCAGTCTGAAAAGATCAGCCGGCAAGCCGGAACCAGATCCGTCAGAAAGAATATACGGAACATTTAAAAAAGGGTGTTATTTGAGAATAACACCCTTTCATTTTAACATTTAATATCTGGAAGTCAGATTTCCTGCCGGTTTATAAATTAAATCATCAAACCTTTACAGGATAAAGTTCTCTGAGTTTCTTTACCAGTGCAACTGCATCCCTGACATCCTGCTCAACCTGTTTAAAATTCCCGTCTTTTACAAGTGCGGATTTTATCAGCTGGGAGCCCATTCCCACGCAGAAAGTACCGGCTTTAAACCATTCCGTCAGATTGGCTTCCGTGGGTTCAACACCCCCGGTAGGCATAATGTTTGTCCAGGGCATGGGACCCCTTACTGCCGAAACAAATTTCGGTCCGCCAACCTGTGATCCGGGGAAGATCTTTACAATCTCAGCACCAAGTGATTCTGCCTTTGATATTTCTGAAACAGATCCACAACCGGGTGACCATAGTATCTTCCGCCTGTTAAGCACGTAAGCCATTTCCTCATTAAGAAGCGGAGAAACAATGAAGTTTGAATCAAGCTGAGCATAGAGAATGGCGGTCGGAGCATCAATAACTGATC
>JAAYKX010000024.1 GCA_012522155.1 Bacteroidales bacterium
AATAGTACAAAATCATAAAATCATTCAGCAATGCAGCATCCGGAGCCAGTTCCTTCCAGGTGCTGACTGTATTGTTTCCGGCAATACGGCTCAGCTTGTCCCTGACTGTGGCAGACTCATCAATATCGTTCAGCAAAATGGCTATTTCATGAGTAAGGATCCTGTCTCCGCCATAAAGTTTCATAAGTTCATCAGCATTTACAAAAGCTGTTGACTGGTCGAATCCCGTGTTGGCCGTATTGTATATACCACACACCCTGAATATTCCGTGAACGGGATTGCCTTCCGTGTCCGAGCTTGTAACCTGTATCCTGTTTCTGATCCTGTACTCGCGGGACAATTCAGAAATAAGCCGTCCGTAAGTCGCAGCTTCCTTACTTCCCAGTTCAGCCGTCAGTGCCTCGTCAAAATCGCCGGATGACCTGTAACGGATATCTTTAAGGCTTTTCAGTCTGTCAATAATATTTCCCGGGACCTTTTCACTGTGCAGTACTGCAATAACACTGTCAGTGACAATATAATGCTTCAGCTTCAGAATATCTGCTGTTTTATCACTGATCAGAATATCAGAGGAATACTGTTCGTCAATATACCTGCCGCCATCCCTGACCATCCTTTCATGGATCCGGCTTAACTGTTTTTCCTTCCCGGGACTGATACCATACAGTGTCAGACCAGTATTTCCCCACGGGGTTTCCAGCATTGCAATTATTTTTGTCCTTTTGGTCCAGGCAGACAGCTCCTGCAATGTATCAATGCCCCGGCTCAGTTCGCTGAGATTTTCCACAGTCAGACCTATTTCTTCATTTTTCCTGAATTCGCGGTTATGAATCTGAATATGGGATACCTCATTATATATGGCATTATCCAGGCGTTGCAGACTCCAGCCTTCAACAAAGCCAAAAAGAAATACACCTCCTGTAATGCCCAGACTTACGGCAATTATAACAACAAGACTTCTTTTCCTGTTACGCCACACATTCTTCCATGCAACTGACCATATCATAAAATTCAGTTTTTCAGGCTCTGAGAGCTTCCGTTTCCTTTAACTTTGTTATTTTACGCAGGGGATAAACTGTCGATAAAAGTATCATTATCAACACTATCACAAGCTGCCAGAAATAGTAGAAACCGACTCCGGCAGTTGCTATAACGGCCTCCCATCCCCATGTTTCCATCATGTTTCCCAGTTCTCCCCTGAGTATGACCGGGAAATGGCTGAAATATATTACCGGAGGCAGACTGACAAGTACCCCGGTCAGCAGACCGGCAATCCCAAGCAGTATCATTTCAATTGCAAATACTCTCCTAAGTTTTCTCTTCTGCATTCCAATTGCCACAAGAACACCAAATTCCTTACTTCTTTCCGATACCATCATGAGGACTGTCCCGAAAATACCAAAGAAAATGATGAAATACAGGACAGCCAGAACGAGTACCGAGCTCTGACTGTCACCTTTTATCTGCTGATACAGTACCGGATTCAGCTCATACCATGTCCGGGTTGTGACATCTTTATCCCGAATAAAGGAATTGATCCTGTTCCCGGCCGACCTGATAGTCCGTTCCGAGCGGTCTGTGAGATTAATGACAAGCGAGCTGATCCTGCCTCCTGCATCAAACAATTCCTGGGCTGCCGGTATTGTCATGATGATTACCCTGTTATCCAGATCCGGTGCAGGTATTTTTATTATTCCCCTTACAGGAAAAATACCGGCTGCCGAAACACCATGATATCCCTGTCCCATCAGTATCACGGAATCCCCGATCCCAACCCCGAGAAAATCCGAAAGCCTGTCGGATACAAGGATCCCGTCATCATCACCTCTGAGATAAGCATTGGCAAATTCCACATGTTTCAGTATCTCCGGCAGGAAAAGAGTTTTTTCCTCATCATTCAGCCCGAGTTCCATCTCAAGCCTGGACAATGATGAATAGGATCTGCCAAGATTCTTTCTGATACCGGTCAGAACCTTTTCAGGAACCGGACTTTCCTCCTGTATCTTCCTGAATGACTCTTCATTTATCCTGTACTTAACAAGTTTTGCTTCAGGATCCGAAAAGTGTTTTTCCCTCTCCGGATCAATGCCAATGACTGCCACACCCTTTGTCTGGGTACCCGCCGAGGCCAGGGTGAAGGATTCGAGATGCGGGCTGACGGAAATTACATTGTCAAGCGAAGAAATTGCAGCAATAAGTGAGTCATTATAGATGAATGAATTATCAACCACGGGGCTGTCCTGGTATTTTATATGCTGGACCTGCAGATAGCCCGTGAACGATCCAATGAAATTATTGATCATATGATCATAGGAACCCAGCTGGACAGATCTCATGACAAGTGCAAAAAACACTGCAAATGATACTGATGCTGCAGTTATTATGGTACGGCGCCTGTTTCTCCAGAGATTCCTCCATGCTATCCTGAATTCCTCCTTCATACCGGATGGTCGTGTTTATTATACCATATGGAACAACTGCCCCGGGTCAGCGCAGCCTCCTCATGTTCTGCTGGGAGAAAAAACTTTCTTCCAAAGGGATATTGAATCTGATTTCCCTGATCTCTATCACGGTTTTGTTTTGAGGCTCATCTTCCGGTACAAGTTCAATCTTTGAAGGAATACTTCTTCCGTCCATGATCCTGATGTCTGAACATGTTTCCGTTCTTACAAGGTAACCGTCTTCATCATACAGCTCTGCCTTTAACATAATAAAGTCCTGCCTGTCAATCCATCTTAGCTGCTTTCCCCATATTACCGAAGCCTTTTCAAGTGCGGTCATTTCTATTTTATAACACAGACGTCCGTCCAGTTCCTCCTCTCCCATTATTTCATGACTGTAGTCATTTACAACTGAAGTTTCCCTCAGGATGTCGTCATGAGTATAGTCTGAGCCCATCCAGCCCTGCGAGAGCATTGAAGAAGGCAGTTTTATAATCCTGCTGACGGAAGGATTCCAGCTCCACATTTCAGAACCTCTTTTCAGAAAAGACTGCCCCGCTTCCCTCGGAGGGGAAGTAATGAGTGAAATTGCAAAATCCCTTCCCATGACCCAGGTCCTGAATTCAACGGTCCTCTCCCATTCAGGCCTTATCACCTTCATTGACATTACTGTATAACTGCTTTTCTCGCCGCTGAATTTCTCGTCGGCCCGCCTGATCACTTCCCTTGCAGTAAGAGACTGGCCGGCAAGGATACTGTTCCCGCCTGCAGACAGGATCAACAACAATGACAGTCCGATGAATCTTGTCATCCTTCTTTTTCTGATATCATTTTCCTGGTTCAAACAGTAATAATAAAGATTTCCCATGTTATCAGCTGCCTTTTTCCCTTGACCGTCACCTCTCGTTGTTGTGCTGATTTCACTGACATGATATCTGACCAAACGTTCATTCATTATTTTGTCTTCCGGCTGAGTACCTGATGACTGAACATTCAGTCAGTCTGCGTCTTTTTAAAAATCGTTCCTGGAACCGAACGTGTCTGCTAAAGATAAAAGGAAAATTATCCTGAAACAAATTTAATTATCTGCCCTTTCTGATGTCTCCCTTTCCTTAACGCCGGAAAAAGACTTTCCGCAGGCCGCATTATTATGTCGTCTGCTGCAACATTCATGACATATCTTCCGTTAAACCAGAAATCTGATATTTGAATACAGGTTCTTAATAATTAAGAAAAGATTTCTATCTTTATACGCTGTATCTAAAATGATTAACCAATGGCAAGTCTGAAGCTTTTACTCGGATTAATTCCCTCTACCACAAAACTGGAGCTTAATGAAAAAGCCTTAACTGATGAATATGAAAAACTCAGGGCTTTTACGAATTCCGAACTCCTTTCCAGATACAATACACTGAACGATCTGATCAATTCCACGGATTTCCTCCGGAAGAAAAAGGAAATTGAATCACTTCAGTACAAGAATTCCGAAGAATATGTCAGGGAAAAAGAATTCTTTTCCCTGCAGAAATCCAGGGATATTGTGCTTTATTTCAAAACTGTTGCAGGAAATGCCTTAAAAAAGTTCCGTGAGATGGACGGGTCTGAACGGATCAGGGATTATGAATCCCTCGGGGAATATATCGACTCCTTTGAATTCAAGCAAAAGCAGAAAATGAAACCTGTCACTTTCAAGGATTCCGATGAGTACCGTAAGTTCCGCGAATATAAAAATCTGAAAAAGGATACCGAAATAAAATCCTATTACAAGGCTGCTGCTAAGGGAGAAGCAACAAAATCCGCAGCTGTTGAAAAATTTGAAGAACTCAAGGCATTTATAAACAGTCCGGAATTCCTCAGGAAAAAGAAAATGAAACCTGTTACATTCAGGGATACTCCTGAATATCAAAAGCTTCTTGAACACAGGAGACTCAAAAAGAGTCCGGAAATAAAGGATTTTTATAAATTCCGGGATTCAAAGGAATATGCCAATTTCCTGAATATTGACGGTTCACAGAAGCTTGCCAGATACAATGAACTCAAGGATTATGTTGCAGGCTCTGAATTCAGGGATAAAAAGAACTACTATCTCGATAAGAAGAGATTTGAAAAAACGGAAATGTTTAAAAATATCGAGGAGTTCAACGCCCTGAAAAAGAACGAAGATATTGTATGGTACTTCAAAGTGAAGGACTCCGACAAATTCGACCTTATCAAAAACAGGGAACTCATTTTCTGTGATGAATTTGACGGTGACAGACTTGATACCACCAAATGGCTTACCAATTATTACTGGGGCGACAAGCTTCTTCACGAAAGATATTCTGTTGAAGGTGATCTTCAGGCATATACTGAAAAAGAAAATTTTGAGATCCGTAACAGTCTGCTGAAAATCATCACAAAACCACAAAAATATTCCGGTAAAATATGGACCCCGACTGACGGTTTCAGGCCGAATGAATTCAATTACACTTCAGGTATTGTCAATACCGGTAAAAGTTTTCGCCATCAGTACGGTATTTTTTCAGCCAAAATCAAGCTGGGCAACCCCGCAGCAAAAAATGCATTCTGGATGCTTGCCGATAAAATAACCCCTCATATTGATGTGTGCCGTACCTCAAACGGGAAAGTCCAGTTTGACTACTTTCCCTCAGTCAGTAAAATATTCAGGTCCGTGGCCGGCTCCAGATACGCCAGGGATTTTTACATATATACCCTTGAATGGACCCCGGACAAGCTTGTCTGGAAAATAAACGGCGCTGTTGCATTTAAATGTACCACGGATGTTCCACAGGAGCCTATGTATATTTTGTTTTCCGGTGGACTGGACAAAGCTCTCAACAGCATGACATCCATGGAAATTGACTGGGTGAGGGTATACAAACCAGTTTAATCCGTTACCTGCAGATACAGAAAAAACCTGATCCGTGCTACAGGCACCGGACACAGGTATCTGTCAGATTTTCCCGTTCATACCACAATTGCGCCGGGATTCATGCATACCATAGCGACGGGACTAACACATACAATCACGCCGGAATTCATGGATACTATCACGACTGGACTACTACATACAAACCGACGTAACTACCACATACAAACCACCGGGACTACCGCATAAAATAACGCCGCAACTCCTGCATACAATCATGCCGGCGCTACCACATACAATTGCGACGGGACTACCGCATAAAATAACGCCGCAACTCCTGCATAAAAACCGCTGACCGGAACTATTTCCGGATATCACAGCAGGGCACAGTCAAGCAGAAATCTGTTTTTTTCTGTAACTTTTTACAATTTTATACGTCTTTGAAACGTAATTCTGCCTATGACCGCAAAGGAATTTAACAAAGCCGTTGACGAATATTCCGATTCCCTGTATCGTTTTATTCTTGCCGGTATAAGGGATGAAGAACGGGCAGGGGATATCGTTCAGGACACTTATGAAAAACTGTGGAGAAATGTAACAGAACTTGATTATACCGTAGTAAAATCCTGGATTTTTTCAACTGCATACCATGGAATGATCGATATTATCCGGAAAGAAAGAAGAATGACAGTACTTGAAGACAAACACACGGCTGAGCTTGCACACGAGACCCAGTACAGTGATCTTAATGCCATTCTTCATAAAGCTCTGGAACGACTTCCTGAAAATCAGAGATCCGTAATCCTTCTTCGCGATTATGAAGGTTATTCCTACAGGGAGATAGGGAAGATAACGGGCATGAGTGAAGCCCAGGTCAAAATAAATATTTACAGGGGAAGGATAGCCCTGAAAAATTTTATTGGAAAGATTGAAACCGTATTGTAAGCATGCAACCCGACAGATCAGAATATGAGAAATGGATTGCCGACTGGCTCGCGGGAAATCTGGACAGGGACCGGAAAAAACAGTTTGATGAATTCCTTGCCGCCAATCCTGCTTTAAAGGAAGAAGCTGAATCATTGTTATTAACAGCTGTCGTACCCGATAATATTTCTTTTCCCCGAAAGAAGCTTCTTAGAAAAAGCCCTGAAGATTTTACTGCCTCACATGTCGAATATCTTTCCGTTGCATATCTCGAAAATGATCTCTCTCCTGAACAAAAAGAGGAACTTAATATCTGCCTGGCCAAAAACCCGGAACTCCGCCTTCTTTCTGAGTCAGTCAGAAAAACAAAGCTCAGCCCTCCCCTTGTCAGTTACAGTTTCAAAAAGCATCTGAAGAGAAAAACAAGGGCAGGAAAGATCCTGAGACTTTCTTCAGCGGGATTAAGTGCAGCAGCTGCAGTCACCCTGCTTGTAATGAGTTCTGTTTTCATAGTAAGGTATATGACGGAAAAGAAAAATATTTCCGGCACAGCAGATCTTATTGTCACGGATGGACAGCAACAGGCGCTGAGACAGGAACAAACGGAGGGACGGGAACTGCCGCTGATGCAGGAACAATCCAAAGAACAGCAACAGGCGCTGAGACAGGAACAAACGGAGGGACGGGAACTGCCGCTGATGCAGGAACAATCCAAAGAACAGCAACAGGCGCTGAGACAGGAACAAACGGAGGGAATGCTGCAACAAGCGGAAGGGGAACTGCCGACGGAACAGGAGCATCCGGAAGGGGAGCAACCGATGAAGCAGATACAAACAGAAAAACAGCAACTATCACCGGAACAGGGGCCACCAGAACCGGGGCGGCAGGAACAGGAGCGTCCGGAAGGGAAGCTGCCGCCGGAACAGGGGTGGCCGGAAAGGCAACTGCTGGCGGGCATTATCAGGATAGAAGACCTTCCCCGGCCCGGTGTCGAAATTATGCAGAAGCCTGACCCCGGAACCCTTATGGCTGTTTCTATACCATACCGGGAACCGCTCTATGACGGCAGGAACGGCTTTACCAGGTTTCTTGCAAGAACTTTCCGGGAAAAGATCCTCAGAGATGACAGCGGAAACGATGCTCCCATCAGAAGCTACGAAATTGCATCAGCCGGCATTAACAGCATAAGCCGGATTTTTGGACTGGAAATGTCACTTACGGGCATTACTGACTCACAGGGAGATCTGAAATCTCTCTATTTCAGTTCAAGGCTCGTGAAATTCAATGCTCCGGTAAAAAAAGACGAATCATTACAGTAACTTTTAAAGCAGCTTTACGTCTCAGCAACACGATCATTCCCTTAAAGCCATGAAAACAGCTTTAACCAGAATAAAACAAGCATATAAAAAATTTAAAAGCGGGACCGGTCCGGCGGGACACAGCCCGGCAAAGTCAAGCAAAACCCGTACTGCCGGAAGCAACCCGGCAAAACCAAACAGGATCAGCCCGGTGCAACACAACCCGGCAAAGTCAAACAGAACCAGCCGGCATAACCGGCCCCTTGAAACCTTTATGATACAAACACACAAAAGGATATGAAAAAATTAGTAATGATACTTGCTGCGATAATCTTCCTGGTTCAGGGATTCGGACAGAATATTTCATCAGCCAGGGACAGCGGTGCGGGAAAAACTGTGTCTGCTGACAGCTATGCGGGAAAAACCGTATCCGCTGACAGCAGTGATGCAGTAAGAGTGATCCTGGGCAGAGATCTGATAAGGATTGAAGATAACCAGGAAGCTGTGAAAATCAAGGTGGGGAACAGAGGACTTACAATACTTGAATCCCTGGAGGCAGGAGAACGCAGGGTAAGTTTTGATCAGTACCACAAGAATGAAAAAGATGACCGGGAAACACTGTATGCCAGGGATTACCGGAATGATTACCGCGATGACAGAGTGATACGCCGGAAGCGTTTCAGGGGTCACTGGGCGGGTGTGGAAGCCGGGTTCAACAATTACCTGACGCCGGACAACAACTTTAATCTCCCTGAAAACATAGATTATATGTCGCTACACTCCGGAAAATCCCGCTATTTTAATGCAAACGTGGCGCAGACAAGCCTGGGACTGACCAGGAGAATAGGCTTTGTAACCGGACTGGGAATCAACTGGAACAACTACAGGTTTGACGGAAACAATAATATAATTAAAAAGGATAACGGGGAGATTGAAAAATATGACCCCGAACTGTTGCTGAAAAAATCCAAACTCTCAACACTGTACCTCACCCTTCCCTTTTTGCTGGAAATACAGATCCCCGCCACCTGCAGCCAGCTTAACATAGCGGCAGGACCGATCGGCGCCGTAAAATTATATTCATATTCAAAAATGGTTTTTGATAACGGGGACAAGGTAAGGTCAGAGGATGATTTCAGTCTGAACATGCTCAGATATGGTGCCACACTGCGTATAGGATTCGGGAATTTCCAGATACACGGAACATCCTATTTCATGCCATTGTTTCAAACCGGAAAATCTCCCGGCGGGATTGACCTCTATCCCTTTGAGGTAGGACTTGCTTTTACGATAGATTAAGCTGCCGACAGATTTAACTTCCGATAGATTTAAGCTGCCGACAGATCATACTTCCCAAAACAGGACAGATATGTTATCTTTGCATTTTATCCTTGTGTAATCAACAAATCTGTCCGGATGAATCTCCTTCTGATAAGCAATTCAACAAATCCGGGAGAAGCGTATCTGTCCTATCCAAGGCACAACATCCGCGAATTCCTCGGTCCGAAACCCCTTGATGTACTTTTTATTCCCTATGCAGCTGTTACATTTTCCTATGATCTCTATGAGGAAAAAGTTTCGGAAAGATTCCGCGAAACCGGTCACAGGATAGTCTCCGTTCACCATTTCCCTGATCCGGTCAGGGCGGTCCGTGAGGCAGAAGCCATAGCCGTCGGAGGCGGAAACACATGGAAACTCCTTAAAAACATAAGGGAAAACAAACTGATCGGAGCTGTCAGGGGGAAAGTCATGGGAGGCACACCCTATGTCGGCTGGAGTGCAGGTGCCAATATGGCCTGCCCCACCATAATGACAACAAACGACATGCCTGTGACGAGACCGGCTTCATTCAGATCATTCAACCTTGTTCCCTTTCAGATAAATCCCCATTATCTTGACGCCAATCCGGAAGGTCATGCAGGGGAAACACGCGAACAGAGAATTATTGAATTTATTGAAATGAATCCCGGCATTTATGTTGTCGGATTGCGCGAAGGGACCATGCTGGAGGTCAGAAACGGAAGCATTCGCCTTATTGGTCCCCGTAAAGCCAGAATATTCAAAAAAGGGATCACCCCTGTTGAACTTGGAGACAGTGATGATTTCTCATGGCTGCTGAAGAGCAGATAATATACAGATTCCCGCAAATAAATTAACTTTGTCCACCGTTATCCGGTTACAAATCATTTTTACCGGCAGGAGAATGAAGTTGGTGTCAAAAATACTTAAAACTTTTGCTTTTGTCATTTCAGGAATCATGGCAGTCATGTTTGTTGCTGCAATGCTGGTACAGGACAAAGTTGCGGATATCATACTCATGTCGCTGAGTAACAATATTTCAACCAGATTTGAAACAGGCTCTGTAAAACTGTCCTTCATCAGAAGATTCCCCAAAGCATCCCTTGACCTGAAAAACGTAATAGTCCGCTCATCACCCGGTTTTGACAAAAAATGTTTCGGCAAAACGGATACCGACACCCTTCTGGCAGCTGGATCCGTAAGCATGGAATTCAGGATCCGGAATATTATAAACGGCTACTATAACATCGAAAGGATTGGTGTCAGGAACGCGCGGCTCAAAATACTTACTGACACATCGGGAATGGTTAATTATGAAATAAGAACCGTAAACCCGGCCGCGGCGGGCAATGATCTTGTCATAAACCTTGATGGCATCAGGCTCAGCAATGTCATAACCCTTTATGACAACCGTGCAACAAAACTGCTTATTTCCGGCATCATGGAAAACGGAAGGATCAAAAGCAGAATCACGGGAAACAATATTGACTTTACCGGTAAAGGCGATCTGAAAATAGAGATGTTTTCACTTCATGATTTCAGAATCAGCAAAACCATCAATTCCAGTGTGAATGTAATTCTGAACAAGTCGGATGAAGGAATCAGATTTGAAAGAAGCAGCCTTGTTTTCGATGATAATAAACTCAGCATGGACGGATTTGTTTCTGCTGACAATGACCTGGATATTTCAGTAAAAGGGGAAAATATAGATATAGCAAACCTTAAAGGCTATCTGCCTGACAGTTTTCTGGAAAAAGTAACTGAATATAATCCCCGGGGAATGCTGGAACTGGACGGTACAATAAAGGGAAAGGTCTCAGGAACTGTCAAGCCGGGAATAAACATCGCCTTCTCCCTGAGAAACGGCAATGTCAGCTACAGGCCCTCATCAGCCCGCATTAATAATGTTTCATTCGACGGCTCCTTTACAAACGGAACAGGGATGACATCCCGGACCAGCTCACTGAAGATAGGCAACTTCAGGGGAAGGCTGGGATCATCGGACTATACCGGATCACTTGTCCTTTCCGATTTCACTTCCCCCAACTGCATCCTGGAACTGAAAGGAAGGCTCATAGCGGCGGAAATAGTGGAATTCTTTAATCTGAATGCAATTTCCGCAGCCGAAGGCTCTGTTGACATGCATATCAGAACAAAAGGAAAAATTGCAGGAAATAAAAATTTCAGCCTGGCAGACTTTCTTGATATAATCAATGAAGGAAGTCTTGGATTCAACTCCTTTGGCATGGACCTCAGCAGGGACGGAACAAGAATAGGAGACGTACGCGGACAGATTCTCTTTTCTTCCAATATTACTGCAAAAGACCTGGACCTCACATATAAAGGACAAAGGATTAGGATTAACGGCAGTTTTACCGGCCTGCCACAATGGGCAGCAGGTAAAAACACCACCCTAACAGCTTCGGGTTCACTGAGCTCTGACAGGATTATCCTTGATTCATTCTTTCCGGGAAAAGTCCGCCAGGTCAGCGAAGACGAAAAAAAGCCCTTCCCATTTCCTGAAAATATAATTCTTGATCTGGCTTTCAGTATCGGTGATTTCGGCTATAAGGATTTCAGGGCACGGAATGTTTCCGGAATCATGAATTACAAGCCTCGAATTATGAATTTTAATAGCTTGAGTATAAATTCATTGGATGGGTTTATCTCAGGTAATGGTTATTTTCTTCAAAACGCTGACAGATCCCATATCCTGAAAGGTGATTTCAGTCTTGAAAAGATTAACGTCAAAAAAACCTTTACTGTTTTCAACAATTTCGGTCAGAATTTCATCCGTGATGAAAACCTGGAAGGCCTCCTGTCAGGATCACTGGCTATTCTTATCCCGATGGATACGGAACTTAAGGCCTCAGTCAGAACAGTTACGGCTGAAGGAAAATATATTCTGGAACAGGGAGCCCTTCAGAATTTTGAACCTGTCAGGAAACTGTCCGATTTTATTGATATTTCAGAACTTGAAAACATTCGTTTCCAGGAACTTAAAAATGATTTTTTTATCCGGAACAATTCCCTGTATATTCCGGCCATGGATGTCAGATCATCAGCGGCTGACCTTTCAATAAACGGCAGACACGGTTTCGATAATAAATATGAGTATCATGTAAGGATCCTTCTTTCCGAGATTCTCAGCAGGAAAGTAACAGGGCCGAAACCGAATACAAGTGAATTCGGGGCCGTAAGGGATGACGGCCTGGGAAGGACTTCCCTTCTTCTGAAGATAGAGGACAGGGAGGGGGAGCCCAGGGTAAGCTATGACGCCAGAGCGGCTAGTTCCCAGATAAAGAATGATATCAAAAAGGAGAGGCAGTCCCTGAAATCTATACTTAAGGAGGAATACGGATGGTTCGGTCATGATACCACAGCTCCGGCAAAACCCTCCGCACCGGGAACTCCCAGGTTCAGGGTGACCTGGGAAGAGGCTGCCATAAGTGACACCGCAGACAGCCAACCTGAGGAAGTCCGGCAGGAGAGGCAGGAATTAAGAATAAGGGATATTCTGAAAAAAAGATAGTTTTATTGAATACATACCGGCATAAGATACCATGGATGTTTTTCCTTTTCCTGTTCGCAATACTTACAGGTACGGGATCCCTGATCTATACACGCTTCCTTGTTGAGACGCTGAAGAATGAAGAAAGAAAAAAGGTTGAACTGTGGGCTGAGGCAACAATGCTGATAAGCATTGCCGATACGGGTCAGGACATAGAATTCCTTTCATCAATAATAGAAAACAATATAACCATCCCGGTAATCCTTGCGGATGAGGCCGACAGTATTATCAGTTCGGGCAATTTTGATGAAAAAAGACTGCGGGACAGGGATTATCTCAACTCACAGCTACAGAAGATACGCAGAAAGAACAGTCCTATTGAAATTGATCTGGGAGCCGGTCATATTAATCGTATCTACTACAAAGACAGTATTATACTGACACAGCTTATTTACTATCCATATATTCAGACAGGGATAATAATACTATTCATCCTGGTGGCATTCCTTGCTTTCAGGGCTTCCCGGAAGGCTGAAAACAACAAGGTATGGGTAAGTATGTCGAAAGAGACTGCCCATCAGCTTGGAACACCGGTTTCCTCCCTGGCAGGCTGGGTTGAAATACTTCAGCAGGATCATCCCGGCTTGTCCATATCAAGGGAAATTGCACTCGACGTGGAAAGGCTCGAAAAAATTACAGGCCGCTTCTCCGGGATAGGATCCCGCCCCTCCCTGAAGGACGAAAATCTTACTGCCATAATCCTGCGGACCATCGAATACCTGAAATCCCGGACTTCCTCCAAGGTGAGCTTTGTTTTTGATTCCGACCCTGCTGCTGCAGTCACACTGCCTCTTAACACTCCTCTTTTTGAATGGGTCATTGAAAATATTTCAAAAAATTCAATAGATGCCATGGAAGGCAGCGGCGTTATTACCTACCGGATATCAGAAAACGATGCCAATGTAATAGTTGACATAAGCGACACGGGTAAGGGAATACCCAAAAGGGTGTTCAAAAAGATTTTCAGTCCGGGATACACAACAAAGCAAAGGGGCTGGGGCCTTGGACTGTCGCTTACCAAAAGGATAGTAGAAGAGTTTCACAACGGAAGGATTTATGTCAGGCATTCAGAGCCAGGCATAGGTTCAGCTATAAGAATAGTTTTAAACAAATGACCGAACCATCTCCGTAACACAGCAAGTGTTTTAGATCTTACAAAATGAAAAGAAGTGATATTGAAATAACAGCTCCTGCAGGTTCCTGGGAGTTACTTATGGCCGCCGTACAGGCTGGTGCCGACTCGGTATATTTCGGTGCGGGAAAGCTGAACATGAGATCAAAATCATCCCTGAACTTTGAATCAGGCGATCTCGGAAAGATTACTTCAATATGCAGGGAAAACGGTATGAAAAGCTATATCACTCTCAATGCCGTCATTTACGACAGTGAAAGGGAGGAGATGAAAAGAATGATTGATGCTGCCATTAACAGCGGTGTTGACGGAGTGATAGCTTCAGACATGTCGGTCATAGAATATTCTTTCAGGAAAGGCTTTCCGGTCCACCTGTCAACCCAGCTTAACATTTCGAATACTGATACACTGAGGTTTTTTGCCGCATACGGGGATGTGGCAGTTCTGGCAAGAGAACTTGACCTTGAAAAGGTAAAAAGGATATATGATGCAATAAGGAAGGAAAACATATGCGGACCAGGGGGTGAACAGATAAGGATTGAAATGTTTGTTCACGGGGCCCTGTGCATGGCCGTTTCCGGAAAATGCTATATGAGCCTTCATGAAAACAACACATCGGCCAACCGCGGAAGCTGTTACCAGACATGCCGGAGATCATATATTGTAACCGACAGGGAAAGCGGATATGAACTCGCAATAGATAATGAATACATAATGTCTCCCAGGGATCTTTGCACCATAGGCTTCATCGACAGGATGATGGATGCCGGTGTAAGAATTCTTAAAATTGAAGGACGTGCACGTTCGCCGGAATATGTCAGAACGGTAACGGAATGCTATGATGAGGCGGTGAGGGCCGTTATTGACGGAAGCTATTGCAGTGAAAAAATAAAAGACTGGGAAAAAAGACTGGCAACAGTTTTCAACAGGGGTTTCTGGGACGGCTACTACCTTGGACGGAAGACGGGGGAATGGCATAACCGCTACGGATCAGCCGCCACCAGGAGAAAAGTATATCTTGGCAGGATCACCAACTATTTTGCCAGGCCGGGGGTGGCGGAAATAAAGCTTGAAAACGGAGATCTCAGCAGTGGTGATACATTGCTGATAACAGGTCCCACCACAGGGGTCGTTGAATACACTGCAGGAGAAATCAGGGTTGATTACAAGGAAACTGCGAGGGCAGCCAGGGGAACATACTGCTCGGTAAAAATAAATGAATTTCTCAGAACGTCCGACAAAGTATACAAGTGGGTGGATGAGTCGGAAATTATTCCACAGGGAAATCATTCCCAAAATATTTAAGAAGAAGTCTCTTCAGATCTTCCATTCTGACCGGTTTTGAAATAAATTCCCTGATCCCTGCCAGCCGGGCCTTGCTGCGTGTGTTAGGCATATTATCCGCAGTCAGGGCAACAATCAGGGTATCAGGTACCTCTTCCAGTATACGGCTTGCAGATTCAAAGCCGTCAATTCCCGGAAGAAGAAGATCCATAAAAATTATATCATATTTCTTCCCTCCTGCTTTCCGTATCCCTTCATACCCGTCAGCGGCCATCTCAAATGAACATCCCAGCTTTCCCAGCATTCTGCTGATCACCTTTTGATTCAGCTTGTTATCTTCAACAACAAGTGCAGAGATGTTATTCCTTAATTTTCCTTCCCTTCCTGGTCCTGTCTTTATTTCAACCATGGTAAAGCTCTCTGCCAGTACCTCTTCAAGTTCTGCAGAATCAACCGGCATCACAAGATAATGATCAACGGCCAGCAGAATGGATTTAAGAAAATCACCCTGCCTCTCATGGTTACTGATCATCATCAAAATCAGTTTTTCATGAAGTCCCTGATCCCACAGGGAGGAAACAACTTCAAAACCATCGAATTTCCTGTCATTCAATATAATGATCAGGTTATATTTTTCATCGCCCGAGTCAAGGTTGGCTTTTATCTGTCCCGCAGTTGATTTCTGAAAGTTTGTCAGCGATATATTCAGCTGCAGTTTATGCAGCAGATTCAGGATGTCCTCATCCCCGGCAGAAGGATCAGTTATCACAAGGGTCCTGATCATGGTGAAGGATGTGATTGCACTGATATCCGTATGTTTTCTGAGCCTGTCATTGGAATATACCCTGAGGGTGAAACATATACCTGTACCCGAATCACCCGAAAGTC
Organism: Bacteroidales bacterium; assembly: GCA_012522155.1. Classification (GTDB taxonomy): domain Bacteria; phylum Bacteroidota; class Bacteroidia; order Bacteroidales; family VadinHA17; genus LD21. Next base: position 15,707 of record JAAYKX010000024.1, read on the forward strand.
CTGAAGGACTTTTAACCGAAATATCCCCGCCCATGAGCCTGATAAGCTGGGCTGCCATTACCGGGCCGAATCCCGTTTCATCATTACTGTCAAGGATCTTTGATTCAATATTAACAACTTCCCCAAATATTTTATTCAGTGCTTCCTGATCAAAAACTTTTCCTGTATCCCTGATCCCGAATTCCAGTTTTACATGCCCCCTGTCATTTTCAAGCATCCTGCAGCTGAGGTGAATCTGTCCCCCATACGTATTTCCGGCGGAATGCATCAGAAGGTTTGTCAGAATCTGACGAAACCTGTAGGGGTCTGAAATAATACTTACAGATGCACCGGGATCAACATCAGCGGTAAAGCTGATATTTTTCCGGATAAATATTTCCCTTACCGGATCAGCAGAACGATCAATTACGGCTCTCAGGTCAAAAGGAATTTCCTCAAGGACCAGCCTGCCTGTTTCAATCCTGGAAAAATCCAGTATGTCTTCCCTTACTTTCATCAGGTCATCTGCCGAACTCCTGAGAAGATCCATCGTTTCCCGCAGCTCAGCACCAAGTTTTTCCATATTCAGAAGATCGGTCATACCAATGATACCGGTCAGGGGAGTGCGGATCTCATAACTCAGTCTTGCAAGAAATTCCGATTTTGCCTTGTTGGCCTTTGCTTCACCTGTCCTGGAATGCTCCAGTTCAGTAACATCCGTCAGAATATCCAGGTACGCCGGTCCGCCGCGAAAATCCAGGGGAACAGTCTTTTTCAAAAATATTCTGCTGCCGGATTTACCGGTGAATATATCATAGGCACCACGATCAATCCCGGCTGCAGGATTCCTTGCAAAATATTCACCGACAGCCGTCAGGGATGTCCCGGGATAATCCCGGCCGGTCATTTCGGCAGCGGATCCGTACGAATACAATGAGGCAGCCATGGTGTTGGCGGCCAGGATTTCCCTTTTGCTGTTATAGACAACAATTCCTGCCGGGATATTTTCAATAAGTTTCATCAGTGCAGCTTCAGATTCCCTGTATGTCTTTTTTTCAGCCTCAGATTTACGAAACTGCCGGATCAGCAGGTAAAGGACTGCCAGAAAAAGCAGTACTGTGCTTATGACTATAAAGAATGAATTCCTGATTATGTATTTCTTAAAACAGGTGGTTGGGGTTGAAAATACGAGTGTCAGATCTCTCTGAAGCAAGCGGGTTGAATAATATGAAGAAACTATTTGCCCGGGCCTGCCACTGATTTCGGCTCTGTGAATGATATTCCCTGCCGTGCCGCTCTCCGGTGCTTTCCATATCCTTTCCGTCTCCCGGGCAGTAAAGCTGATATCATCTTTCGAATTTGAAAAAATTATTTCGTCCGAACTGTTTATTACCCACTGCCACTGATAATCCTTCAGGTTACAGGCAGAGAACAGTTCGCTGAAATATTTGCTGTGGTCTACCGTAACAACCAGGTTACCACTTACGGTATTATTTCTGATAATGGGAAGGGAATATTCATAGTCCTGCCTGTTTTTCAAAAGAGTATCCCCGGGATATATCTCATTCTGGTTGTGAAGCACAAATTGCTGCTCCAGCCATTCCCCCGCGTCTGTCTTAAGGGTAAACTCATTTTTCCTGTCATCAAATATCTTGATCCCCCTGATAAAATCAGAGTATTTCATGTAGAAAAGCCTGATCTTTTCGACAGCATCATCCCTTTGAGCCTTGTCTTCAAAAAAATTCACGAGGTTTCCCTGGTAAGCTATTTTATTCAGATCGGATAAAAAACTGTTGTTTGTTTCATCCACCATTATTCCGCTTAAGCGGACCTGGTGGTCGAGGAGGGTGGTTATATAATCAATTTGCCTGTTATACAGACTTTTATAATAGACAACATTGGCCAGTACAATAACAATTACTGCCAGGTAACTGAACATCAGGATTTTTTTCATCAGGACCGGGATTTGACTTTCACAGGAGATAAAGATAATCCTTATTTGATAAATTTGCTGAAAATTTATCTGTATTTCCGATTATCATCTTCAATTATATTCAGATAGCTCCTGTATCTCTGGGAATCAATTTCCCCTTCCTCCACAGCAAGGCGGACAGCACAGTCCGGTTCATCCAGATGAAGACAATTATAAAATTTACAGTTTTCAGAGATGCTGAATATTTCCGGGAAAAAATGATAAATTTCATTTCTCTGCATATCCACCATTCCGAATCCCTTTATGCCTGGTGAATCGATAAGATAGCCCCCGGAAGGCAATCGGTGCATTTCCGGAAAAGTGGTGATATGCCGGCCCTGTTTATGATAATCTGAAATTTTTCCGGTTTTAAGTCTGAGTTCCGGGTCAAGGAGGTTCAGCAGGGATGTTTTACCCACGCCGGAATTTCCCGCTATCAGGCTTATTTTGTCCCTGAAAATTTCAATCAGGGGCTCCAGGCCCTTGTGCTCCCTGACTGACAGTCTGAAACATTTATATCCGATTTTCTCATACACGGAAATCATATGCTCCATCCTGTCTGCATCGTCCCCGGTATAAAGATCTGTCTTGTTAATGATCAGACTTGCAGGTATCCTGTAGGCTTCGGCACTTATAAGGAACCTGTCGATAAACTCAGCCTGTGTAACCGGATGGGAAATGGTGATCATCAGAAAAACATGATCAACATTGGCAGCAAGGATCTGTATCTGCCTTGAGAGATTGGATGCTCTTCTGAGTATATAATTTTTCCTGTCAAGGAGATCAGTAATTATTCCTGTGGTTTTGACGGATTCAAATTCAAACAGTACCCTGTCACCCACGGCTACCGGGTTTGTACTTTTCAGACCTCCGCTGACCCTGAATCTTCCTTTAATGGTACATTCAACAACGTCATGGTCTCCGTAAAGGACCCTGTAACGGCTGCCTGTTGATTTTATGACAAGACCTTCCTGTTTCAAACGGAAAAATTATTGAAAATTGCAGGGGCTGTCCGGATGTATCCGGATCCCCCGCACAATACTGCAATCTGTAATCAGGTATTGGAATCCATGATCAGAAAGGGCTTGGCTTCAAAGGTATGATAAAACGGCCTGAGTCTTTCTGTGTTGTAAAACTGTTCGATGTTCACAAATTTCTTTGTGGCTGTGACAACATCCAGCGGAACGTTTCCATATTTTCCGTTTTTCAGTACCACCAGTTTTCCATGAATACCCTTCAGTATCAAATCAAGAGCCAGGTTACCGTATGCCATTGGAACTATTGAATCAAGAAAATCAGGATCACCGCCCCTGACCATGTATCCAAGCTTCTGATTGATGATATTGATTGTTTTGCCATTATTGTAGGTGGCAGAAAGATCCTTCAGTTTTGAAGAAACCAGTTCACCTATCCCGCCAAGCTTTGCATGTCCGTATGCATCTTTTTGACTGTCGGCGAATACCATTTCTTCACCTTCGAACATGGCCCCTTCGGAGACAAGCACAACGGCATACTTACTGGGATTTTTATTCCTGTCTGCAACCATCAGCCTGGCCAGATGATCAATATCGAATTTATATTCGGGTATGACACATCTGTTTGCTGCTCCGGCCATTGTGGGCAGCATTGCCGTATAGCCCGCATAGCGTCCGAAGACCTCCAGGACCAGGAGCCTTTCATGAGATCCGGCTGAGGTCCGCAGCTTGTTTGTCATCTGAATGGTCCTGGTTACACAGGTACTGAAACCGATGCAGTAATCCGTTCCCGGAACATCATTGTCCATCGTTTTCGGTATGGCAACAACCTTTACCCCCTGTTTGTAAAGATGTACCCCGTAACTCAGGGTGTCGTCGCCCCCGATGGGTATGAGATAATCAACATTGAGCCATTCCAGGTTTTTAATGATCTCCGGGGTAAGGTCATTTACCTCCTTGTTATAGGTCGCTTTTAAATGTTCAGGGACATTCGCCCTGGGCATATGACTGGGCCTTGTCCTGGAGGTATGCAGAAAAGTTCCGCCGGTCCTCCCGGCCTTGTCTACAAGGTCATTGGTAAGAATCTGGTAACAATTGCTGTTGTCAGCCTTGCTGTCCCTTACCATTTCAGTAATCCCGGCCCATCCCCTGCGTAATCCGATCACTTTGTAACCTTCACTGTTGGCACGTATTGTAACTGCCCTGATAGCCGGATTCAATCCGGGGACATCCCCGCCTCCTGTAAGAATAGCAATGATTCCCTTTGTTTTGTTAACCGCCATTTTTTTAAATTTTTATCTGTTAGCATTATTTTTTTGCAGGATCAAATTTATAACTTTTTGCTCTGATTCCAAGCACAAGTTAATTGCTTTTAATTCTGTTATTTGCCTCCTATCTGCATTTCAGCTATCCTGAATGTCGGTGAGGCAAAGCTCTTGTCCATATCCAGATCATTTCCCATCATGTCCAGTGCATTCAGAATATCAAATCCGCGTCCGGCAATTGTAACACCCCTGACCGGATGAACTATCTCGCCCTTTTCAATCCACAGTCCGCTGGCCCCGCCGCTGAAATTCCCGCTTACCGGGTCAATACCGTAACCGGTCAGTTCAAGTACCAGCAGTCCCTTTGCTGTTGAGGCAATTATTTCATCCCTGGAATGATCGCCGGGATCCAGGTATATCCTGTGTGTTCCGATATCTGGCAATGAACTGTATCCCCTGCGTATTGCATTCCCTGTACTTGTCACACCTGCCCTCCCGGCAGCCCTTGTATCATATATAAAATTTCTGAGAATACCCCGCTCGGCAATTATGTTTCTGGCTGTCGGAACACCTTCCCCGTCAAAGGGAGAACTTCCCGGACTGCGCGGCATGGTCCCGTCATCGGTTATACTCAGGAGTGATGATGCAAACTGCCTGTTCATATGATCCCTGAGGAAGCTGGCGCCCTGAAGCACGCGTTCACCGTTTACCGCGGTGATGATCCCGCCCAGCAGGCTCCTGGCCACGTCCGGATCAATAATGACAGCTGCTTTCTGGGTTTTTATCATCACCGGATCAAGAAGCTTTACTGCCTTCCCGGAAGCCCCTGCAGCAATCTTTTCCACATCAGGCAGATCATGAAAAAAGACCCTGGTGCTGTATTCTCCCCCCGTATTTTTCTGATCTCCCTTTTCTGCCACAACAGATACACGCAGCGAGCACAGTGATGATTTGAAGCTTTTCAGTATCCCGTTGGAATTTGCTATAAATATTTCTGATTCATTTTCCCCGTAGCCCGCACCGGAACTTTTTGTAACCCCGGGATCCCTCATCGCAGCCTTTTCCAGCTCCAGTACCATTCCGATCTTTGTATCCATGGACACGGCGCCAAGCTCCGGATCATACAGATCAGCCACCTGTGTAACTCCCCTGTCTCCCGTCAGTACATTACTGTCATCGGGTGAGGACAGGCGTGCAAATGATACGGCTCTGTCAATAGTATCCTCAAGGGCTTTTGAATTGAAATCATTGCAATGGCTGAATCCCATCTTCCCGTCAGTGAATACCCTGAATCCCACCCCGCGGGATGAAGCCTCCTCAATAGTTTCAACTTCCGATCTGAGTATGCCTATTGAAAGATTCCTGCTTGTCTGAATGAATACCTCCGCCGCATCCGCACCGGCTTTCATACATTTTTTAAGCAGCTTTTCCGATAAATCGATATTATTCATTTTTTTCTTCTGTTTGTTGTTATGCCCTGCTTCCTCCCACATTGATACCTCTGATCCTTACTGTCGGCTGGCCGGCAGTAACTTCCGCAGATTGTCCCTTGCCACATATTCCCGGCCCGAAGTCCAGGTCATTGCCCACTGCATCTATGTTTGAAATAACGTCCATACAGGAACCTATAAGTGTTGCTCCCCTTATGGGTTTTGTCTTTTTCCCGTTCTCTATCAGGTAGGCCTCCCTGCAGGTAAAATTGAAAACCCCTGTAACGGGATTGACACTTCCGCCACTGAGGCTCTGAACATAAATACCCTTTTTTGTTGATGCAAGAATATCACCGGGATCATCCCTGCCTTCTGCAATAAAAGTGTTTGTCATGCGGGGAATAGGTATATACCTGAAGGATTCCCTCCGCCCGTTTCCTGTTCTTTTCATTGACAATTGTTTTGCACTCAGTATATCAGTCATGAAACCTTTCAGGACACCATTTTCTATCAACACGTTTCTCTGAGCCGGAGTACCTTCATCGTCAAAATTTATCGTACCGCGGAAATTGGGCAGAGTCCCGTCATCAATCATTGTAAAGCATTCATTCGCCACCTTTTGTCCCATTTTCCCGGTAAAGGCACCAGTTTCTTTTGCAATATTATCAGCTTCCAGCGGATGTCCCACGGCTTCATGAACAAGAACACCGCCCCAGCCGTTCTGCATGACCACATCCATTATCCCGGCCGGCGCATCCCCGGCATCGAGCATGGCGATTGCCTCCCTTGATGCATTCCTCGCCACCGTTTCTGGACTCACATTTTCAAACATTTCAAAACCCGAGTGAAAACTGACCCTTTCCCGGGCCATATGCCGGCTTGTTCCGTCATCTCCCATCACCTGCACAACAAAGAAAAGGAGCGGGAGCTCATCTTCCAGAAAAAGCCCTTCACTGTTGGCAATGATCCTGCTTCTTACCTCATCGTTATATTCTATCAGGGCCATCCTTATCCTCGGATCATAATCCTTTGCTGCCTGATCAGCCCTTTTCATCATTTCAATCCTCCTGTCATCGCTAACCTCATGCAGGGGTACCTCCACTGTTACCCATGATTCCCTGGATGCAGCCGACACATTTACAGGAGTGGTTCCGGCCCCGCCTCTGGCGATAAAAGAAGCTACACCGGCGGCATGCAACAGCTTTTTCTCTGTTATCTCATCGGTATAGGCATATCCTGTTTTATTTCCGGATATCACCCTCACGCCTGCACCCCTGGATATGCCGTAAAGGCCGCCGCGAAACTGTGATTCCTCCATAATTATCTGCCTGGAAACCCGGTTTTCAAGATAGACATCGGCAAAATCCCCGCCATTGGCCAGGGCCCTGGCAATCACCCTGTCGAGGACGGCCTTGTCCATACCGAATTCCCCGCTGTCCTTCGCAGAGCCGCCGCATGAAGTAAGCTGAGTCAGAAGGGCCGGTGCCGATGCTATCAGCAGACCGCCCCTGATACTCATTTCAAAAAATCTACGCCTGGGAATATTCCCGGCACTGTATTTTTCAATTTCCATATATTTTATTTTTCTATAATCCTGATCCCTAATTCCGGATCCGGCCCCTAAAATTAACAATTTTTATGATCGGCTAAGCTGTTCCGGTTTATCCGGGACTCACCACGGTTCAGCGGGAACCTGTACGGTTTACCGGATTATAAAATCCCTGTCTTTCAAAACACCGCCTCTGGTTGAATACACACTCGCCCTGCCTGCCAGTTCATCTTTTTTATAAAGCCTTATATTGAAAACCCCGGTACATACCTCACCGCCATCGGTGAAGGGAACATCCCTGGAAACGGGTCCCGCCGGCTGCAGTCTGCTTCCCGGCTGATTCCTGTCCCGGCCTTCCCTGCCAGCCTTTTTCCCGGTATCGGGAAGGATCCTGTAGGGCAGACTGCCACCGGATGTTCCGGCGGTATCCAGCTCAAGAACAATCCTGTCGCGGGTGACTATCTTCACCAGATATGCCTGTTTGAAAGCAGTAGGCAGTTTGCCGCTGTTTTTGAAACTGACCTTAACCTGGTAATCGGCAGAATCCGTTTTGTATGACCTTATCTTTTTTGTTTCGATATTTTCCCATGTCAGTTCCGGAAGGTGTCCGGCCATTTCAATATTGAAAAGGGCCTGGTTCCTGATCCAGGTTTCCAGATGGCGTGCGGGAGGATTCTGCAGAAAAAATTTGGGATCAAAGCCTCCGATCTCTACTTCACCCAGATCAGGATGCATGATCTTTTCCCAGTCCTTGAATCCTTCACCTTCGTTTTCCTTTTCATCCCAGATAAGCATATCTATCTGGTCTGTTAGCCCGTCGCCGTTCAGATCCCCGAACCTGCCACTGTTCCATATTTCATCGCCGTACCAGACCGCACCGTAATACCAGTATCCGAAATCCGGACCATGACCAAAAAGTGGATTTCCTCCCCCGTAATCATTGTATACATCACCTGCCCTGGCATAACCTGTAATTTTTTTACCCAGTTCATCAAAATACCGATACCACTTCAGGTCCTCGGGATACATCCGCTCTTCAGAACCGGATGTTGACGGGGGTCTGAGATGCATCGGCACACTGGTATCCATAGAGTTCACAACATAGATATTGGGATGCGACAGAAGAAATGCAACCACTGACCTGGTTTCCGGTTCGCTGAGAGGATATTCCCCGGCACCTCCCTGTCTGTATCCGCGACCGGTCTCTTCGGTATGCGGCCTCCAGTTTTCCGGATAATTACGGTGAAGATCGAGGCCCCCGATCCCGTCCTCGTTTATCCGCCCGTCTCCGTCATTATCAATACCTTCTGTTGATGAGAGATAAATTCTCTCCCCCGGTGCCACTCTCTTCATAATTCTTCCGGAAGGATCCCCCGGATCAGGTATCAGGTTTCCGTTCTTTTCATCCTTCCAGCGCATGGTATGAATAATACCATCACTGTTCAGGTCGTCGGGCGGATCCTCATCCAGAAGGCCGTCCCCGTCGTTGTCAAAGGGCCTGACAGTACTCCTGTTGCTCTGGGCCGTATGCATATAGAGGTTATGCCCGTCAGGATTATTCACCGGACGCAGGTATATAGCCCTTTTATCCAGAAGATGAGTAATGTCCGGGTCTTTCCCGTAATTTTCAAGCAGGTATTGGGCAAGCCACATCACCGTTTCCGAAGCAGTTACCTCCCCGCTGTGCCTTCCTCCTTCGAAAAATGCCGCCGGCTTGTCAGTATCCCTGCCGGTTTTCCTGTTTGTAACGGTAATCTGCATTATGGGCCTTCCCTCATAACTTCTTCCCACTTCATATAATTCCACCAGATCACTGTATCTTTCAGCCCAGATCTCCAGCCAGTCGTAAATAACATCCAGGGAATGATAATTGTCGAAAAGGAGTTTCTCTCCTGTTTCATACTGAACATTCGGATGACGCACTTTCGGAAAATAATTTACCCCATGCCTCATACCACTCAGAGTATAATAGGCAATCCCTTCGTTTGCCGAAGCTTCCCGGGAGCGGGGCTGAACCCCGAAGTCAGGCCGGGGCTGGCCATAAAGCATTGCTGTGCAAATGACACAAAAAGTGAACACTGTAAATTTCTTCATAAACGGCAGTACAGATATAATAACGGGTTTAATTATCCTCTTTTTGAGAGTATTTCAAGCTTTTCAACATCTGATATCTCGATTGTCTTGCCATATACCCTGATAATTCCTTCCTTTTTGAAATCAGAAAGTGTCCTGATCACATTTGCGGTACTCATCCCGATATAATCGGCAATTTCTTTTCTTGAAACCGGCAGGTCAAAGATTCTCGAGTTATATATCTCACCGCTGAAATAAAGAAGCGAATATGCAATACGGCCTATCAGATTTTTCTGTCTCAGATCAAGAGTCTGTTCTATGATCTTTTCATTGACCTCCGCGATTCTTGTCAGCAACATCATTGAAAAAGCACCGTTTTTCATTAAAAGACTCTTAATATAGTCGGGACTGATATTACATACAACTGAATCTTCTAGAGCAGAAACTGAATAACGGTAGTTATTGCCTGAAAAAACATTCATGTTACTGACAAATTCAAAAGGCCTGGTGATTGTTACTATCTGCTCGTCTCCTGAACTCGTCCTGCGGAACACCTTCACCAGTCCGGTCTTCAAATATTTAAAGTTCGTAATCTTCTCTCCCACATGATGTATCACTTCTCCCTTCCGGTATGAATATTCCTTCTTGTTCCTGCAAAACTCATCTATTTCTTTTTCACTGAGAGTTTCCAATACGATGCTTCTGAATTCACAGTTGTCACAAACACAATCTATGTCTTTTAGTTCCATATTTACAGCTCCTTCGCAAATTTACATTTTTCCCGTTCATTATCGCCTTCAGCCGGCCTGAATTATAACGGCTGTTTGCTTTATTAACAAATTTAGGACTACTTTGATCACTTTTAGCCCATTTATAAAACAAGATTCATTTATGCATTACAAAACCGACTATCATGTACACACCACCTTCAGCGACGGAAAATCAGCTCCTGAAGAATATATTGCCCCGGCAACCGAAGCCGGCTTGTCGGAACTGGGCTTTTCAGAACATCTTTCCCTTTTCGACAGGGATCAGTACTGGGTGATGGATCCGGATGAAACCGGCAGATATCTCGAATATATAGCCAACTTGAGAAAAGAAACAGAAAACCTGATTATCAGAACCGGTCTTGAGATTGATTATGTTGAAGGAAAGGATAAAGAGATCAGGGATTTCCTTGACGGTATTGAACTTGACTACCGTATCGGTGCGGTTCATTATCTTGGGGAAAAAACAGTGGACGAGGGTCCTGCCTTTTATGAAGGCAAAAACTTTGACCAGCTTTTTAAAACCTATTTCTCCATGGTTAACCGTGCAGTGTCATCGGAAATTTTTGACATCATCGCCCACTGCGATCTTATCAGGATTTTCGGCCACAAGCCTTCCTTTGATCCGGAACCCCTGTACAGGGAGCTTGCAGGGACAATGAAAAAACATGATGTCGTTTTCGAGATCAATACCAATGGCAGAAACAGGCCTGTGGGCGAATTTTATCCCGACCCGCAGTTTCTGAAGGTGTTTGCAGAAAAAAAAGTTGCTGTATGTGTCAATTCTGATGCACACATACCTTCCAGGGTGGGACAGTATTTTGATGAAGCCTACCAGCTGCTGAGATCACATGGCTTCAGGGAAATGGTAACCTTCAACAAGCGCCGGAGAACAACGGTAAAGCTCTGAGCCAGCCCGGCCATAACGGCGTCTCAGAACCCCTGTCCGGGAAACAGTGAACAGCTGCCGGAAAAAAATTTCCGGGAAACAAATAAGGGCTTGTCAAATTGATCTTTTATATTTGCAGGCTTTAAACAAGCCGGAAAATATGAGAGCAGTCATCCAGCGGGTAAAAAAGTCAGTCGTCAGCAGTGAAAAGGGGATCCTGGCATCCGGAGGTCCCGGATTGTTGATTCTTGCCGGTTTTGAAGAAGCGGACAGTGCGGAAGATGTAGAATGGCTGAGCAACAAACTAATCCGGCTCAGAATATTCAACGACAAAAATGGTGTTATGAACCTTTCCGTAGGTGATACGGGAGGCGATATTACCGTGGTCAGCCAGTTTACTCTTCATGCCAGGACAAAAAAAGGAAACAGGCCTTCATATACCAGGGCTGCCGCCCCTGAGAAAGCAATACCCCTTTATGAAATGTTTGTGTCAAAGCTCACGGAGCTTCTCGGAAAACCTGTCGGAACCGGTGAGTTTGGTGCCGGGATGCTTGTTGAAATACACAATGACGGTCCTGTCACAATAATAATTGATACCAGGGACAAAGAGTGATTCCGATGAATAAAAACCAAACTGCCCGGGCTGAAAAGAGCATGAAAAGATCCGTATTGCTTGTCACGGCTTTTGCATCCTTTCTCACCCCCTTCCTGGGCTCGGCAATAAACCTTGCCCTGCCAGCCATCGGAAATGAGTTTCAAACCACTGCAGTGGAACTCGGATGGATAGTAAGCAGCTTTATTCTGACATCCGCAATTTTCCTTCTCCCCTTCGGCAGACTTGCTGATATTGCCGGCAGAAAGAAAATTTTCAAATACGGTATATTCCTTTTCACCCTGTCCGCATTTTTGATAATATTCTCATGGAACACAGTATCATTGATCGCTTTCAGGATAATACAGGGCATTGCGGGAGCAATGATATTCGGAACCAGCATGGCTATCCTGACTTCGGTTTTCGAACCCGGGGAAAGAGGAAGGGCCATGGGAATAAATACCACTGCTGTCTATGCAGGACTATCCAGCGGACCTGTGATCGGAGGACTGCTTACACAGCATTTCGGATGGAGAAGCATCTTCATCCTTCTTGTTCCTCTGGGTATAATATCCCTGTACCTGATATTTACCAGAATAAAAACAGAATGGTCTGAAGCGAAAGGTGAAAAATTTGACTGGACCGGTTCTGTTATCTATGGTATTTCACTTGCTTCCTTTATGCTTGGCTTTTCCAGACTGCCGGCAGCAGAAGGCTTTGTGATGATAGGAATTTCCGTTTTGCTGGGACTGGCATTCATTTTTTACGAGAAAAACATTGAAAACCCGGTCTTTGATATCAGGCTGATGCTCAGGAACAGGGTTTTTGCATTTTCCGGCATTGCCGCCCTGATCCATTATTCAGCCACTTCCGCCACGGGATTCTTCCTCAGCCTTTATCTCCAGTACCTGAAAGGGTTTGATGCCAGAACCGCAGGACTGGTACTTATATCCCAGCCCCTGATGATGGCACTGCTGTCCACTTTTGCAGGAAAATTATCCGACAGATATAATCCGGGAATAATTGCATCATACGGAATGGCCCTGACATCATTGGGACTGATAATGCTTTGTTTCATAACCCAGGACAGCCCCCTGGTACTTATAATCATCCTGCTTGCAGTAATGGGCATCGGCTTCGGCCTGTTTGCCTCACCCAATTCAAATGCCATCATGAGCTCGGTGGAAAAAAGACATCTGGGCGTGGCATCTGCCGTCCTGGGAACAATGAGAATGATAGGACAGATGACGAGCATGGGAATTGCAATGATGCTTCTTGCTCTGTATATGGGGCAGCAAGCCATTGTGCCCGAGTCCTATCCCGGACTGATGACCGGAATGCGTACCGGATTTATAATTTTTTCCATTCTTTGCATTACAGGCATATTTGCTTCCCTTGCAAGGAAATAATTGTATAAACCCGGACACAGGGGGATAAATTTGTTAAAAACATATTTTTCAATATAAAAAACACTAAATTGGCCCACGTCTATTACATTTTTTATTGATTTACTTTAACCTGATGTCATGACCAAATTATATGAGAAACTGATAAAGCAATGCCCTTCTGAATCAGAGATTAAAAAAGAACTGAAGAAAGTATCGGAAGTCATGGCAGAGATCCCTGACAAATATCTTCTGATGACAATACTGAGCTGCCTTGACCATACCAGTCTGGGCACTTCCGACAATAAGAGCCATATATTGCAGCTCACAGGTAAAATCAACAGTTTTTCAGGCAGGTTTACCAATATTCCAAATGTTGCGGCCATATGTGTGTTCCCGAATTTTGTATCTGTTGTAAAGGAAAAGCTTACAGCCAAAACTGTAAAAACAGCCACTGTTGCAGGATCCTTTCCCACAGCACAGACTTTCCGTTCCATAAAACTGGCCGAATGCAAGCTGGCCCTGGAAGCCGGAGCTGATGAAATAGATCTGGTAATATCCGTAGGCTCTTTCCTGAACAATGATTTTGCAGCAGTTGCGGATGAAATACGGGAAATAAAACAAGCCATGGGCAACAAGGTTTTGAAGATCATAATAGAATCCGGACTGCTTGGAGATCATGCGAACATATTCAAGGCATCAATGATAGCAATGGATGCCGGAGCAGATTTTATCAAAACATCTTCGGGAAAAACCAGCATATCCGCAACACCCGAAGCGGCATTTGTTATGTGCAGGGCAATATCCCATTTCTATTCCGAAACGGGTATAAAGGTAGGATTCAAGCCTGCAGGAGGAATTGTAAGCGTAAATGATGCCCTGACATATTACAGGATTACAGAACACTGCCTGGGGAAGGAATGGCTTAACAATAATTATTTCAGGATCGGATCCAGCCGTCTGGCAAACAATATATTGTCTGAAATTGCCGGAGAAAGACATGATCATTTTTGATAGAAATCACAATATTATATTCCAGGACCCGGAAAACCAGACAAACAGTTCATCTTTTGAAAAGATCATCCTGCCCGCAGATACAGCGGGGAAGCTAAATCATGATAACGGAGAGGATCCGGTCACCGGAACTGCGCCCGGACACGCTGTTTCCGGGAATTTCAACAGCACCGGAACAATTCCTTCAGGCAGCTTCACCGGAAAGATACTGTATGGCAGCGAAGATCCCCCTGATGTTTTTTACGGGGATAAATCCATACGCTTCCCTTATAATTTTCTGAGTGAACAGGCAAAAAGAAGCAATTCACAAAACGATAAGCTGATTACAGAATACCTGAGGGATGGTGAAAAAATACCGTCACATCCCTTTGATGCTGACTGGATCACTGTCCCTGTTATAATCTCGGCATTTATTTATTCCAGCCTGAGAGCCTTCCCCGGAAAATTAACCGGCAATGTCAAAGCATTCCTGCTTTTCAAAGGCATCGGAGCTCCTTCTTCCCGGGAAAAAGGAGCTTTCTTCAACTGGCATTCAGGTCTGGTCAACCTTGTTTCATTTTCTTCCCTGGCACTTTTCCTGTATCTCGCCACAGATTATCATGATTTCATTCCATTTGGCATCCGGGGCGCCGGCCTGTGGCTTTTACTGCTCTCGCTGACTGCATTGCTGATAACAATACGCATCATCATCTGCTTTATACTGGGCATGATCAGCGGTCAAAAAACAATATTTGGCGAATATGCAGCAAGCATATTTCAATCATATCATATCGCCGGCTTTTTACTTTATATAATTTCAGTGCTGCTGGTTTATACCAGTTTTTTTCCTCCGGCAGGACTGCTGAACACAGGATTTATTCTGATTGCACTGATCTATCTGATGCGCATATTCAGGCTGTTTTTGATTTTTTTGAAAAGGGGAGTTTCGATTTTCTATTTGATTTTGTACCTTTGTGCGCTGGAATTTCTTCCGGCACTCATTGTTTTAAGATATTTGACAAATCTGTTTTAAACAGAGCCAGAGGTTCCGAGAAGTTAAACTTAAAATCGTAAGGAGTTGAAAATAAGGAAGATTTTAGTGTCACAGCCAGAGCCGTTAAATCCGAAATCTCCATATTTCGATCTGGCAAAAAAATACAACCTGAAAGTAGATTTCAAACCATTCATCCAGGTAAAAGGGGTATCGGCCAAAGATTTCAGGCATCAGAAAATCAATATCAATGATTTTTCTGCTGTTGTTTTTACAAGCAAAACCGGAATAGATCATTTTTTCAGGATATGCAATGAGATGAGGGTGACTGTTCCCGACACAATGAAATATTTCTGCATAACCGAAAATATTGCTTTTTATCTGCAGAAATACATAGTGTACAGGAAAAGGAGGATTTTCCACGGCAAGGCCAGGTTTCAGGACCTGGTTGATGTAATCGCCAGACACAAGGATGACAATTATTTTGTTCCCCTTCCCAGGCCTCATAATGTTGAGATTCCCAGACTTCTTACCAAAAACAACATACGGCATAAAATCGGTATATTATATAAAACCGTAAGCAGCGATGTTACCGGTATCGGGGATTTTGATTATGATATCCTGGTTTTTTACAGCCCCTCCGGGATCAAGTCACTGAAGGAAAACTTTCCGGATTTTGTTCAGGGAAACACCAACATAGCCGCATTCGGGCCTACAACAGCCTGCGCCGTGGAGCAGGAAGGATTAAGGCTTGACATTAATGCACCCAATCCAAAAGCGCCTTCAATGACAATGGCCCTTGACAATTACCTGAAAGACTATACCAAGAATTACAAATAGCATCCTGTTTTCAGAGTCAGCAGATACAGAAAACCGGCAAAAATTAACAGGAGCCCTGACAGCAGGGTTTACCGGGATGACCTTCACCCGCGAAACATTCAAAAAAGCTGAAAGGCTTTCCAGCCGTAAGACCATCACCAAACTGTTTGAGAGTGGAAATACTCTTTTTACAGACTGTTTCAAAGTGATCTGGTCAGATTCAGAAACGGATTCCCCTTTCCCTGCCAGGATAGCGTTTACTGTTCCGAAAAAAAGGTTCAGACGAGCGGTCACAAGAAATCTTTTAAAAAGAAGGATCAGGGAAGCATACAGAAAAAATAAATCCCCCTTCTATAAATTTCTCGTTTCGGAAAACATTCAGATAGCATTGATGGTTATATTCAGAAAGGATTCTGTTGAAGAATATAATACACTGGAAAAGGCAGTCAGGGAAATGCTGGGGGCTGTCAGTACCCAAATCAGGAAAAAACGGCGCTGAGCATGCTGCCATGAAAATGCCGGGGCTGTCAGTACCCGAATCAGGAAAAAACGGCGCTGAGCATGCAGCACGGGAAAGCTTAATCCGAAACTGATACCGGAAGGCCTCATCCAATCATTATTCTTATTACTTTCGTGCGTTCAATTGTTTAAAATATATGAAAAAGAAGATTGCAGCCAGAGCAGCAGTTGTGATATCCACCCTGATCCTTGGCGGCCTGGGACTTGGTTTCCTGGCAATGCAGGAAACACGTGATTTCAGGATTGCAAAGAACCTTGACATTTTCCTGACACTTTTCAGGGAACTGAACACATTCTACGTTGATGAAATAAATCCTGACAAAATCATCAAGTCGGGCATTGACAACATGCTGAAAACCCTTGATCCATATACCGTGTATTATCCCGAATCGGAAGCTGACGATTTCACTTTTATGACAACGGGAAAGTACGGCGGAATAGGCTCCCTGGTAAGAGCAGACAAAGAATATGTTGTTATAAGTCAGGTTTACAAGGGATTTCCTGCCGACCTGGCCGGGATAAGAGCCGGGGATATAATCAAAAAGGTAGACGGGGTGTCCATCAGGGGCATGTCGACAGACAAGGTCAGTGACAGGCTGAAAGGCAATCCGGGATCAGAAGTTATTGTGACAATAGAAAGGAACGGCAGGGAATCTGATCATCCGGTGAAACGTGAGAGAATAGTTATCCCCCCTGTTCCCTGGTATGGCATGATAGACGATAAAACAGCATATATCCGTTTTACAAACTTTACCCAGAACTGTATCACAGATGTAAAAAATGCCCTTACCGAGCTCAGGAAATCCGGTCCGGAACAGCTTATCCTTGACCTGAGAAGCAATCCCGGCGGACTGCTTTCAGAAGCCGTGGAAATAGTAAACCTGTTCGTCGGTCCCGGTAATAATGTTGTTTCCACCAAAGGCAAAGTCAAACAGTTTGATGATAATTTCAGGACAACAAAGCCGGCTGTCGATGAAACTATTCCTCTTGCCGTACTGATCAACAGATCATCGGCTTCGGCTGCAGAAATTGTTGCGGGAGCAATTCAGGACCTGGACAGGGGAGTGATTATTGGACAGCGATCATATGGCAAGGGACTGGTTCAGGTCACCCGTCCTCTCAGTTACAACAGCCAGCTCAAGGTAACCACCGCGAAATATTATATACCCTCCGGAAGGTGCATACAGGCACTCGACTTTTCCCATCCCGGTGAAGATGGCAGCGTCGGGTTCATCCCGGATTCACTTATCTCGGAATTTAAAACACGCAACGGCAGAACGGTCAAAGACGGAGGGGGGATCAGTCCCGATATAGCCATAAGTCCCGAAATGCTCAGCCAGATGTCAACCGAGCTCTATCTTGGAAATTTCATATTCGATTTTGCAAGCCGGTACTACTGGGCCAATCCCGGGATTAAAAACCTTTCGGATTTTAAATTCACCGCCAAGGATTTTGAAGATTTTGGCAATTTCCTCAGGGAAAGAAAGTTTCAATACAAAACAGTAACGGAAACATCTCTGAACGAACTTATTGCCAATGCCAAAAAGGAAAAGTACTATGAGCTTCACAAGGATCTTTTCACTGAACTTGAAAAGGATATTGCCCACGACCTGGATCAGGATCTGTCAATCTTCAGGGATGAAATAACACAGTTGCTGGAAGAGGAGATCATCGGCCGCTATTTTTATGAGGAAGGAACCATAGTATGGTCCGTAGACAAGGACGTACAGATACAGAAGGCCCTTGAAATACTGAATGACAAGGCATGGTATAACTCCATTCTGAGCGGAAAGAATCTTCCCGTTCTCAGGGCTAATGAGCCTCCAGCCAGTTATGCCCGCTTCCCTGGTCAACTTTCAGCGGAACGACCAGCTTCGCGGCATTCGACATTTCATATATAACCATTTCCTGCAGCCGGTCAAACTCATCTTCAGGAACTTCAAAAATAAGCTCATCATGAACCTGCAATATCATTGCGGAGCTGAAAGCTTCTCTTTTCAGTCTTTCATCAATCCGTATCATTGCTATCTTGATAATATCAGCTGCAGAACCCTGGATGGGAGCATTGATGGCATTCCTTTCGGCATTACCCCTGAGCACCTGGCTGCCTGACAGGATATCCCGCAGATATCTCCTTCTGCCGAACATTGTTGTAACATAACCCGTTTCCCTGGCTTTTTCTATACTTTCATCCATATATTTCCGCACGCCGGGATAGGATGCAAAATATCCGTCAATAAGGTCTTTGGCTTCCTTCCTTCCTATGTTGAGCCGCTCCGACAATCCAAATGCCGATATCCCGTAAATAATACCAAAGTTTGCGGTTTTTGCCCGGTCACGCATTTCCCTGCTTACTTCATCAATACCTGTTCCGAATATTTTTGCGGCAGTGGCAGCATGAATATCACTGCCCGACAAAAAATCGGCAATCATGCCTTCATCCCCGCTGAGATGTGCCATGAGCCTGAGTTCAATCTGTGAATAATCGGCTGAAAAGAACAGGCAGCCCTCCGCAGGAACAAAAGCCCTGCGTATCTCCCTTCCACGGTCCTCCCTTACCGGTATATTCTGAAGGTTGGGTTTGTTGGAACTCAGTCTGCCCGTTGATGCAACAGCCTGGTTGAACGAAGTATGTATTCTTCCGGTTTTCCTGTTTATCAGTTGCGGCAGGGCCTCTGCATAGGTTGATAATAATTTTTTCAGGCCTCTGTATTCCAATACCTTGTTGATAATCGGATGCTTATCGACAAGTCGCTGAAGTGTTTCTTCACTGGTAACAAACTGTTTTGTCCTGGTCAGCTTTGCCTTGTCATCAAGTCTGAGTTTCAGAAAAAGTATATCGCCCAGCTGCCTGGGTGATGAAATATTGAAAACGCTGCCGGCAAGCTCATGAATCTCCCCTTCAAGGCTTATAATATCTTCGCGCAGGCCTGTGGCAATAGACCCAAGCTCATCCTCATCAAGTATCACACCCTTCCTCTCCATGCCTGCAAGTACCCGTATAAGAGGCATTTCAATTTCTGCGGCCAGCTCATACAGGCCTTCCTCCCTGATCATGGGTTCAAAAACATTCTTTAGCTGAAGTGTTATATCGGCATCCTCCACGGCATATTCCGTTATCTGTTCCGGGGGGACGGATCTCATACTCCTTTGCTGCCTGCCCTTTTCGCCTATGAGCGATTCAATCTGAAGCGGGGTGTATGAAAGATATGCTTCCGAGAGAAGATTCATATTGTGACGCATATCGGGTTCAAGAAGATAATGGGCTATCATCGTGTCAAACAGCGGTCCCTTTACATCAATACCATAATTCCCGAGCACATGGATATCAAATTTGCAGTTCTGCCCTATCTTCAGGATGTCTTCATTTTCAAACAGGGGTCTCAGAATCTCCAGTAAAGCCATTGTCTCATCCTGATCAGGCGGAAAATATACCATATAGCCCTTGTTCTTTTCCCAGGAAAGGGCGAGGGCTACAATTTCCGAATCCAGGGCATCAATAGTGCTTGTTTCCGTATCAAAGCAGAATTCCTTCTGCCTGAGAGCAATGCCGGTAATCTTTCTGAGCTCGTCGCTGTCCTTTACAAGCCTGTAATCATGTTTCCGGCCGGAAATACCGGATTTTCCGGTTTCAGCACCAGGACCGGCGGCTGCCGGAGCAACAGGAAAGAGAGAAGCCTGAAAAGCTCCTGAGACATGCTGTTCTGCCTCACCGGCTTCCGTATTCTCCGTTTTCTCCAAAGCGGCAAGTATTTTTGTTCCGACAGTCCTGAACTCAAGCTCTTCAAAAAGAGTCCTGAGCCTGGCTGCATCAGGTGTTTCGCTTATCAGTTCGTCCTCCCTGAACTCAACCGGCACATCGATGATTATTGTGGCCAGCTTTTTTGACAGTTCAATCTTGTCCCGGTTTTCCTCAATCCTCTCCCTGAGCTTACCCTTAAGACTCGAAGTGTTCCTGAAAAGTTCCTCAACAGAGCCGTATTCCCCTATCAGTTTCATTGCCGTTTTAGGCCCTACCCCGGGAGCACCGGGAATATTGTCAGAAGAATCACCCATAAGGGCAAGGATGTCAATGACCTGTTCCGGCCTTTCAACCGAAAATTCCTTTCTGACATCCTCAACACCCCACTGTACGGATTCATTTCCGCCCCGCGCAGGCTTGAACATAAAGATCCTGTCGGAAACAAGCTGGGCAAAATCCTTGTCGGGAGTCATCATATAGGTGGTAAATCCTTTACCGGAAGCCTTTTTTGCCAGGGTACCGATAACATCATCGGCCTCATAACCCGGATAATCAATAACAGGTATTTTGTATGCTCCCAGGAGCTCTTTGATATAGGGTACTGATTTTTTTATATCCTCCGGTGTCTCGTCACGGTTGGCCTTGTATTCACTGTACATCCCATGCCTGAAAGTTGGTCCCGGGGGATCAAACACCACGGCTATATGCGAAGGCTTCTGCTTGCGCAGCACCTCTTCGAGGGTCAGGACAAAACCGAATATTGCTGAGGTGTTAAGGCCTTTGGAAGTTATCCGGGGATTTCTGATAAATGCGTAGTAGGAACGGAATATCAACGCATAGGCGTCGAGGAGAAATAATTTTCTTGTATCTGTGTCTTGCATAAGCTATTCATTATCGCCGGCATACCATTCAGCATATGATTTTGCTGTTTCGTACAACCTGAGTGAATGCAGCCTGACACCTGAAGGAAATGCATCTTTAAGTATTTCTGCAAAATTTTCTATTAGTTTTTCACATGTGGGCTGATAATTCACAATCATTATATTTCCGAATGCGCCGCGCATCATTTCTTTTCTTTCATCCTCAAAATCACTGCTGATAACAAGTGAATGATCAAAGTGGTCAATGATCCTTTTCTGTACTATTTCCCTGAGAACATTAAAATCCAGCAGCATTCCGTATTTCGGGCTGGATTTATCACTTACAGCCTCACCGGACACTGTCACAAACAGACGGTACGAATGACCGTGTACATTTTTACAGGGCCCGTCATAGCCTTTAAGCGCATGTGCCATCTCAAAAGAGAATTCCCGTGTAACTCTTATAATACTCATGATGAAATAAGTTATCAACCGCCTGCCAAAATTAGTCAATATCCGTGAATAGTACATCTTTTATTATGAGCAGGCTCTGTATATAAAAATTATTTGTTATGATTTAGCCCGTGATAATAGTAATTTACCTTACCTTTACATCCTTTTAAACTCTAATTAATGGGCAATAAAGAAACGATTTTGACATTTCCGGCACTGTTCGAAAGAACTCTGTTGAATCATCCTGAATCAAATGCCTACGCATTTGTCGGGGAGAAGCCGATAAGCTGGAAAGAGGCAGCAGGAATGATATCTTCCGTAACAGCTCTTCTTGAATCGGCAGGAATCGTTCCCGGTGACAGGGTAGCAATTCTGAGTACCAACATGCCCAACTGGGCAATCACCTATTTTGCAATAACATTCATGGGAGCGGTGGCAGTACCGATTCTGCCCGATTTTTCACCG
Organism: Bacteroidales bacterium; assembly: GCA_012522155.1. Taxonomy (GTDB): domain Bacteria; phylum Bacteroidota; class Bacteroidia; order Bacteroidales; family VadinHA17; genus LD21. The sequence goes on from JAAYKX010000024.1 coordinate 37,424, forward strand.
ACGGAAATTACCAACGTCATAGAACATTCAGGAAGCAGAGTACTGTTTATATCATCAGGCCTGAAACACAAGACAGCTGACCTGGAGCCCGGAAAGCCGGAAACAGTTTTCAATATTGAAGATTTTTCTGTCCTGTCCGCACGTGACCACTCCCTGAAATATATATCCGGATCCTCAGCCCTGCGGAAATATGAGGTAACAGAGGACGACCTTGTATCAATAATTTACACATCGGGAACCACCGGCCGCTCCAAAGGAGTAATGCTGACACATAAAAACATCTCTTTCAATGCATTAAAAGGTGAACTGATTCAGCCAGTAAACAAAAACGACAGATTTCTTTCAGTGCTTCCCCTTTCACACACCTACGAGAATACACTTGGACTTATTCTGCCAATGCTCGGAGGATCCTGCGTCTATTACCTCAGGAAACCGCCTACTCCACCGGTTCTTCTTCCTGCACTCGAGGCAGTAAGGCCGACCATCATGCTTACCGTTCCGCTGATAATTGAAAAAGTCTATTACAACAAAATACTGCCGACCCTTACGGGAAAATGGTTTATGAAGCAGCTTTACAAGATCCCCTTTATAAGGATAAAGCTCAACAGGATAGCCGGGGCAAAACTGCTGAAGACCTTTGGCGGCAATCTTAAATTTTATGGTATCGGCGGATCCAAGCTTAACAGGACAGTTGAAAAATTTCTTCTGGAAGCCCGCTTCCCCTATGCTATCGGTTACGGACTTACAGAAACATCACCCCTTCTGGCGGGTGCAAATCCCAAAAACACGGTTTTTGATTCAACAGGTCCTGCAATAGATGATATAGAATTAATAATCAATGATCCCGACCCGAAAACAGGAGAAGGCGAAATATGGGCAAGGGGCGACAGTGTGATGAAAGGCTATTACAAGGAACCGGAAATGACTGCTGAGGTACTTACCCCTGACGGATGGTTTAAAACCGGAGACCTCGGGGTGCTTGATCCGCATAATAATCTGTACATAAAGGGACGGCTCAAGAATATGATTGTAGGTGCAAGCGGAGAAAACATTTATCCGGAAGAAATAGAATCGGTTATAAATAATTTCCGCTTCGTTATGGAATCCCTGGTTATACAGCAGAAAGGAAAGCTTGTTGCCTATGTTCACCTGAACATGGAAGAGCTGGAAAAGAAATACAAGATCCTTAAACAGGATATGGAAGACCGCTTCGAGGAGAAGGTACAGGAATTAATTCTTGAGCTTAAGCAATATGTAAACACCAAAGTAAATAAGTTCAGTCAGATCAACAAGGTAGTACTTCAGCCTGTCCCTTTTCAAAAAACCGCAACGCTCAAGATAAAACGCTTTCTGTATATCTGAGAAATACATAAATGTTCTTTCAGCGGACTTAACAAAAGCCAAAGAGGCTGTCTCACAACAAAGGAGACAGCCTCTTTTAACTGATATCCGGAGTAATCTTTATCTGACTGCATCGGCATATCTGCGGTTAACCGTATCCCAGTTAACAACATTCCAGAATGCCTCAACATATTCAGGTCTTCTGTTCTGATATTTCAGATAATATGCATGTTCCCACACATCAATGGCCAGCAGTGGAATACCTTTTACAGGTGATACATCCATCAGGGGATTGTCCTGGTTGGGCGTACTTCCCACAGCCAGCTTTTTGTCGGATGTAAGATAAAGCCATGCCCATCCGCTTCCGAAACGTGTTTTGGCTGCATTGTCGAATGTTTCCTTGAACTTTTCAAAGGAACCAAAAGCTGTATTAATAGCTGCGGCAAGTTCAGGAGAAGGTCCGGAGGATCCTTTTCCAAGATTATCCCAGAAAATCACATGGTTATAGAAACCACCCCCGTTGTTTCTCACTGCATCACTGGCTTTTGACACTTCGGCAAAAATTTTCTCTATTGAAGCATTTTCCAGGTCGCTTCCCTTGACAGCAGCAATAAAATTATTGAAATAGGCTCTGTGATGCTTCTCATAGTGTATTTCCATTGTTTGTGCATCGATGTAAGGCTCCAGCGCATCATATGAATAAGGCAGAGCCGGAAATTCGTTGGTTTTAAATTCTTTCATGTTTAAAATTTTTTTGTTGATTGGTTCTTCCGCCCGGATGATTCCTGTGGTCATCGTCAGAATTATACCCGTAAATAAAAGATTCGAAAAATATTTGTTCATCTGTCTGTAATTTAGTTTAATGATCAGGTAAGCTGTCCCGCTTTACCGGGAGCCTGCCCCGCTTTGCCGGGAAACCTTCCAAAAATCGGGGGTCATAGCTATGTGTCTGAATTTTTATATGATCGTTTCATTTTTAATTATTTTTTAAGTAAAACACAATATGTATTGTTTTGTTCAGTTCATCTCATAGAATCGTCCGTTAATGCTATAAAATTTAGCGTTGATGTAACTTTCATATTAAATTTGCGTTAAAAGGAAGCAGATAACTTTACCCGTCATGAAAAAGATTACTGATCTGTTATTAATTCTGACTCTGATTGCAGGATTGACAACCGCTTGCAGTAAGGAAAATCCTGTAGCGCCAGCCCTTCCTCCGGCTGAATCCATGACAATCGATTTCAGTAATTTCATAACAGAAAAAAAGCGAGCTCCCGCTTACGATACAAAAGGCATAGAAACAGCCAGCTGGACATTTTCAGCACATGCTGCAAGTTACTGGAATTCCCTGATGGTCACAACGCTTCCTATTCCGGTGATAGCTTACGGGCAGGCTGAAGAGCACAGCCCGGTTTATCTGGAAAACAATACATGGGAATGGAAATATGATATACAGGTATTCACGGCCACTTACCGGATCAGGCTTACAGGCCGGACATACGGCCAGAATGCTGAGTGGAAAATGTATGTGAGCAGGGAGGAAAGCAGCAGCTTTTCAGAATTTCTGTGGCTGGAAGGTATTTCAAAACTTGACGGCAGCGGAGGACAGTGGATACTCAATCACTGTTCATACTATAATGAGCCGGTTATACAGATAGACTGGACCGGTGACGGAACGGATATCCAAACCGTAAAATACACCTATATAAGGGAACTGAACGATTCACGGGAGGATGATCCCTTCCTGACAAGCTTTATTGAATATGGTAAAAGGTCAGGTGGAACCTATGACGCCTACTATCTGATCCATTATTTTAACGGCACAGACTTCCTGGACGTGGAAGTGGAATGGAATACAGCGGACAGATACGGCAGAGTGAGGTGTGAAGCATTCTTTGCAGACGATGAATGGCATTGCTGGAATGGCAATTATATAAATATATTCTGCCCCTTATAAAATCATTTTTCAGCATCCCGGTAGTAAACCGGGATTTTTTTTATTACTTTGCCTGCTTCTTATATTATTTTCTGGAATGTCAGCAGGGAAAAAAGCTTTGTTTTTGATTATTCTCATCCTTTTACTGGATCAGGCACTAAAGATCTGGGTCAAGACAACCATGGTCATCGGTGAGGATATTCCCCTGCTTGGCAAAAAGGGAATGCTTCACTTCATTGAAAACAACGGCATGGCCCTGGGAATGGAAATAGGCGGAAAAGCGGGAAAGCTGTTCCTCAGCATGTTCAGAATAGTTGCAATCTTTGCCATCGGATGGTTCCTTAATTCAATAATAAAGAAAAAGGCCTGTACAGGACTGATCCTTGCTGTCAGTGCCATTTTTGCAGGTGCCCTGGGCAATATGATTGACAGTGCTTTCTACGGAATGATTTTCAGTGAAAGTTTTCACCAGCCCGCTGTAATGTTTCCTCCGGGCGGAGGCTATTCATCCTTCCTTCACGGAAGGGTAGTGGACATGTTCTATTTCCCGGTCATAAACACCAGCTGGCCTGACTGGTCGCCTTTCAGGCCCGGACAGTCCTTTATTTTTTTCAGGCCGGTTTTCAATATTGCTGATTCAGCCATTACCTGCGGTGTTTTTGCCATTCTGCTTTTCCAGAAAAGAATGTTCAGGGATTTTACATGACCATTGCTTTCATCCCGGAATAATATCCTTATCCGCTGCAGCAGCCGGCAAGACAACCCAGCATATCCCCGAGACCCGAAATTTTCAGATAATAATATATATTCCTCCCCTCCCTTTCCGATGATAATATTCCCCTGTCCTTTAAAATTACAAGATGACGTGAAGCCACGGACTGCTCCATACCCAGACTTCTGTGAATTTCACTTACGCTAAGCCTGTTTCCGTTCTCCAGCAGGCTTACAATGGCAAGCCTGGCCGGATGTGCTATTGTTTTCAATAAACCGGAGGCCCTTTCAAGCATTTCCGGATTCAATTCATTGAATTTCATCATTATAAAATTTTAAACAAATATATATACAAATATGTTGATATCACAGAAAGGTGATAAGGCCTATTTTCAGGATACTGTATGATTCTGGCATATTTTATGTAAGTTTGGCTGAAATATTTATCTGATGTCAATTCTCACTGAGATAAGAAAACCTGTTGAAAAGGAAATGCGAAAGTTTGAATCCTACTTCAACAGGACAATGAAAAGTGAGATACCTCTTCTCAGGATCATAGTCAATTACATCCTCCGCAGAAAGGGCAAGCAGATGAGACCTCTTCTCGTCTTCCTGACTGCCGGCCTTCATGGAAATATTTCTGAAGCCACCTATGTTGCAGCTACCCTTATTGAACTTCTGCACACCGCCTCACTGGTTCATGACGATGTTGTGGATGATGCCCGTGAACGCCGGGGATCACTGTCCGTCAATGCCCTCTGGAATTCAAAAATTGCCGTGCTTGTTGGTGACTATATGCTTGCCAGGGGACTGAAGATAAGTCTTGAAAAAAGCCGCTACGACATGCTTGAAATAGTATCTGCAGCTGTTCAGTCCATGAGTGAGGGAGAACTGCTTCAGATCCAGAAGGCCAGAAGAATGAATATCAGGGAGGAAGACTATTTCAAAATTATCAGAAGCAAAACTGCTGCTTTACTGGCGGCATGCACGGCATGCGGTGCAAAATCAGTTACCTCCGATGCCGCCACAATCAGCCTGATGAAGGACTTTGGTGAAAACATAGGAATGGCCTTCCAGATAAAGGATGATCTCCTTGACTATGAAAATAACGGTCTTACCGGAAAAATAACAGGTAACGATATTAAGGAGCGCAAGTTAACCCTTCCCCTTATCCATGCACTGGAAAACTCCTCATTCTCAACCAGAAGACATATAATGTCAATTGTCAGGAACAATAAAAAGACCAAGACTGATATCAATGAAGTAATCGAATTCGTAAAATCATCCGGCGGACCCGAATATACTGCAGAAAAAATGAATATATACCACGACAGGGCCCAGGAGATTCTCAGTTCCTATCCCGGGTCGGATGTCAGGGAATCACTCAGAAAATTCATTAATTATACAATCTCACGGGAAAAATGACAATGATTTTCAGGCAGCTTCAAGCCTTATCTTTGTCACCTTTTCCATATCCTTTTCATAATGTTTTGATCCCAGGTAAAAGAGCAGGGATCCCACCAGCAGTATGAACGGAAGCATGAGAAGAGCCGTTTTAATACTATACAGATCATAGAGTCTGCCCATAATCAGTGGGGCCATGGATGAGCCGAGCAGGTTCTGAACCACCACGGCAATCGCATAAGAGGTGGCCCTCAGCCCGGGATGTATGACATCCTGCGTCACTGCAGCCGCACCGGAAATGAATCCCATGATGCTGATACCCATCAGCAGGAGGAATACATACTGTACCGTTCCCCTGAGAAGATAAAGGGACACGAACAGTAACACTGCGGAAACAAGGGTTGAAACAGCCGGGAAAAGCAGCCTGGCATTGGGCTGCCTCTTCCGCCAGGCATCGGTCAGATAGCCCCCCAGCGGCGCACCTACCACGGCAAGGACCATTACAAGACTTGCCTTCCCTCCGGCACTGTCCATCGCCAGGCCCTGTTCATTCTGAAAATATGTTGACAACCAGGTAATAAGTGCTGTTGTTGTAAAGACCACTGCAGCAATTCCAAAATATGTGTACAGCACAGAAGGCCTGCTCAGGAATTCTCTTACAATATCCTTCCTTTCCATTTTGATCCTCTGCTGGTTTTTATTGATAAATGCAAGATCAACAGTCTTGTAGTCTTTCAGGAAAAGGAAAAGAATTGCTATTATCAGTCCGGGCAGAGCCACTATGCCGAAAGCATGCTTCCATCCGAGCCTTACGGCAATGAAGCCTCCAAGGAAATGGCCTATTGCCGTTCCTACAGGAATGGATGCATTCCATATACCCATCATCCGCGACCGTTTCTCTATAGGATACAATCCTGAAATAACCGCACTTCCACCCGGGGCATATCCTGCTTCACCCACACCGATCAGGGCCCTGGCCATGAAGAGTTGAATATAATTTCCGGTGAGTGCACACAGGGCAGTGGCCAGGCTCCATATGATAGCCATTATACCTATGGTTTTGGTTCTGCTCCAGCGGTCAACCATGAGTGAAACGGGGAATGTAAGCAAAACAATGGCCCAGTAGACAACCGATACGAGCATTCCGCTCTGTGTATGGCTGATACCCAGGTCCCGTTCTATTACCGGGAACATTGACGTAATCACCATTCTGTCAATGTAATCAAACATGTAAAGTAAAAACAGAAGGATGAAAATGTAGTTGGTATACCTTTTGGGAAAGAGGTAACCGTTATTGGTGTTTTCCTTTTTCATTACAGGCAATTATAGATTAGGAACTTCCAAATAAATAAAAATATGCTTCAATTGAAGTTTTTATTGTATTTTTAAGTCTTTATGCTTAGGAAATTGTCAGAAATTCATAATTTTTCCGGCCAGAAGAAAATATCCCGGACCGGAAAAGAATACGGATGTCCCGACAAATATTTGTAAACACGCATACAGTCAGAAAAAACAAAAATCAATACCTTGAACAAAACCGGATACCTCGCTGAACTTGAATTTATTGTCAGGGATTATGAATGCGACCTGCAGGGTGTGGTAAACAATGCCAACTACCTTCACTATCTTGAACATGCCAGACACGAATTACTCATATCCAGGGGAATAAATTTTTCAGAGCTTCATAAAGAAGGAACAGATCTTATCGTTACAAAAGCACAGATTGAATACAAGTATCCCCTCAGGAGCCGTGACAGGTTCCTGGTCAGGACAGGGGTCAGGAAAGAAGGCTATATCCGCCTGACATTCATTCAGGATATTTACAGGATACCGGATGAAAAGCTCATAGTAAAGGCCAGGGTGACGGGTGTGGCAACAAGACAGGGTAAACCCGTGCGCTTCGATTCAATATTCAGTTTACTTGGTTTAAACCAGAAAGCTACAGGAAATGAAAAATCTTAGCCGAAGAAAATTTTTAACAAGGATGGCAGCAGGCAGCGGAACTGTTTTGCTGGGCTCATCCGCCTGCTCTTCCTTTTCAGGAAAATCAGGCAGGCTTTCCGATCCCTTCCGGAAAATCAGTCTTGGAAAAACAGGCATAAAAACTACTTTCCTCGGAATGGGTACGGGATACAACGGATATAACCGCTCCTCATCAATAACCAGGGCAGGAACGGCTGAAGCTGTAATACGTTATGCCTATGATGCAGGCATAAGATATTTTGACTGTGCTGACAGTTACGGGACACATCCCTATGTTGCCGCGGCACTCAGGGGACTGCCACGTGAAAAATATACCATAGGAACAAAGATATGGGTGGCTCCCGGGGGTATTCCCGAAACAGAAAGGCCCGATGCTGAAGTAGTGGTTGACAGGTTCCGGAAGGAACTCAATACGGATTATATTGACCTGGTTCAGATTCACTGTATGACCGACGGGGAGTGGACAACAGGCCAGAAAAGATATATGGAAGGCCTGGAAAAGCTGAAAGCCGCAAATATAATACGGGCACATGGTGTTTCTGTTCATTCACTGCAGGCACTCAGAGCAGCATCCGCGGATCCCTGGGTCGACATCATTCACGTAAGGATAAACCCCTACGGCGAGAACATGGATGAACGTGACCCGGAGCTGGTAGTGCCGCTGATACGTAAATGTCACGATTCCGGAAAAGGCCTGATAGGAATGAAACTTGCCGGAGGCGGTAATTTCCGGAATGAACCCGAAAAACTGGATCCTTCACTGAAATTTGTACTCGGCCTGGGTATTATTGATATGATAATCCTCGGATTTGAATCACCGGAACAGATTGATGACTACATCACCAGAATGAACAATATCAGCGCTTAGAAGGATTCATACCTGCTTAAAACCTTACTTTAAAATTATATACGACATGAAGTATCCGGGGATATTTTTACTGTTTATCATGCTGTCCGCAGGTATTTCAGCCGGGCAGCAGAATGGTCTTCAAAAAATTATTAAAGCGGGTTCCCTTCCCGAAAAGCTTACAGATGAATTCAGTTTCACGGAAGGTCCGGCAGCTGACCGCCGGGGTAATGTGTATTTTACCGACCAGCCCAATGACAGGATAATGATCTGGACAACAGATGACAGGCTTGCCACCTTCATGCAGCCCTCCGGCAGGTCAAACGGTATGTTTTTCGACAACAGCGGCAATCTCTGGTCATGTGCGGACGAAAAAACCGCATTATGGAAAATAAGTCCGGATAAAAATGTTGAAATTATTCTAAACAGTTACGGGGGAGCAGCGCTGAACGGACCCAATGACTTATGGATCACACCCGGAGGGGGTATATATTTCACTGATCCCTTTTACAGGCGTACATGGTGGAGCCATAAGGAAATGCCCCAGGAGAAACAGAGGGTCTATTACCTTTATCCGGATCACAAAACCCTTATCAGTGTGGAGGATGATCTCCTGCAGCCAAACGGAATCATCGGGACCGGGGACGGGAAGACACTATATGTTGCCGATATACGGGATAATAAAACATGGTCATATACTATCAACAGTGACGGTACTCTCTCGAACAAAAAGTTATTCTGCTCTATGGGTTCTGACGGTATGACCATTGACAACAAGGGCAATATCTATATTACGGGAAAGGGTGTTACTGTATTTGATAAAAACGGCAGGATGCTCGGAAATATTGAAATCCCGGAAAACTGGACATCCAATGTATGCTTTGGCGGTAAAAACAGAAAGATTCTTTATATCACGGCAAGCAAATGCCTTTACAGAATTCATACACGTAAAAAAGGAGTGTATTAGTCAAATAATACCGGTCTTTGTCAAAACAGCATAAGGTTTTAATTTTTTATCCTGTATCATTTTTTTATACTTGTTGTTAAGTATAACGACATTATTATTGTATATATTCTGTTCAATTATTAGAATTGCTTGATATGGAAGGAACCTACAGGGCAGATGTTAAGCCCGGCCTGGCAGTACTGGTGGAATTAAACGAAGATAAAAGATCCGGCAAGCTGACCGGCGGACGAGTAAAGGAAATTATTACAACAGCCCCCATACATCCGCACGGGATCAAGGTGATGCTCGAAAACGGAATGGTCGGCCGGATTAAACAGATAATCTGCTGAATTCCCTGAACCGGCCCCGGGTTCAGACAACTTATCATGCCTTAGAGCTTATTCATAAGCCAGCAGGTCCGGCCTCTGCGGGATAAAATTATGACATGATTAAAAATATTGTTTTCGACCTTGGAAATGTTCTTTTAAGCTGGAAACCCGGGCAGTATTTTGAAAAGTCAGGATATGAGAGCAATACCGTCAGCCTGATAATGAAGGATATTTTCGGCAATCCTGTCTGGGCCGCTCTCGATAACGGAGATATCACCACCGGTGACGCCATTGAACAGATAGCCCGGACATCATCGCTGAAAAAGGACTTTATACGCTCTCTCTTCGCTTTAAGGACTGAAATCATATTTCCTCTCACAGATAACATAAAACTTCTTCCACGCTTAAAGAAAAGCGGTTTTAAGCTGTATTACCTGTCCAACTTCCGTCTTGACTTTTTTGAGGAGGTTAAAAAAGAGTATGATTTTTTTGATTATTTCGACGGGGGAATAATATCGGCAGTGGTCAGGCGTTCAAAACCCGACATCAGGATCTACCGGATACTGCTGGAAAAATATCAGCTTAAAGCAGAAGAATGTTTTTACATTGACGATGTGGATAAAAATGTCAGGGCTGCCGAATCAGCAGGTATGACGGCTTATTGTTATGACGGGGAAGATGGAAATTCACAGCAGCTGTACAGGCTCATAAAAAAGATGCTTCCCGGAGCAGGGATGTTTTCCGGAACAGGATAATATTTCCCTGTTTATGACGGGGCTGTATTCAAAAATCCCGGGCATCTCCCGGGACAAGGATTAAATAGCCGCTTCCTGGAAGGTTAAAAGACAGTTTGAAAGTCTTTATTCTCCTCAGACCAAGTAAGTTAAACACTGTTTTATAAAATCCTGCCTTTCATGGCATCAGGACGAATTATCAAGAAAATTCCTTAAAATTTCAGCCCTTTTCCTGCCAATAAGTTTTTCAAGCTCCCCTTCGGGCAGTTTGCGGATTTTATCCACAGACCCTACCTCTTTCAGCAAAATTTCTTTTGTTCTGATTCCAATACCTTCAATATTGTCGAGACTGGATTTTGTAAGATCCCCCGAACGTTTATCCCTGTGAAAATTTATTCCAAAACGATGGGCCTCATTCCGGATCTGCTGAATGATTTTCAGACTGACCGAATTTTTGTCAAGATAAACCGGAACACTGTCCCCGGGAAAATAGATCTCCTCCAGTTTTTCTGCTATTCCTATGACAGTGGGTCCGTCCTGAAGATTCAGCTTTCGCAGGCTCTTCATTGCAGAAGAAAGCTGTCCCTTGCCTCCGTCAATTACAATAAGCTGGGGCATTGGTTTTCCCTCCCCGCTGATTCTTTTGTAACGCCTGAAGACAATTTCTTCCATAGTAGCGTAATCATCCTGTCCTGTTACGGTTTTTACATTGAAATGCCTGTATTCCTTTTTACTGGGTCTGCCATTACGGAAAACCACACAGGCTGCAACCGGGTTCTGTCCCATTATGCTGGAATTGTCAAAACATTCAATATATAGTGGCAAATCACTCATATTTAAATCCTTACGTAACCTTTCAAGGTTTTTTAAGGTCCGGTCGCCCTGTTGCCTGCTTTCATTCTTTTTCTTTTGCTCCAGTTTGTAATACAATGCATTCCGTTCAGCTAGTTCAAGAAGCTTCAGCTTATCCCCTTTTTTCGGAACAGTATATCTGATATTTTCAAAACGGATATCCGGTTTGAAGGGAATAATAATTTCAGAAGAATCACTTGAGAGCTTTTGTCTTATTTCAGTAATGGCAAATCCCAGCAGCGATTCTTTTTCCTCGTCGACGCGGCTTCTGATTTCCAGTGTATATGCCTGTATAACAGCTCCCTTAATTACTTTTAAATAATTAACATAAGCCTTGTCCGTATCCTGAGTCATGGCAAAGACATCCACATTCCTTATTGTAGTACTCACCACCGTTGAGCGGCTCCTGAATTTTGAAAGGATCTCTATCTTGTTTTTTACCGTCTGTGCCTCCTCATAGCGTAGTTCTGCAGCATATTTCATCATCAGGTCTTTAAGATGATCAATCACCGTTGATATGTTGCCTTTCAGAATTTCCTTTATCTGCCGTACATTCTCAGCGTAGTCATCTTCGTCCTGAAGCCCGACACAGGGCGCCCTGCAGTTTCCAAGATGATATTCAAGACATACCCTGAACTTGCCGGCTGCTATATTTTCCCCGGTAAGGTTAAGGGAGCATGTTCTGATCTTGTAGATATTCCTGATGAGTTCCAGCAGGGTTTTAACCATCAGGGCCGAAGTATAGGGCCCGTAATACAATGAACCGTCCTTTACGGTATTCCTTGTGCTGAAAATCCTGGGAAAGGGTTCATTCCGTATACATATCCAGGGAAAACTTTTGTCATCCTTCAGCTGTATGTTATATCTCGGCTGATGCTGTTTGATTATATTGTTTTCAAGAAGGAGGGCTTCTGATTCATTGTCAACCACTATATGATTCAGACCGGCTGCTTTTGCAAGCATTACCCTGGTTTTTCCTGACTGGTTCTTTGCAAAATAGGAACTTACCCTTTTTTTCAGGCTTTTGGCCTTTCCCGCATAAATGATTTTGCCTGATTTATCAAGAAACTGGTAAACCCCGGGTTTATCCGGAAGCAGGGGTACTATGTCCTGTGGTTTCAATTTCATCCGCTAAAGATATGAATTCTCCTGCCGTAGTATTTAAGGGCTGCTGCTGATATTTATACAACTTTTACTGCCATGCGCTGCATAATATTAACTATCCGCCTGTCACTCAACGAACAAGGACACAAAACCAAAAGTATTACTGTTAAACAAGCCCCTGTCGCTGAGCTTCAGTTCGGGTATGACAAGCAGAGCCATAAAAGAGAGGGTCATGAACGGGGAAGACATATGACAGCCAAGGTCCCCGACGAGTCCGGACAGGAACTGATATTCAGCGGCTACCTCTTCACAGGGCCGGTCTGACATTATGCCCCCTATACTCAGCTGCATCGAACGGATCTTCCCGCCATCCGCAACAGCCAGTCCCCCTTTCAGTCTTACAAGCTCATTTATTGCATCTGTAATATCCTCATCCTTCACTCCTGCAGCTATTATATTATGACTGTCATGTGCAACGGAGGAAGCAAACGCTCCCGACCTGAGTCCGAAGCCCCTTATAAATGCAACAGAGGGAGCAGAATCTTGGTAGCGGTCCTTGACAACAATTTTTAAAATATCCGCAGAGGTATCAGATTCCAATATTTTCCCCTCCGGTGCTTCATGAATTGTTTCTTTTGTAAACAGTTCACCGTCAAAAGTATTGATCACCCTGAAAGGCAATCCGCTGTTCTTTACAAGGATCTGTTCCCTGCTGATTTCCGAACAGAAGAACCTGTTTACAGGAGGACCGGGTTTATAGGAAAAAAGGACTTTGCCGCGATCATATACTTTCTGACCGTTTATCCATGTTTCCTGCACATTCATTTCCTGCAGGCCGTCAACTATGATCAGATCAGCATAGTCCCCCGGCCTGAGAAGTCCGGCATCAAGCCCGTAATGTGAGACCGGATTAAGACTTGCACTTCTTATCACGTCGAAAGGATCATATCCTCCGCGGATCAGTCCTGAAACAAGCTTGTCAAGATGCCTTTCCCTCAGCATTTCCGGATGAATATCGTCACTTCCGAGCATTACCCGGGATGGATGGGTTCTGAAAAGATCCTTTAGGGCGCTGAGATTTCTGCCGGCACTTCCCTCTCGTATAATTATCTTCATTCCGAGGGATATTTTTTCAAGTGCCTCTTCCAGTGTACTGCATTCATGGTCTGTGTCAATACCGGCCCCGACATATTTTTTCAGGGCATCTCCACTGAGTCCGGGTGCATGGCCGTCTACCGGCTTGTTTAACTGCCTGGCCACGGCAATTTTTTCCAGAACCTCCCTGTTTCCATTTACAACCCCGGGATAATTCATCATTTCTGCCAGGTATTTTATACCGTCCCTCTTCAGCAATTCCCTTATTTCACTGACACCCAGGCTTGCTCCTGCTGTTTCAAAGTCTGTTGCCGGCACACATGAAGGTGCACCAAAATAAAATTTAAAAGGTGTTTTCCGCCCGTCTTCTATCATGAAATCAACACCTTCCTTACCAAGTATGTTTGCTATCTCATGAGGATCGGAAACAGTTGCTGTTGTTCCACGTGAAACGGCAGCGGCTGCAAAAGAACCGGGTGTAAGCATTGTACTTTCTATATGAATATGTGCATCAACAAGGCCGGGAAGAATATATACATCCGGCACATCCTGCTTTTCTTCAATCCGGCTTATCACGGAACCCCCGACAACCACCTCCCCCGGATATATTCTCCGGCGGTGAATATCCACGATTTTTCCTGAAACTTTCATTTCTGTAAAATTTAAGCTTTTTATAAATCTGTCAATCCTGCAAAACAAATATTGTTTATCCCGTTTCTGCCGCTAACAATGACGCAGACCTGCATTTTCCCGGTATAATCTGTTCTTCGGCACAAAGTCCGGACAGAAGAATATTTCCGAACCGCTACTGCGGAAACACTGATTCCATGCTCAATGCCCCTGAAGAACCAAAATTTCCAGACCAGTACTCCGGAAGAAATAACTTCAGGCCCTGTGTCCCGGAAGAATCAAATTTTGGAACCACTACTGCGGAAGCATTGATTCCAGGCACAATGCCCCTGAAGAATCAAACTTCCAAACCAGTACTCCGGAAGAAATAACTTCCGGCCCGATGCCCCGGAAGTATAAATTTCCGAACGAATACAAAGGAAGGATATATTCCCGCATAGTGCTTCGGAGAGACCAAATTACGCAGCAATGCCCCGGAAAAATCAATTTCCTGAATAGCACTTTGTAAAAATAAATATTTATAATTTATGAATAAATATTATAAAATGTTCCACGTGGAACATTTTACCTGCCAAGATACATTAAAAGAATATTAATGTCGGAAGGACTGACACCACTTATCCTTCCTGCCTGACCAATTGATCCTGGTCTTATATCAGCCAGCTTCTGTCTTCCCTCAGTAGATATAGAAAGCAGTTCACTATAGTCTATATCTTCCGGGATCTTTATCTTTTCAAGCCTTTGGATCTTTTCAGCAACTGCCTTTTCCCTCCTTATATATCCGTCATATTTGATCCTGATTTCGGCGGTTTCGGAAATCTCCCCGAATCTTTCAGAACCTGTTGCCTTAAGCTTTGAAGCTTCCTTTATAGTTCCAAGCAATTCCCCTGTACTGATCTGTGGTCTGCCTGCAATGTTAATTGCCTTTATTTTCTGAGTAATCCTGCTTGTCCCTTTCTTTTCGAGGAACTCATTTATCTCTTCAGGTGAAACACTTTTATTCCTGAGAAAGGATATAACTTCTTCTGCCATTTCCCTTTTTACATTCAGCCTGTCCACCCTTTCCTTTTCTGCAAGTCCTGCACTATATCCCTTTTCCGTGAGTCTTTCATCTGCATTATCCTGTCTGAGCAAAATCCTGTATTCAGCCCTTGAAGTAAACATCCTGTATGGTTCATCGACTCCCTTGGTAACAAGATCATCTATCAGCACACCAATATAGGATTCTTCCCTGCCAAGGACAAGCTCATCCTTTCCCCTTAGTTTTAATACTGCATAAATACCCGCCATCAATCCCTGCGCAGCAGCTTCCTCATATCCGGTGGTCCCGTTGATCTGTCCGGCAAAATAAAGATTCTCCGCCCTTTTTGTTTCAAGGGTATGCTTTAACTGGGTAGGCTGAAAAAAATCATATTCAATAGCATAACCCGGCCGGTATATTTCTGCATTTTCCAGTCCCGGTATCAATCTGAGGGCACGGAACTGGAATTCCAGCGGCAGACTGCTGGCAAAACCATTCAGATAAAATTCATTGGTATCCCAGCCTTCAGGTTCCAGAAAGAGCTGATGTGAATCCTTATCACCAAAGGTGACGATCTTATCTTCTATGCTCGGACAATACCTTGGACCTCTTCCTGTGATCCTCCCGGTAAAAAGAGGACTGTATTCCAATCCCTTTCTGAGTTCCTCATGAACGGCAGGATTGCTATGTGTAATAAAGCAACTTTTCTGAAGTCCGGTAAGCCCTTGTCCTGAGAGATAAGAAAACTTTCCTCCCCCTTCATCCCCCTTTTGTTCAATCATTTTGTCAAAATCAACACTCCTGCCGTCTATCCTTGCACTGGTACCTGTTTTAAGCCTGCCAACCTTAAAGCCCATTTCCCGAAGCTGCTCGCTTAAGCCCGTTGAACCGGGATCACCGGCCCTGCCACCTTCCACCCTGCTGAAACCAACATGCAAAATACCGTTAAGAAAAGTCCCGTTGGTAAGTATAACAACATCGCTGATAAAGCGGGTACCGAATTCTGTTTCGACCCCCCGGACCCTGTCATTTTCTATAATCAGCCTGACGGCCTTCTCCTGCCATAAAAAAAGATTGCTTCTCCTTTCAAGGATATTACGCCACTCTTTTGAAAAATAGAATCTGTCACACTGGGCCCTGGGGCTCCACATTGCAGGACCCTTGGACTTGTTAAGCATCCTGAACTGTATCATGCTGCGGTCTGTAACCAGTCCGCTCATCCCTCCAAGAGCATCAACTTCTCTTATTATCTGACCCTTTGCAATACCTCCCATAGCCGGGTTACATGACATCCGGGCCAGTTTTGTAAGATCCATAGTAAGCAAAAGAGTTCTTGCACCCATCCCTGCCGCAGCACAGGCAGCCTCACATCCCGCATGTCCGCCGCCAACCACAATTACTTCATACCTGAATTCCACCGCCTATCCCTCCAAAAACATTTTCAGTAATTCATTCTCTCTTTTCCTCATAATTTCGGCATCCTCTGCATCTTCGTCACGGTATCCGCATAAATGAAGCGTTCCGTGCAAAATCACCCTGATAAGCTCAGTCCTGAAACTAACTTTATAGTTGGAAGCGTTGATTTTTACCGTATCCACACTGATATATACTTCCCCTTCCACCTTTTCTCCGTCTCCATAGTCAAAAGCTATAACATCTGTAAAGCCATCTTGTTCCAGAAACTCACGGTTAAGTTCCCTGATTTTTCCATCATCCGTAAAAATAAAACTAAGGTCACCCGGGATTTTCCTTTCTTCCCTGATGACCTTAGCAATATAATCTTTTATGTATTTTACCTTCTTTAAACGATACTTTACACCATCATAAAAAAACCGGATTTTCACATCAAATCTTACACTTTAAATGTCATGGTAACACTGTTACCCTCGTTATTAAACTCTATTTCATCTGCAAGCCTGGACATAAGAAAAACACCTCTTCCCGTGAGAGCTTCAATATTTTCCGGCAGAGTAGGATCAGGTATCCCGGCTGGATTGAATCCTTCCCCTTCATCTGTTACAGAAACCTTTAATTTTCCCTTATCCAGAATGAATTCTACCTCTACAAACTTATTGACATCTGATTTGTTACCGTGTACTATAGCATTATTTACTGCTTCGAGTATTCCTATAAGAATTTTTCCGTAACTATCCTGGCTTATACCGGCGTCATTAGTCAGATTATCTATTGCATTTTCAACTACTCTGAGGTTGTCAATTACTGAAGTTATCCTGATTTTTTGTTGCATTGTGGAAATTTAATATTCCTTATACTAAAATTAAGTTAAATATGTTTCACAGCTGCTGTTTAAATTTATGAATATGTTTTGAACAAAATAACAAGTTTTGGAACAGAATAAAAAATTACTGCCTGTTTACAATCCACTTTTCCGGATCCATAGCTGTCTTATCCTCAAATATCATGAACTTGAGTACAGCATTATTATCTCCCTGCGGATCGGGATATACCTCCCCTACATCCTGCCCGGTATCAACCTTGTCACCTTTTCTCACTTTTACGTTTATAAGATTGCTGTAAACGGTAAGGTAGTTTCCGTGCCGGATAATAACCGTGATATTTGCTCCGGCAATAACAGATATGGCTGACACTTCCCCTTTGAACACACTCCGGGCAACTACCTTTCCCTTACTGGTGATCTCAATTCCTTTATTTTCCTCCGTCACGTATTTAAGTACCGGATGCTGATGAATACCGAAACGTGCAGTAATAATTCCCTTTTCTACAGGCCAGGGCAGCCTTCCCTTATTATCCTGAAAATTGTTCCCGATAAGCCTTTGTTCCGGACTAAGATCCGATTTCAAGGCTTTTTGCCTTTCTTCCTCAACAATCCTGGCTATTTCAGACTCTATCCTCCTTGCTATCCTCTTCTTATCCTCCAGTTCCTTCCGAAGCTGTTTTTCCTTATTACCCAGCGACTGAACCATTCTTTGCTGCCTGCGCTGTTCATTTTGCAATAAAGTCTTCTGCTGATTTTCCCTTTTCTGCAAATCAGAAACCTTCTCAAGATCTTTCTCAAGCCTTTCCTTTGTAACTTTTATCTCCTGCATCAGCTCCTTTATAATCTCTGATTCATTTCTTCTGTAACGCGTGACCTGCTGAAGATACCTTACCCTTTTGTATCCCTGGTTAAAATCCCGGGCTGAAAGAATATAAACTATATCCGGATTAGCCTTGGACATCCTGTACGAGTTAACAACCGATCTTGAATAATCATCTTTTAAAGTCTGAAGATCCTCTTCCATCATATCGGTAGCAAGCTTGTTAAGGCTTATTCTGTGATTTAAAAGCTGTATTTCCTCATTCATCCCCCTGAGGACTGACTCCCTGAGGCTGACTTTGTTCCCTATGATCCTTAAAGACTGCAGCCCCTGATCCCTTTCCCTGGCAGTGGATTTAAGCATCCCGTCCACATATTCAATCTCCTCAATCGTCTTTTTCCTTTGTTCTTCCAGGTCAGCCCTGCTTTGCCCCAGTATAAGGACCTGACACATAAACAGAATAAAGCCGCTGATTAAGAAAAATCTCACTTAAGGATAATTTTTTCGTAATTGTTTCCCGGAATAAATTCAATTTTGCCGGAATCCCTGAATTCGACAGAAGCAATCTCTATGCTGATCCTGTTACTTCCAGTCATATCCACAATACTGATTTTTCCGGGATAATAATAGTTTCCGGATCGCTTAAAGCTGCCAAAACTAAGTTTTACAGGATTTCTTCCGCTTATGTCACTGACAGTAACAGAAGAAACCTTTGCAGTATTACAGTCAATGTAATACCATAGCTCCCGGTCGCCGATATAGCCCTGTATTTCAGAAACTCCGGACCTGCAGTCGCTAAGTGTCACCGCATCAGACATAGCAGCGAGATAATCACCGAAAACAACCGGGATAAGCATTGTACCGATACCATACTTTTTAATCAGCCAGTCATTGGAACCAATATAGAGATTCCTGTATATCCTGTCATTGACCATTATCGTATCACTGTTAATAAAAATCCTGGCTGCTTCAATTCCGGTACGATGTCTCAGCGATATGAGATACTCCCCGGGTTTCCTGTGCTTAACCGATCCGAGAAGCCTTCTGCCCGAGCCGTTGCTGAATACTTCAATATCAGCTTTGATGATATCAAAATCACGGCTGGTAATATTTGCAGCAGTAACCATATCTGCCAGGGAAGTTCCCTCCGGCACACAGACAGCAGGTGAGGGAGTGAATCTTTTCTTCGACACCGAACAGCTGCTGAGAATAAGCAAGCCAAAAAACAAAAGTTTTCTTACTGACATTTTTCTATTTCTTTTTGCAATTCAGTTTTGGAAGAATCAAGCTCAATGGCTCTTTTCCAGAATTTTACAGCCTCTTCGAATTTTTTTCTTTTCTTTTTAATATATCCCATATGCTCATAAAACTCTGCATTTTCCTTGCTGCTTTCCTCCAGGATACTGTCCATAATCCTTTCGGCATCTTTAACTTTTCCTCTTTTGAAAAGCACCCAGGCATAGGTATCTAGAAAAGTATGATTGTCTTTTTCCTTTTCGATAACCTGTCTGGCCATCTTTTCAGCATCTTTTAGCCTTAAATTCTGTTCTGCAAGATAATAGGCATAATTATTCAGGACAGTAAGATCTCCTGAATCCATTACAAGGGCTTCTTCAAAAACACTGAAGGCCTTATCATAATCCTTCATCTTATAAAAAACATCAGCCCTGGTAGCCAGGACCTGCAACAGCATTTCTTCATTATCACCTGCAAGGATTTCCGCTTTTCTGAGTTCCCCCAGTGCCGTATCAAAATTCCTGTTTTCAGTGGATCCTACAGCATAAAGAAGCTTAGCCAGAAATGACCTGTTGAAATTCAATGCGCATTCTTCGCCTTTTAATTCAAGATTTTTATAATCTCCTGCTTCCAGATATACCAGAAGAAGCCTTTCCCATGCATAGTAATTCCCTGGCATGCTCCGGGTAATTTCTTCAAGCCTTTCCGTGGCTTCACTGATCCTGCCGGTTTTCTGGTACAACTCCGGCCGTAACAAAACAATTATTCCGTCATTTTCATATGCAGCCTCCAGGATCATAAGAGTAAGTGCAACATCATCTCCCCTGTGTACCAGTATGTCATCGTTTTCAATAATCCTTGAAAAAAGTCCCAGCTTATCTTCCCTGGATATATTTTCATTAAAAATAACCGTATTAATCAGCTGTAAAAGCTCATCATACTTTTTTTCATCCAGGAGGAAATCACATAATGAAAGCTGTATATCAGGATTATCCGGATTACGTTCCATCAGAAGGTTATATACTTCCATAGCTTTCTGATTATCACCTTTTTCCCTGAATATTTCGGCTTTAAGACCATTATAAAGAATTTCTTCCGGAAAGTGATCAAGAAGTTTTTCCACCAGAACAAGTGCTCTTTCAAAATTACCGGCATTAACCTGGTTTTTTATATTAGCCAGGGTAGACCTCTCGTTAATACCATATTTTTCATCCAGTTCACTGAAAACCTCATCTGCCAGCCGGTAGTCGCCGTTTCCGGAATACAGGTTACCAAGGGTAACAAGCAGCTCATCCTTTCCCGGAAATTTATGCACCGCATTTTCATACCACACAATTGCACTGTCTATATTTTTCTCCTGGAAATAACTTCCTGCAAGCATAAGCATATACCACAGGTTATCTGGATCAAGTTCTGCAGCTTTTAATGCATATTTTTTTCCATTCTGCAGATCCCCTCCGGAGAACAGTATCTGTGCCATCTGATAATATACAGCATCATTTTCCGGATTAACTTTTAAACACTGTTCCAGATATTTAAGTGCATCCCCGGCATTTCCAATAAGCTTTTGTCTAAGTGCTTCAACATAAACATAGTCAAAGACAGCAGAGTCATAATTAATTCCCCTGGGCAGACCTGATATAACCGGAGTGATTTTCTTTGAACAGGATGCT
The DNA here is from genome assembly GCA_012522155.1 of Bacteroidales bacterium. GTDB lineage: Bacteria > Bacteroidota > Bacteroidia > Bacteroidales > VadinHA17 > LD21. The sequence goes on from JAAYKX010000024.1 coordinate 58,325, forward strand.
GCTATCACAAAACAAAGGACTGTCAGTACTGCTGTTTTAAAAATTCCTTTCATTTCCTCTCAGTTTCCGGTATGTCCGAAGCCTCCCGCACCTCTTTCTGAATCAGTAAGTTCGTCAACCTGTATCCACTCGGCTCTTTCATGCCTGCTTATAATCATCTGACATATCCTTTCGCCGTCAGACACTGTAAAATCTTCTTCCGAAAGGTTCACAAGTATTACACATATCTCACCGCGATAATCGGCATCTACTGTTCCCGGCGAATTGAGAACAGTAATTCCCTTATGCAATGCCAGACCGCTTCTGGGCCGGATCTGGGCTTCATAGCCCGGAGGAATTTCGAGATATATTCCCGTAGGGACACGCACACGCTTTCCAGGCGCAATAATAATATCTTCATTAATACTGGCCCTTAAATCCATTCCCGCCGAAGCAGGAGTAGAGTATTCAGGAAGCTTATGACCGGATTTATTTATTATTTTGATTTTCAACATTTTCCTTTCCAAATATCACTGTCAGCAGCTTGTCGCGGTACTGAGCAAACAGGATGAAAGAGACAAGCAGCATTGTATTAATTAACAGCTCAACTGCAGTATTATTATATCTGGCAAAATTAACAAAAACAACAATCATGACTGCAATAACGAAATAGGGAAGCATTTTAATCATTCCGTAATCTATTTTATAACGCTTTTCCGCCATGATAAAGGAAAGAATGATCATCACCCCGTAGGATGCAACATGAGCCCACGCAGAAGCCATATAGCCATAAGAAGGGATAAGAAAAACATTTATCAGAACAGTAACAAGCGCGCCGCTGAATGTAATGTAAATACCAAATCTTGTCAGATCGTTTAGTTTATACCATATACTGTGATTGACATATATTCCGTAGAGGAGATATCCCATTCCAACCACCGGAACAACTTTAACAGATTCCCTGAACGACTCCCCGATAATATATTTGAAGCCATTGATATACAAATTTATAACAAGATAAACGAGAAGCATGGCAAGGATAAAATATTTCATCACATAAGCATAGGTAGCTTTTGCCCCTTCCCGTTTTGCCCTTTCGAAAAAAAAGGGTTCGGCAGCAAACCTGAACATCTGAATAAAAAGAGACATCAAAACAGCGATTTTATATCCAGCGCCATATTCGCCAACCATTTCCAGTCCGGTCTCCTCTCCAGCAACCCTGCGCATAATAACCTTGTCGAGTGTTTCATTTACCGCGCCTCCCAGTCCGGCAATCATAAGAGGCAGGGAATAGCTGATCATCCTGAACCATAAGTGCCTGTCAAACAATAATTTTACCCTGAAAGTATATGGAAGCAGAACGATCAGTGTTGAGACACTTCCAATAAGATTGGCAACAAAAACATAACCAACCCCATAAGCGGGATTATAAAAACTGCTGACAAGCCGGCTGTCCTTTTCATAGAGTCCCGGAGCAATAACAAACAGGAACAAAACTGCAGCCACGGTAATCAGAACGTTGAATATTTTAAGAACACTGAATAAAAGGGCCTTGTTCTCCCTGCGCAACCTTGCAAAAGGTATTGCCATAAAGGCATCAGTAGCGACGATAGCAGCAAAAAGCCTTATATACCCGGGATTATCCTCATACTTAAGAGCAGAAGCGACGGGAGCAATAAAAAGATTGACCAGGATAAGAAAAAGAGCAGAAGAAAACAGCAGGCTGATCATGGAAGTGGAGTAAACCTTTTCATAGTCTTCTTCCTTTTGGGCATAGCGGAAAAAGCCCGTTTCCATTCCGTAGGTAAGAATGATAAGCAGAAAAACCATCCATCCGTAAAGCTCGGTAACAACACCATACTCACCTTTATCAAACAATCTCGTATACAAAAAGGTAAGTATCCCGTAGTTTAGGAATCGCGGAACAATGGTACCGAATCCGTAGATAAATGTCTGTCTGGCTAATATCCTGACTTCGTTCACATTAATAAAATGATAACAAAGATAGGCTTAAGATTTGTATTTTTCTGATAGCATGCGATCATTTATACATACTATTTTAATAATAGTTGCCACAATAGTTTAAAGTTAAATATCTTTGTCTTCCTGTAAATTTTATATTTCATTTATAATCCCTTTGACATGAACAAAGCTGTCATCCTTTCCGTTTCCCTCTTCCTGTTCATTGGAACAGTATGCTGCAGATCTTCACATTCCAATGAGAATACACATGTTCTCATGCAGACCAGCCAGGGAGATATAAAACTTAAACTGTATGACGGAACGCCCCTTCACAGAGATAATTTTATAAAACTGGTAAAGTCAGGCATATATGACGGAGTATCCTTTCACAGGATAATAAACACATTTATGATTCAGGGAGGTGATCTTCAGACAAAGCCCTCCGGAATACCCTCCTGTGCAGACAGCCTGCTGAATTATACTGTTAAGGCAGAATTTAATCCGGCATATTTTCATAAAAAGGGCGCCCTTGCCGCTGCCCGCCAGGGTAACGAGATCAACCCCGAAATGAGGTCTTCCGGAACACAGTTTTATATTGTACAGGGTAGCACACTGACAGATTCAGAACTTGACCATGCTGAACAAAATATTAACAACTCTGTCATACAGGCAGTGTTTACAGCCTTTCTCAGACAGGTTGCCGACAGTTCACGAAAGGCAGGTCACATGGCCGAAGACAGTGAAATACATGAAAAGGCTTCTTCACTGATGTTTGAATATCTCTCAACTCATGAAAGCTATACCATAAGTGAAGAGCAGCGTGCGGTTTACAAGACCCTGGGAGGTGTTCCCCGGCTTGACGCAAGCTATACCGTTTTCGGAGAGGTAACTGAAGGTCTGGATGTGGTGGACAAAATTGCTGCAGTACAAACAGATGCCAGGGACCGTCCTGTTTCGGATGTCAGAATAATAAAAATGAAAATTTTACCATAACAAAATATTTAAATCAGGTTTTTGTAAATGCTGGAAAAAATAGACAGGCTGTTAAAGCTCATATCAGAACTCACAGTAAGTGATATAAAGGAGCTGGAGATATTTCGTATCAGGTATATGAGCAAAAAGGGCATCATTTCCGAACTTTTTGAGGAGTTCAAACAAATGCCCGCCTCAGAAAAAAAAGAAGTAGGCAGGAAGCTTAACATTCTTAAACAATCTGTTATTGAAAAATACAATTCATACAAGAATACCCTTCAGCCCCTTTCTGCTTCCGCGCAGGTGAATGACCTTTCAAGGCCATCTTTTCCCTCCGGTCCCGGAGCCCGTCATCCAATATCCATTGTCAGAAGGGAAATCATCGGCATCTTTGAAAGGATAGGCTTCAGCGTATCTGAAGGTCCGGAAATAGAAAGCGATGAAAATAATTTTACACGTCTTAATTTTGCACCGGAACATCCGGCAAGGGATATGCAGGATACCTTCTATATTTCAAGGATATCGGCGGAAGATTCCAATCCTGCAGATATTCTCCTGCGCACCCATACTTCCTCTGTCCAGGTCAGGGTAATGCAAAAGCAGAAACCTCCGATAAGAACAATCTCCCCGGGCCGCGTTTTCAGGAATGAAGCCATATCCGCCAGGGCTCACTGTATCTTTCACCAGGTTGAAGGATTGTATATTGATGAGAATGTCTCATTCGCAGACCTGAAACAGACCCTCCTCTTCTTTGCCAGGGAGATGTACGGTGAGAAGACGGAAATAAGGCTCAGGCCTTCATATTTCCCTTTTACCGAACCTTCGGGGGAAATGGATATCAGCTGCACCATTTGCGGCGGAAAGGGCTGTAATGTATGCAAACACACGGGATGGCTTGAAGTACTGGGATGCGGAATGGTTCACCCTGCTGTTCTGGAAGCCTGTGATATCGACAGCAGCAAATTTACCGGTTACGCTTTTGGAATGGGGATAGAAAGACCTGCAATGCTGAAATATCAGATCAATGATCTTCGTATGTATTATGAAAACGATATCAGATTTTTAGAACAGTTCAAATCAGCATTTTAATATTTTGAACTATGTTTTTGCAATTGTTGTTAATATGTAAAAGTTTATCTTGAAATGAAGGAAGAAGATTCTTTTCCCATTTGTGATAAATGTGCACCTGAATCCGGTTCCATCTTCCGCTATCTTAATCCTGCCGAGCTGGAACTGCTCAACTACAGGAAAGATTTCAGGAAATTCAGGCGCGGTTCTGTTCTTTACAGGGAAGGAAGCCGTATCAGCGGATTTTATTGTGTTCACAGCGGTGTTATAAAAGTTTATAAAACAGGTTTTGACGGCAAGGAGCAGATAATACGCTTTGCCAAAACCGGTGATATCATAGCTTACCGGAGCGTATTGAGCAGCGAAGCTGCCTGTACCACAGCCAAAGTAATAGCAGATTCCAGGGTATGTTTTATTCCGGCCGACATACTTATCAGCTTTATAAAATCAAACCCGGTTTTTGCTCATGAACTTCTTAAGCTGGCCTGTCATGAGCTTGGTGAAGCAAACACTTTTATCACCGATATAGCTCAGAAAACCGTCCGGGAAAGACTTGCTGAAATACTCCTTTACCTTGTCAGGGATTTTGGTCTTGACGATAATGATTATCTCAGGATTTCCCTCACGCGTGAAGAGATTGCAAATATTATCGGTACTGCAACGGAGTCGGTCATCCGCCTCCTGTCGGAATTTAAAAACGATGGTTTTGTTGAATTGCAGGGAAGACGTATCCGTATTTTAGACACCAGGGCACTGGAAAATATCAGTAATCTTCTTGTCTGATTTTCTAAAAATTCCTCAGAAAAGCCTGCCGCTGACATCATTTTTGTCAATTACTCCCAGATGTCTGTATGCATGTTCAGTGGCTTCCCTTCCCCGTGGTGTTCTTTTGAGAAAACCCTCCTTTATAAGAAATGGTTCATAAACCTCCTCTATTGTACCGCTTTCTTCACCAACAGCAGTAGCAATGGTATTTAATCCGACTGGTCCCCCTCCAAATTTATTCACAATGGCTGCTAGGATTTTATTATCCATCTCATCCAGACCATAAATATCAATATTTAAAGCATTTAGCCCAAACTGAGTAATTTCGAGATCTATTATTCCTGTACCCTTAACCTGTGCAAAATCCCTTATTCTCCTTAAAAGGGCATTGGCTATCCTGGGCGTTCCCCGGCTTCTCCTGGCTATCTCATCCGCGGCAGTATCATGAATTTCAACCCCGAGAATGCCGGCAGATCTTTTGACAATATCTGACAAAACTTCATGATCATAATATTTCAGGTGAAATGTAATGCCGAAACGGGCTCTGAGGGGACTTGTAAGAAGTCCTGACCTGGTAGTGGCCCCTATAAGTGTGAATTTATTAAGGTTCAGCTGTACGGATCTTGCACCGGGACCTTTGTCAATCATTATATCTATCTGAAAATCTTCCATTGCCGAATAAAGATACTCTTCAACAACAGGAGAGAGCCTGTGTATTTCATCAATAAAAAATACCTCGCCTTCTTCCAGACTGGTAAGAAGACCTGCAAGATCGCCCGGCTTGTCCAGAACAGGTCCCGAAGTAACCCTTATCCCTACTCCCAGTTCATTGGCGATAATGGCTGCAAGGGTTGTCTTGCCCAGTCCGGGCGGACCGTGCAATAAAACATGATCCAGCGATTCCTTCCTTTGACCGGCAGCCTTGACAAATACCCGGAGATTCTCAATAATCTTTTTCTGTCCCCTGAAATCATAAAAGAAAAGAGGTCTCAGCTGCTTCTCAAATTCCAGTTCTTCTACCGACTCTTTCTCTTTTCTTATATTGAATTCTTCCGCCATTTAAGGGATAGACTATTTTATCAGCTTTATGTCGCTTTCAGGAAGATCTATTCTTACCCCGTTAATACTTATCTCTTTATCATCCCTGTAAGTTATTGTAAGAATAACACTTCCTTCTTCATCATATTTTTTCCAGGTCCTCTGTTTTAATCCCGTCCGGTAAAACTGTTCCTCCTTCAGCCGGCCGTTATCAAAATAATAAAAATGCTGGCCGTCGGGATTGCCCTGTAAATAATTTCCTCTGAATTTCAGGGTCCCGTCACTGTAAAATGATTTCCACTGCCCGTCCCGGAGTCCTATAATAAAATTTCCTTCCTCCCTGAAATAATCCGTACTTGTTTTCCAGGGACCGTTCTTTTCCCCGTCAGCATACTGTCCTTCCGCTATTATTTCTCCTTCCCTGGAATATTCCACGAAAACACCTTCTCTTTCACCCTGAAAATATTCCTCTTCCCTGAGCACTGATCCGTCATTATAGTACCATGTCCACAATCCGTCGGGTCTTCCGTAATTATATCCTCCGGTCTGTTCTGTATTTCCTTCTGTATTATAAAATTTCCATGTACCGCTACGCCGGCTGTTTGAATAATTACCCTCTGCCATAATCCTGCCGTCAGGAAAAAAGTTTTTCCATTTACCTTCCAAATTTCCGGCTTCATCAACAATACCTTCAGAAATAAGTAATCCGTTGTCATTATAAATTAAAGAATTGATCACTTTTCCGTCCCGGCCGTATTCCCTGTGAGTTCCCACCGGGGTATTATTTCTGAAAGGTCCGCTGTATATCAATTTATTGTCATCATCATAACGATTGACAATTTCAATATCCGGCTCGTCTTCAACCCTTGACTTAACTATTGCACCATTGTCATACAGCATCGTAAGCGTAAGCCTTCCCCTGCTGTCATATTCCTTGTAATAGCCATGAACCATGTCATCCCTGTAATTTTTTTCAGTCCTTATATTCCCTGATGGATAAAATTCTTTCCACGGTCCCTGTTTAAGGCCTTTTGAATCAGTTCTGTTAATTCTTTCCCTGCTGATAAGAAAGTCATTGTTATATTCCAGAAGAGTAATGACTTCTCCGTTTCTGTCATATTCCCTTGACAGTCCTTCCTTTCTTCCCCCGCTGTATGAAACGCTATTCTGAACACTGCCGTCAGGAAAATAAATATACGCCGTGCCTTCCTTCCTGTCACCTGCAAATAACTCCCTGGACCATAAATACAGGCCATGGGTAACATCTTTTTTATATTTCAGATAGTATCCGTTTTTTTTACCAAGCAGATAACTGATCTTTTCAGTGGTATCTCCAACCTGGTCATAAAATATCCAGATACTGTCGAGCAGGAAGCTTGTTCTCTTACCCTCTGATTTTTTAACTCCTGTAACATAATAGCTTTTCCAGAAACCTTCAGGTTTTCCGTTTTTCATGTACCCTTCACTGGATACTGTCCCGTTGGGATAACGAAACACCTGGTAGCCGTCAGCAACAGTTCCATCCTCCTGAGAAAATCCCCTGAAAATCAGAAAAATAAAAAATATGACAATAACAAATCTTTTCATCGGCTTCCGGCAAATATTTTTGAGATATCAAGCATCCTCTCCACAGCCGTACGGGCAGAATTTATTAAAACAGGATCAAGCCTGATAACCGGTTCTTCATATTTCAGGCAGTTGTATATTTTTTCTATTGTAATAGTTTTCATAAAGTTGCAATCATTAGCTGCAAAAGGGAAATCTTTCCGGGGCGCAGCTAAATATTTAGCATCCGCTCTCCTGAGCTTCATCTGATGAATAATTCCCGGTTCAGTAGCAACAATATAAGCCTTATTTTTGTTCCCTGCCGTATATTCCAGCATGCCAGCCGTTGAGCCAATATAGTCGGCAAGCTGTCTGACAGCTGATTCACATTCCGGATGAACAAGGATTTCAGCTTCCGGATTCTCTTTTTTAAGTCTAAGTATACCTTCCGCCGAGAAGTTTTCATGTACATGGCAGGCTCCTTCCCATACAACTATGTCACGACCCGTTTTTTCCCTTATATAACTTCCCAGGTTTCTGTCAGGAACAAATAATATTTTTCCATTTTCCGGCAGCGACTCAATAACGTGAACTGCATTGGCTGAAGTACAGATAATATCTGCCATTGCCTTTATCTCTGTTGTCGAATTAATGTATGCAACCACGGTTCTTCCGGGGTTAACTGCAATAAATTTTTTCAGTTCATCAGCAGTACATGAATCAGCAAGCGAACAGCCTGCATCAATGTCCGGCAGAAGTATTTTTTTTTCCGGACATATTATTTTTGCCGTTTCTGCCATAAATTTCACACCGGCAAAAAGTATTATATCAGCTTTATTATATGCAGCCTTTTGTGCCAGGGCAAGCGAATCACCAACAAAGTCTGCAATATCCTGAATATCCGCAGTTTGATAGTAATGAGCAAGAATGATTGCATTCTTTTCCTTTCTCATTCTGCTTATAGCTGATATATAATTTGCATTTCGCATTGGCTGCTTTCTTTTTTACAATATTAACAACATATATAACATAATAATATTTTAAATAATATATATGATGATAATAATGTCCTGTTAATTCTGTTCGGAATATTAAGTGAAATTTGTTGTATTTGTCATTTATGGCATAATGCAAACAATTTATGAACAGTTCAAAAAATATACCATTTATGATTTACAGTATTTTACTTTTATAACCAACAGTTGTTAATAATCACATTTCATCAGATCTGATGAAACAAATTTATATTTTTAATGTTCATTTATACTTTACTTCTGAGCATAAATTGATGAAAAGTTTTTCTTATTTAAGGGAAAGAACTGAAAACCGGTTTTTTTTCAGTTAATTATAGCGGATATTGTATTTTATTACAACTTTTCTACAGTTTATTAACAGTTACAATAAAATTATATGATGTGAAAAAGAAAAAGATTGCAATTGTTTCTGATCATGCCGGTTTCTATCTGAAAGGAAGAATACAGGATTATCTGAAAAAGGAAAAATATGAAGTCAGGGATTTTGGATCATATTCCTTTGAAAGTGTCGATTATCCTGATTATGCCCATAAGATGGCAGAGTCCATATCAACAGGTGAATATGATATGGGAATATCAATCTGCGGTACCGGTAATGGTATTAATATGACTGCAAACAAACACCGGGGAGTAAGGAGTGCATTATGCTGGAACGGAGAGATCAGTCGTCTTGCAAGAGCTCATAATGATGCCAATGTATGTGCCTTGCCGGGAAGATTTATTTCAGAATCGGAAGCATATCTTATTGTAAAAACCTTTTTGGAAACAGGTTTTGAAGGTGGCAGACATAAAAGACGGATAGACAAAATACCTATAAAAGCAGATTGAGATGCTATCAAATTCATCCAGATATGGTATACGTGCAGTTATTTATCTTGCTGCCCGGCCGGACAGAAAGATACAGACAGGAATTTCTACAATTTCCAGGGATCTGGAACTGCCGGCCCCTTTCCTGGCAAAAATATTGCAACAGCTTGTGAGGCATAAGATACTTTATTCATTAAAGGGACCGCATGGCGGCTTTTCACTTTTAAAGGATCCTAAGGAAATAACTCTTTTTGAAATAGTAAAAGTGATTGAAGGAGAAGATATTTTCCAAAATTGTGTAATTCATAATATGACCTGCAGGGAGGTACATGAAAGAGGGGAGGAATGTATTCTGCACAGTGATTATTCATTGATACGAAAAGATCTTGTTGATCTTTTCAGAAACAGAACCATTCATGACCTGCTCATACAGGCCGGGGAATCAGACAGGATAGTTATTTGAATTTTTCCTTCAGAAGGTAATAGGGCCTGAAAAAGATCCAGAGTAATACTGCAGCGGCAATACCTGCTGCATCTGCTATTGCGTCAAGGATTTCACCCGTACGGTCCCTTGTGAAAAAAGACTGAATAAATTCAATGGCGACCCCGAAGAACAGGGGAATAAGCGACATCATCAACAGCTTTCTTGTATCGGTCAGTGATCTTCTGTGTTCAAGGATCATTGTAGCCATAAGCAGGAAATAAAGGCCAAAATGAGCAAGCTTGTCAAAATGGGGTATGTCAAAAATGCCGGTACTGATAATTGATTTTGGTGTAGCCAGGCTCAGATATAAAATAATCAGTGAAACAGTTATGGTATATATATTTTTTTTCAGCAAGCCTTAAAAATTTATGGCAAATTTATCAATTAGTCCCTTTAAAACATAGAAAATTCTGATCTATTGTGTTTCTTTGTATTTGTGAAAGTACTTTTTACCAATGGCAGGAATATATCTACATATACCTTATTGCAGACAGCTGTGTTATTACTGTGACTTTTACCGTGTAGTTTCGCATGGTGATAATTCCCTGTTTATTGAAGCCCTGAAGAAGGAAATGACATTAAGGAAGAATTATCTTGCAGGCAGTAATGTATCAACTATTTATTTCGGGGGGGGAACACCTTCGGTACTGACGGCTGAAGAAACAGAATCCGTTCTGGATCATATCAGGAATCTTTTCAGGGTTGACAGTGAAGCGGAGATTACTTTTGAAGTCAATCCCGACGATGTGAGTCTTAAATATATGAAGGACCTGCACATGGCCGGTGTCAACAGGATCAGTATAGGTATTCAGTCGCTGAGGGATGAAGATCTGAAACTGATGAACCGCCGCCATACTGCGGCCCAGGCCAGGGAAGCCATTGACAATATCCTGAAATCCGGTTTTGACAATGTTTCAGCAGACCTGATATACGGAATTCCCGGAATGGATCCGGACAACTGGGCAGCAAATATTGAAGAAACACTTTCATTTGATATAAGACATCTTTCAGCCTATCATCTTACTATTGAACCCGGAACCCTGTTTTATCAGATGAAGGAAAAGGGACAGTTAAAGGAAGTTGATGAAGATGAAAGTACTGCGGAATTTAATTTGTTGCTTGAAAAGACCGGGAAGGCCGGTTTTATTAATTACGAAATATCGAATTTCGGGAAACCGGGATATTTCTCCATACACAACACCAATTACTGGAAGCAGGTTCCCTATCTTGGTCTGGGACCATCAGCACATTCATTCAACGGATATTCAAGACAATGGAACATCAGTGATGTTAAAAAATATATAAATGCGGTCAATTCCGGCAGACTGATTTTTGAAAAGGAAGAACTTGACATCAGGACAAAGTTCAATGAATATGTAATGACTTCACTCCGGACAATGTGGGGTATCGATCTCCTGTATGTTGAAAAAATCTTTGAAAAGGAAGGTTATGACTATGTTGTCAACCTTAGCGGAAAGTTTATTAATTACGGATTGATGAGGCAGGATGACAATAATCTCTTTCTTACCAACCAGGGTAAGATGATATCAGACAATATTATTTCAGAGTTTATAATGCCTTCTCCCGGACAGCTGTTATCTCCTTGACAGCATAAATGTTGTACGGCCTATTTTATTGTTTTCAAGATAGAGCTCAATGCTGTAGTTGCCTGTAATGAAATCGCCGGTATTGGACAGGAAAATACACATTTCAAGGTCCTGGTTCAGATAATCTGCCATCCGCTTTTCTGAAAATATCATTTTGTTTCCCCCGTACTCGAAAAGATTGTCGGGACTTCCGGTAATAACAAGTGAATCGGGCCTGATAACCCTCATGAACACTTCTTTTTGTCCAGATGCAGCAATGGGATTTTCCCGGAGCGTAAAGCAAACCCTGAGTGATTCCATCAGGTTGATCCTGTTTGTTTCCTTTCTTTTTTTGTTCAGTGCTGCAACCACAATATTTTTTGCCTGAATAACTGAGGCTGTCTCCACCTTGGATGAAAGGACAACTCTTTCTTTCTCCAGCTGTACATTAGTATTCTGGACTTTGGCTATTTCCTGCCGGTATTGTACATTTTCCGCGGTAAGCATTTTATTTCGCGTATTAAGGGAATCTATCTGAACGATATAGCTTTTCATTATTTCCCTCATCGTGGTGATCTCACTCCTGTATTTTTTTATCAGTTGTGCATTTGAAGCATTTATTGCCAGAAGCTGGATAATCCTGTTTTTTTCTTTTTCAAGGTTGGCGTTGAGCGTATCATTAGTGGTTTTCATTGTGTCATATGCTGCCGCCATGTTCATCAGCTCATTTGTGAGTGAGTCCTTCTCCTCGGTAAGAACCGTTTCCATTTCAACCATTTTATGTTTCTGATCGAAATACATCACTATAAGAAAAATAAGTACGGCAGCCAGGATAATTGTTGTGGCAATCATTCCGACGGGAGTGATCTTTTTTTCGGTCTTATCAGTTTGATAATTTGTATCGGTCATTGTTAAATGAGTTTAATGGATTTCAGGTTTGCAAAATTATGAAAAATAATAATAACCTGCCTGCTATATTATAAAATCCGAATCAATGATTAAATTTACAAATAATAATATAATAATTATTTTATTTAAGATCAATGATATGAGTGGTTTTTTTGGTGTGGTTTCAAAGCGGGATTGTGTAAGGGAAGTATTTTACGGCACTGATTATCATTCCCACCTGGGCACCAAACGTGCCGGAATGGTGTTTATGGTGCCCGGAAAAGGTTTCCGGAGATCCATACACACACTGGAGAATTCATATTTCAGAACAAAATTTGAAGACGAACTGAGGGATTTCAAAGGCAAAGTGGGAATGGGTATAATAAGTGACACTGATCCGCAACCCATTCTTTTTACATCTCATCTGGGACGTTTTGCAATAGTTACAGTAAGCCGCCTGGTGAATATTGGCAAACTTGAATCAAAAATACTCAGCCGTAAAAAACATTTTACTGAAAATTTCGAAGGTACAATAAATCCTACCGAGGTTGTTGCCAGCCTTATTTGTGAAAAGGACAGTTTTATTGAAGGTATAGAATATGTTTTTGAAAATGTAAGAGGCTCCTGTTCACTGATGATAATGACTGAAGACGGGATTATTGCAGCAAGGGACAAGCTTGGAAGGACACCGGTGGTCATAGGAAAGAAAGACGGGGCATATGCACTTGCTTCGGAATCGTGCTCCTTTCCGAATACCGGCTTTGAACTGGATTATTTTATGGGTCCCGGTGAGATTGTCCGTATTACTTCCGAAGGATACACACAGCTTAGGAAACCCGGTAAAACATTGCAGATATGTGCATTTCTGTGGGTTTATTACGGATACCCTCCTTCCTACTATGAAGGTATAAATGTTGATGAATGCCGTTACAGGTGCGGTGCCGCACTTGCCCGCCGTGATTCTGTAGAAGCTGATTTTGTATGTGGAATACCCGATTCGGGTGTGGGTCATGCCATAGGATACGGAAATGAAAAGAAAATCCCGAATAAAAGAGCGTATTCAAAATATACCGATACCTGGCCAAGGAGTTTCCTGCCATCTTTTCAGGGCCAGAGGAACCTTGTTGCCAGAATGAAGCTGATACCCAACAGGGCAGTTATAAGCGGGAAAAAAATGATTTTTATTGATGACAGTATTGTCAGGGGTACACAGCTCAGGCATAATACGGATGATATGAGAAAGTACGGTGCAAAGGAGCTTCATATGAGAATAGCATGTCCGCCCATTTTATATCCCTGTGATTTTCTTAATTTCATTGAATCGAGAACCCCGCTGGAGCTGGCTGCACGAAGGGCAGTAAAAGAACTTGGGGGACAGGACAGTGAACTCGGGGAATATTCTGATCCTGATTCAGAAAAATACAGGAAAATGGTTAACAAAATTGCCGAAAAACTAGATCTTGATTCACTTCTATTTCAGCGGCTTGATGATCTGATAGCGGCAATAGGACTGCCCCGTGAAAAGCTCTGTACCCACTGCTGGGACGGAACTGGTTATTTTTAGACTGTGCCACTGAGTTTCAGGAGAACAATTTCAGGACCTTTGAATCATTCAGCTTTTCTATTGTTGCCCGGTAACCTATCCTGAAAACATCCTCAGCATCTTCCGGATTTAGTATTCCATAGTCCCTGAGTTCCGCGGGAGAAATAAAAAGATTGAATCTCCTTGATTTTTCGATTATTTCCTTTGCCATCATGATCGTAAATGTCCTTTCGGTTATTTTGATCAGGTTATGAAAGGATTTTTCCTTGCCTACCGGATTAACAAATGAACCGATGATTGCCCTGCACTGGTTTTCTATGGGCAGAACCGGCATGTTGTCGAGTATTCCGCCGTCAGCATAAAAAATATCATTGATTACAACAGGTTTGAAAAGAACCGGAATGCTTGCCGATGCAATAACAACCTCCAGCAGGTCACCCCTGGAAAAATAAACAGGCCTGCCATTGTTCAGGTCGGTTGCCGATACATACAGCGGAATTTTCAGGTCCTCAAACCTCCTGGCAGTCACATGGTCTTCAAGTATTTTTTTTATGCCGGAAAGCTGAAGAAGTCCGTCACGCGGCATGGTGGGTCTCATATAGTTAAGAAGGCGGCTGCCTTTCATTATTTTCAGTGTCTCTGTAGGACTGATGCCGTCGCAATACATAAGCCCGGCAAGGGCTCCGGCACTGGTACCCGAAACCACATCGGGATAAATACCTGCTTCGTTAAGGGCTTTCAGTACTCCGAGATGGGCAAATCCCCGTGTGCCTCCTCCGCTTAAAACCAGACCCGTATTGTAAATTTCGCCTGCCATATTGGTGATTATTTGAAATTCCGTTTAAATTTGGTAAAATAATTGATTCAATATATATAATTTTTTTTTTAACCTGTGTCAGATCAGCCCTGCGGATGAAGTTTTATGTGATCCTGATCAGGACAGGTTGCGGGATTCAGTAAAACCAGAAAAGTATGAAAATAAATCTTTAAATCATGAAAAAATTAGTTGTATTTCTTCTGACACTGACATGGATTGTTGCTTTGAATGCACAGTCAGACAAAGTGAATCTTCCCTTTAAAATGGAAGAACTGTCATCTCCGCAGTTTAAGAAAGCTGTTGAACTGGCCGGCGGGGTATGTATAATACCCCTGGGAATCATTGAAAAACACGGACCTCACCTGCCTTTGGGTACGGATCTCTTTGAAGCCCGTGAAGCCTCATTCAATGCAGCAGGAAAGGAATATGCAATTGTTTTTCCTCCATATTACTGCGGTCAGATATTTGAAGCAATGCATCAGCCCGGAACAATATCCTACAGCAGCGAGCTGATGTGGAAGATGCTCGAGGAAACCTGCAATGAACTGTCGAGAAACGGCCTGAAGAAGATCATCTTTGCAAACGGTCACGGAGGAAGTACAAGTTTCCTGCAGTATTTCTGCCAGTCTCAGCTTGCCGGCCGCAGGGATTACATTACAGTGCTCTTTCAGAAAGAAGCGGACCCTGTATATGACCCGCAGATCAAGGCTTTGAAAAAAGCAAGCCTTGATGGCCATGCAGGCGAAGATGAAACATCAATGATGTATTTTATCCGGCCCGACCTTGTGAATATTGACCTGATAAAGGATGAGTCCGGACTTGACCAGGGCAGGCTGAAACAGTTGCAATACGGCTATACCGGAATATGGTGGTATGCCCGGTATCCGAATCATTATTGCTCCGATGTTGCGGAACCTGACAGAAAACTGGGGGAACTGCTGATAGATAAATGGGGAAGCCAGCTTGCCCGGCTGGTAAAGTACCTGAAGGAAAATAATACAATTGAACAACTTCAGGATGAATTTTTTAACAGATCAGAAGACCCGCTGGGCACAGGCCTTTCAGGACAATAAGCAAAAATCAGGGGCCACGGCAAACACTTGCAATTATTTATTGTTAGTTTTAAAACAAATTAAATTCATTATATGTCATTTACATTACAGATTGGTCAAAAGGCATTGGATTTCACACTTCCGGCAACTGACGGAAAGAAGTACAGCCTGTCGGATTTCAGCAGCAATAAATTTCTTGTTGTCTTTTTTACCTGTAACCATTGTCCCTATGTGACAGGATCGGATGAGATAACAAGAGCCACTGCTGAAAAATATATGAAAAAAGGAGTGGGGTTTGCAGGAATAAATTCCAACAGTGAGCATACATATGCCGAAGACAGCTTTGAGAACATGGTTAAAAGGATGGAGCAGCACCGCTTCCCCTGGGTATATCTTTATGATCAGGATCAGTCAGTGGCAAAAGCGTATGGCGCCCTGAGAACACCTCATTTCTATGTGTTTGATGAAGAGAGATTTCTTGTCTATACAGGCAGGGGAGTCGATAATCCCCGTAATGTTTCAGCAATGACGGTAAACGATCTGGATAATGCCCTTGAGGAACTGGTATCGGGCAAGCCGGTAACGGTTCCGGTCACCAACCCCATAGGATGCAATGTCAAATGGGATGGCAGGGATGCACACTGGATGCCTCCCGAAGCCTGTGACCTGGTCTGAATATCTTTAAAAACAATCCAACGAATTTATTAATAAATTAAATAACAATGTATTACAAAAAACAAAAACAAATTGTGCCTTTGCTGATACTGGCCGTTGCAATGATGATCCAGGTATCATGCACAAAGCAGGAACCATCCGATCTATCAGCGGAAAGCATAATTCCGAAACCGGTTTCAGTTGTTTCAACAGGTGATTATTTTACTCTCAGGTCCAACACGGACATATATGTTATGGGTGAATCGTCCGAACTGCTGGACATCGGGCATTATCTTGCCGACAGGCTCAGACCTTCAACAGGATACAGCCTGAATGTTAAATCAACATCTGGTGATCCCGGAAGGGGCTCCATACTGCTGGCCATTGAAGGGTCTTCCGGTGCAGATATAAACAGTGAAGGCTATGAACTTTCCATTACAGGTAAACAGCTGAGACTTACTGCCGCCACACACGCGGGACTGTTCAGGGGGGTTCAGACCATCAGGCAACTGCTGCCAGCAAGGATTGAAATGGCGGAACGGCAGGAGGGACCATGGAAAATTGCTTCCGGAACAATCAGCGATTATCCGGAATATTCCTACAGGGGGGCAATGCTTGATGTGGCCCGTCACTTTTTTGGCGTGGATGATGTAAGGCGTTTTATCGATTTTCTTGCATATTACAAAATGAACAGGCTTCATTTGCATCTCTCGGATGATCAGGGCTGGAGGATAGAGATCAAATCCTGGCCGAATCTTACCCTGCACGGTGGAAGTACGGAAGTTGGAGGAGGACCGGGCGGATTTTTTACCCAGGAACAGTACAGGGCTATTGTTGACTATGCAGAAGAAAACTATATCACCGTAGTCCCTGAAATAGATATGCCCGGACATACCAATTCGGCACTGGCATCCTATGCCGAGCTTAACTGTGACGGCAGGGCCACGGAACTTTATACCGGAATAGAAGTCGGGTTCAGTTCATTGTGCATAGACAAGGAGATAACCTATAAATTTATTGATGATGTGATCAGGGAAATATCGGAGATGACACCCGGACCATATTTTCATATTGGAGGAGATGAATCGCATGCCACAAAATTATCCGATTACATACCCTTTGTGGAAAGGGTTCAGGAGATTGCAGCCAGTCATGGCAAACAGTGCATTGGCTGGGATGAAATTGCCAACGCCAAACTGAAGCCTAACAGCATTGCCCAGAACTGGGCAAATCCCAGGAATGCAGTCAAAGCGGTTGAACAGGGAGCAAAAATCCTTATGTCGCCGTCAAGCAAGGCATATATTGATATGAAATATGACAAGACAACAAAATACGGACTTCAGTGGGCAGGATTTGTTGAAGTGGATGTTTCCTATAACTGGGATCCCGCCGCGCTTGTTCCCGGAGTCGGCAAGGATGATATTGTGGGTGTGGAATCCCCTCTGTGGACGGAAAACATTACAAATATTGATGAGATAGAATACATGGTTTTTCCGCGGCTTGCAGGTATTGCCGAGATAGGATGGACTCCTGCGGAATCGAGGAAGTGGGAAGAATACAGGACAAGACTGGGAAAACACGGCGAACGTTTTGATGCCATGGATATCAATTACTACAAATCGCCTCTTGTTGACTGGACGGCCCTTGATGAATAATTAATTAAATAAATCAACCAACCATGAAAACAACACGTCGTTCATTTATCCGTACAGGCAGCCTTGCTGCTGCAGCCGCCGGAATAGGATTCTCATGCTCCGGTGAGGAAGGAAAATCTGACAAGAAAGAAGGAAGAAGTCAGAAAAAAATCCGCAGAAACAGAATAGGGGTGTCAACCTACTCTTTCTGGCAGTTTAATGGTCCCAAAGAAAATGCTCCCATTGAGGATTGTATTGAAAAAGCCGCTGCAATGGGTTTTGACGGCATAGAACTACTCCTCAGGCAGATGGCATCAGAAGACAACAGTTATCTTCAGAAACTGAAGCGGCAGGCATTTCATGCCGGACTGGATATTATGGGATTTTCAACCCATCAGGGCTTTGTGTATCCGGATAAAAAAATCCGGGATGAACAGGTTGCATTGACAATACATCAGATAGAACTTGCATACAAACTCGGGATTCCTACCATGAGACTCAATACGGGAAGATGGAACACCACCAGGTCATTCGACGATCTGATGGCCAACAAAGGTATTGAACCAAACATTGAAGGATATACCGATGACCAGGGCTTTGACTGGGTGACAGATGCAATTTCACAATGTATCCCGGCAGCTGAAAAATGTGGTGTGGTACTGGGACTGGAGAATCACTGGGGACTGGGAAGGACTGCCGAAGGTGTTCTTAGAATAGTGAACACAGTGGATTCGCCGTGGCTTCAGATAACTTCTGACACCGGCAACTTCCTGGAAAATATGTACGAACAGCTCGAGATGATGGCTCCGCAGACATTCCTGGTACAGGCAAAGACTTATTACGGAGGCGGGAAATGGTATACTCTCGACATAGATTATGATCGCGTTGCGGAAATATTCAGGAAGGTTGACTACAGGGGATATGTGTCTCTCGAATTTGAAGGTAACGAGGATCCCATGACTGCCGTTCCCAAAAGCCTTGAACTGCTGCGTGAGGCATTCAGCTGGGAGGAATAGGTGACAGACAGTAATACTGAAAAGATGAGGAAATTTATCAGGCCGGCATGGCTGATCCTGCCGGCATTGCTGATACTGCCGGCATTGCTGATCCTGCTGACAGGTAATTCATGTTCATCTCCTTTGGCCGGAAAGAAAAGGATGATTGCGGAACAGATCCGGGACAATGAATATTTTGCTTTCACGGAAAAAAAAGCCCTTGAAATGATAAGGAGCGGATTCAATGCCGGAGACGGTTATCGGGAAGTATGGATCAGGGATTACAATACTTTTATTGAACTTGCTGCTGCAGTGCATCCGGCCGATGAACTCAGGGAGAATCTTATGGTGTTTTTCAGGATGCAGGGGGAGGACGGAGGCATACTCGACGGATTCACTCCCCTTGAATCAG
>JAAYKX010000222.1 GCA_012522155.1 Bacteroidales bacterium
CTGTCTTTCAGGGAAAGATAAAACATCGCTTTTGCTGAGGGGAGAAGAATAAGTGTTAGTGCACCAATATTTTTAACTTTGCCCAATGTCCCGGTCAGACAACAAAATCAACGCAGTCTTTTCAGTTATAAACTGTATCTGTTATGACCAGAGGGTATTGAAGATAGCCGGTGAAGTAAGTGACCTGGGCTGCAATGTCACAATCATTGGAAGGCGAAGGGGAAGTTGCTGCACGAAAAGCAAGCTTCTCTTCCGGACATTCCGGTTCAGAATGTTGTTTAATAAGGGATTTCTTTTCTACTCATTCTTCAACATACGGCTTTTCTTTTATCTGCTTTTTCATAATTATGATTTACTGATATCAAATGATCTTGATACCCTTCTTCCTAATTTTCTGGTAGCAAAGCTGAAACGAAAATCTCTTGTTTATGATTCCCATGAATACTTTACGGGAGTTCCGGAGCTTAGGGGAAGGAAGTTTGTCACATGGTTCTGGAAAAGCCTTGAGAAAAGGATGTTCCCGCACCTTAAATATGTTATGACTGTAAGTGATTCACTTGCACTGCAGTATGAAAAGGAATATGGTGTTCGTCCTGTTACGGTAAGGAATTGCTCATTATTATCTTCCGGACTGAAAGGGTTTTCGAGAAATGAGATGGGAGTAAAACCCGGTGATCTGCTGCTTATTTTCCAGGGCGGGGGTATCAATATTGAAAGGGGAGGAGAAGAACTTATTGAAGCTATGCGCTTTATTGAAGATGTCACTCTTATTGTTGCCGGTTCGGGAGACGTCATTGCCAGTCTTAAAAACAGAGTCCGTGATCCGGGACTATCGGACAGGATCATATTCCTGGATATGATGCCATGGAATGAACTGATGAAATATACCCGTTCCGCTGATGCAGGACTCAGTCTCGACAAGGATACAAATCTGAATTACAGGTTCAGCCTGCCGAACAAACTGTTTGATTATATTTCTGCCGGAATACCGGTCATAGCAGGGAAGCTGCCTGAAGTAGCAGGTATTATAAACAAATACGGCTGCGGTATTATTATTCCTGAAATAACTCCTGAAGCAATATGTGATGCGCTTTCAACACTTAAAAATGATCCGGAACTTCTGAACAAACTCAGACAGAATGCTGTTAATGCTTCTGAAGATCTTTCCTGGGAGAAGGAGTCAGAAAAATTAAAAAGATTTTATGAAAGAGTTTTTAAGGAAGAATAGTTTTTTGATAATATTTTCCATATCAGGTCTTGCCGGCGGATTCCTTTACTGGAAATTTATCGGATGCCTCTCAGGCAGCTGTCCCATTAAATCGGTCTGGTACTGGAGTACCCTTTACGGCGGAGTGATCGGATACCTTGCAGGAAGCATACTCATAGACCTGATTCGTAAATTCAGGAAAAAGAAAGGATTTCATGACAGTTCTGAAAACTGAATTCCGGAACTGCTGCAGTAATTGCCGGGTTAATACCGGATAAATATCGGGTAAATGCCGGGAATATTACCTGGCCATGGCTTTTGCTTTCAGATCAGCAGGCATCTTTTCTATTGCATATCTGAGGGAAGTCCGGGGCATGCTTCCCTTCCTTTTCATGACATATGTGAAAACTTCCTGCTGATAGGCTTCACTTGCCGCTTTCAGCATCCAGCCATAGCCTTTCCGGACCATATCATCAGGGTCTGAATGAAGAATATCGGCTATTTCAAAAATATCATTCAGAAACTTACCCTTTCTAGCAGGAATAATCAAGCTTACAGCTGATGCCCTTTTAACCCAGCGCTTATCTGAACGGGCCCATTTCTTTAATTCACTCACAAAGGAGGGATACATTTCAATAAAGGTTCCGATACTGTGATTGCATAATGTATCACATGATGCCCAGTTATTTACATATTTGCTGACCCATTTTTCAAATACGGGGAAATCATTGGGAGTATATTCCTTCCTGAATTTGTAGGCCCAGTTGCAGGCAATGAACGATTCTTCCAGGTATCCTGATTTCCACAGTTCTTCGCAAAGACCGAATACTGCTTCCTTGTTGTTTTCCGGAAGCTTATTGAAATATTCACCGGCAATGGACCGGACGAGGGCTGCTCTTAAGCCGTGGGACTTCACTTCTTCCCTGAAAAATCTTTCCCCCGAAATCCGGATTTTTTCATCCGCATTCTGTTTAAGCACTCTCCTTAAATCGTCAATAATATTTTTCATCACTGCTGAAGTTTATTTTACCGGGAATGATATTTTTATGTTGAAAACGGGCAAAAACACCGTGAAATATGGTTGAAAGGTTTCGTGAATTGAAATGAATAAAAGTAATCATGTTAAATTATCTAAAAAATATAAAACTGATTAATATTCCGGGAATGTGAATTTTTTTTTTCAGTATCTTCACAACATATTAAACAATAACCTTTAAACCATAAAGAATCTTTTTTGTAGAATAGGGCTGTACAGTGAATGAACAGCTTATGGACAAGGCTGATAATTTGCGGAAATCCGGTGAAAACCGTGACTTGCCGCACTTTGGTGTTTTTTCCGCTGCTGCCGCAAAAGCCCGATATTTTTTGTACTTTCAGCGCGAAACAATATCCGGATGATTTTTGTTGCATAATTAGTGCTTGGTATTTCCGGAATTTAGTTTAAAACCAAATCTTGTGACATGAAAAATTCAATAATTGTATTTTTGTCAGCAGCTATTGTTGCACTGTTGTTTACATGCAACAAAGAGGAAGAGATTCCTGTAATTGAGTCAAAGACATTTGAAATAGATGCAGGCAATGTGCCTGGCTGGAAATATTTCAGCTTTTCACAGGATGATACCATTACAGTATCCGATCCCTCTGTTTCCACTGAATGGGATCTGGCTTTCCAGCGCTACAGGATAAAAACCAAC
>JAAYKX010000223.1 GCA_012522155.1 Bacteroidales bacterium
GGATATTCAGGTGCTACCCCGCTGGGACTCTGTGCACAGGGACATTCTGCAGACATGCCTTCCTTTATGGAAATGTTTATAGGAACCATTCCCGGATCGGTGGGTGAAACTTCGGTTCCGGCAATACTTATAGGTGCGCTGATACTGATAATTACCGGTATAGGAAGCTGGAAAATAATGCTTAGCATGTTTGGCGGTGGACTTACAATGGCTTTGCTTCTCAATGCTTTTGGAAGCAGTGAATTTATGCAGCTGCCTTTTTATTATCATTTTGTTATGGGAGGCTTTGCCTTCGGGGCAGTTTTTATGGCAACCGATCCGGTGACAGCATCACAGACGGAAAAGGGAAAGTGGATATACGGTTTTATGACGGGAATACTCTCAATACTTTTCAGAGTGCTTAATCCGGCTTATCCTGAGGGTGTCATGCTTGCAATCCTGCTGATGAACCTTTTTGCCCCGCTGATCGACTATTTCGTGGTACAGTCCAATATAAAAAGGAGAATCAATCGTCTTCAGACCATAAATCAATAATAAATAAAATATGAGGCAATTCAGTAACAGGTATATTTTTGCTTTCTCAACGGTGATGGTTGTAATTGTTGCTGTATTACTTTCCCTTGCAGCTACACTGCTTCAGCCTGCCCAGGAAAGGAACCTGGAAACAGAGAAAAAGAAGAGCATGCTTGAATCGATACGCATACCGGCCAACCGCCAGAATGCCGTTGAATTGTACGACAGGTATATAAAGGAGAGTTTTGTGATCAACTCCAGTGGGGAAATCCTTGAGGATGTTGATGCTTTTACCGTTGTTCTGAGAAATGAACAGAGAAAGCCTGCCGGGCAGCAGTCGTTGCCGGTTTTCACTGCCATGACGGAGGAAGGCGGACAGCTGATAATTCTCCCGCTGGAGGGAAAGGGGCTGTGGGGACCTATTAATGGCTATATCTCGCTGAGGCAGGATATGAATACTATTTACGGTGTTACTTTCGACCACAAGGGGGAAACACCCGGCCTTGGGGCTGAAATAAACACTCCGGAATTTGAAAACATGTTCCGTGACAAGAAGTTGTTTGATGACCAGACATTTGTATCGGTGAAGGTAATCAAGGGAGGAGCCGGGGAGGATGATGTTCACGGTGTTGATGCCGTCTCGGGAGGAACAATTACCAGCAAGGGTCTTGAAGACATGCTTTTCGACTGTTTAATCAAGTATGATGATTACCTGCGGGGAAACAGAAATTGATATACAATAACACATTAATAATATTTTCGGATGAGTAACCAGGAAAAAGAGCCTTTGTTTTCGGCGCGTAACATAAGACTGCTCACGGCACCGCTGCATAAGGACAATCCGATAACCATACAGGTTCTCGGAATCTGTTCGGCACTGGCTATTACAGTGAAGCTTAAGCCGGCCCTTGTCATGGCATTGTCTGTTACAATAGTCGTTGCGATATCCAATGTGGTGATAGCTGCACTGCGCAGTTATATACCCGAAAGGATAAGAATAATTGTTCAGCTGGTTGTAATAGCGACTCTGGTGATAATGGTTGACCAGATACTGAAGGCATATGCTTTTGATGTTAGCAAGCAGCTGTCTGTTTTTGTGGGACTGATCATTACCAACTGTATCCTGATGGGGAGACTGGAAGCCTTTGCTATGGCAAACAGGCCCTGGCCCTCCTTCCTTGACGGACTGGGAAACGGTGCCGGCTACGGACTGATACTGATAATTGTATCATTTTTCAGGGAACTGCTGGGTTCAGGTACCATTCTCGGATATCCCCTGATGGAGAAAATCGGAATATATTCCACCGGCTATGAAAATAACGGATTGTTTATACTGCCTCCGATGGCCCTGATCCTTGTGGGACTCATAATATGGGTACAGAGAAGCAAGGACAGGAGTCTGGTTGAAGAAAAACAAAGCTAGAATTTATGGAAAATCTTCTTAACATATTCATAAAAGCCATTTTTGTTGAAAACATGGTTTTTGCCTTTTTCCTGGGCATGTGTTCCTATCTGGCTGTGTCAAAGACCCTGAAGACATCATTTGGTTTGGGTATAGCCGTCGTTTTTGTGCTGGTGATAACTGTTCCGGTAAACTTTATTATTGAAAATTATATTTTGAAAAAGGGAGCTCTGGTGTGGCTGGGAAAGGGTTTTGCAGATGTTGACCTCAGCTTCCTTAGCTTCATTGTGTTTATAGCTGTTATTGCTGCAATAGTTCAGCTTGTTGAGATGGTGATAGAGAAAACCAGTCCTGCACTCTATAATTCCCTGGGTATCTTTCTGCCGCTGATCGCTGTAAACTGCGCAATACTTGGTGCATCACTCTTCATGCAGGAAAGGGAATATGCAAACATAGCCGAAGCAACGGCTTTCGGTGCAGGATCGGGAGTGGGCTGGCTTCTTGCCATTGTGGGAATAGCGGCCATAAGGGAGAAGCTGCATTACAGTAATGTGCCGGATCCCCTGAAGGGACTGGGAATAACATTTATTATCACCGGATTAATGGCTATTGCCTTCATGGGATTTATGGGAATCACCTTATAATTGAAATATTGAGATTATGATTTTAGCTGTTTCTACTCTCCTGACTCTCCTTTATGCCCTGGTTGTTTTCCTGGTCATTATCCTGCTTCTGGTTGTCATGCTCCTTTTTGCAAGAGACCGGCTGATCCCGAAAGGTGATGTAAAACTGCAGATCAATGACAGGGAGCTGACGGTTTCTCCCGGCTCCAATCTCCTTACAACACTTTCGACAAACGGTATCTTTCTGCCTTCAGCCTGCGGGGGAGTGGGTACATGCGGAATGTGTAAGTGCCGTATCCTTGAGGGGGGCGGATCCATCCTGGCAACCGAGACAGGCTTTTTTACAAGGAAGGAGCAGCTTAACAACTGGCGCCTGAGCTGTCAGGTCAAGATAAGGGAAGCCCTGACGGTCGAGGTTCCCGAAGCGGTTCTCGGGATCAGGAAATGGGAGTGTGAAGTGGTGTCAAACAGGAATGTTGCAACCTTTATAAAAGAATTTGTAGTAAGGCTTCCCGACGGAGAAGAGCTGAACTTCGAACCGGGCGGCTATATACAGATCGATGTTCCGAAATATTCGGCGAATTTCAGGGATTTTGTCATAGAGGAAGAATTCAGGGCCGACTGGGACAATTTCAAGGTCTGGGATTTCAGCATAAAAAATACGGAGGAGTCATTCCGGGCTTATTCAATGGCCAACTATCCTGCTGAAAAGAATCTGATAAAGCTGAATATCAGAATAGCAACACCGCCATGGGATAATGTGAGGAAGCAATATATGAATGTCCCCCCGGGGATATGTTCATCCTATATATTTTCACTGAAGCCGGGCGACACGGTTATGATTTCGGGACCCTACGGCGATTTCCATATCAAGAACAGTGAAAGTGAAATGGTTTATATAGGGGGCGGTGCAGGAATGGCTCCGCTCCGGTCCCATATTTTTCACCTCTTCAATACCCTGAAGACAGACAGGAAAGTGTCATACTGGTATGGCGCCAGGTCACTCAGGGAAGTTTTTTACGAGGAGGAATTCCGGGAAATTGAAAAGCAGTTCCCTAATTTCAGATTCCATCTGGCTCTTTCGGCTCCCCTGCCTGAAGACAACTGGACGGGACTTACCGGTAATATTCATCAGGTTCTTCTGGATAATTATCTTGAAACGCACGATGAACCTGAAGATATTGAATATTACTTCTGTGGTCCGCCGGTAATGAATGATGCGGTACTTAATATGCTGGATAATCTCGGTGTTCCGTTAGAAAACATTTCCTTTGACGATTTCGGGATTTAACAGTGGATGAAGAAGTATCCGGGAGAAAGAACTCCGGTGAATTGTTCATATATAAAACCCTTAAGGGAAAAACTGATGATTATGAGTAATTTAAGACTGATACTCCTGCTTTCATGTATTCTGGTCCTTGATGCATCCTGCAGGGAGAAGGCTGAATATTCAAAGTTCAGCGGATTTGCACAGGGCACCACCTATAGTATGATATTTGAAAACCCGGGCCGCTTTGATGCTGCTGTTCTTCAGGATGAGGTGGAACAGATACTGAAGGAATTTGACATGTCGCTTTCCCTTTATGAGGATTCTTCTGTTCTCTGCCGGATAAACCGCAATGAAACCGATATTCCGGATAATTATTTCAGAGAGGTTTTCAACAGATCGAAGGAGATATCTGCGCTTACCGAAGGGGCATTTGACGTAACCATTGGTCCGCTGGTAAAAGCATGGGGTTTCGGACCCGATGCCGTTAAAAACTTCAGGGAAACAGACAGGGACAGCCTGATGCAGCTTGTGGGAATTGAGAAGGTGGATATCCGTAATGGCAGACTCTTTAAGACCGACCCCAGGGTATCCCTGGATTTCAATGCCATAGCAAAAGGCTATTCGGTGGATGTGATAGGCCGGTTCTTTGAAAGCAGGGGGATAAAAAGCTACCTGGTTGAAATAGGAGGAGAGATAAGGGCCAGGGGCGACAGGGGAGGAGTATTATGGAAAATCGGCATTGACAGGCCTGCCGACGGTAATGTGATCCCGGGACATGACCTGCAGGCAATAATCAGTATGAAGGACAGATCCCTTGCCACTTCGGGAAATTACAGGAAATTTTATGTGGAGGATGGTATAAAATACTCCCATACCATTGATCCGAAAACCGGCTATCCCTCAAAAAACCAGCTTTTAAGTGCAACCATCCTTGCTCCTGACTGTATGACGGCTGACGGAATAGCCACAGCCTGTATGGTAATGGGTAAGGAAAGGACCATTGAATTTATTGAGAATAATCCTGAGTTTGACGCCTTCCTGATTTATTCTGATGACCAGGGAAATTACGGGACCTGGATCTCAGAAAAGCTGAACAGCTATATTCAGGAATCCGGATAAGAA
>JAAYKX010000224.1 GCA_012522155.1 Bacteroidales bacterium
AGGTAGTCCTGTTTTAAAACTCCTGAAAAAATCAATGCTGATAAATATATAAATTTTTTATTGGAATCCCGTAGAAGGCGGATGTATGATAATCTTTTTCATAGGCGAAGAAAGTAATGTCATCCGTCAGGGCAGTACCCTTCAAAGCGGTAAAAGAGTGTTGTTCCGCTGTGACAGGATGATGAAGTATCTGACAGACAGTGATCAGGGCCATTCATTGTTCCGGAAAGGTGTTTCCCGGATAGCTGCCGGATCGATGGTCACATGTTTTATCTGCCTGCGGTTCCAGGTATAGGTGATATGCACCAGACCGTCACTGGTCTGTATGACGGCAGGATATGAAAACTCACTTCCGGGCTTTTCATTTTCCAGAACTGCAGCAGCCTTCCACCGGATCCCATCATCCGAAACAGCCACGTGAAGGGCATGGCGTCCCTTTTCAAGGTGATTATAGACAAGGATATGACGCCCGTCACTGAGTGTCACGGCATCTATTCCCGAATTGTTATTCGGCAGGTCCAGGGCTTCAAGACTGCTCCAGCTGCGACCCTTGTCCTCTGACCAGGCACTTAGTATTTTTGACACGGTGCTCCTGCACAACAGTTGTAGTTTCCCTCCGGGATGAACAAGTATGGCCGGCTGAATGGCTCCCGTTGTTCTTTCATTCAGTGCGGAGGTCCGTTCCCATATAAGGCAGTCGCCAGAAGTAAATTCCATATGCAGCCTCCATCCCTCGTCCTCCGTGCTGGAAGGGCACAGCAATTCTCCGTTGTCAAGCAGAACGGGCTTGTTTTTTACCGGACCCAGAATATCTTCCGGCAATCTCCGGGGTACTGACCATGACCTTCCCCTGTTATCCGAGTACATCATTTCGCCCCACCATGTTGAGGGACTGGGACCTACCTTGAAAAAAAGCAGTATCCTTTTCCCTGTATTAACAAGCACCGGATTCCAGCATGGATAGCGTTTTCCCTTATGCTGAATGCCGTTTGCCAGTTCTACGGGCCTTGTCCATCTGCCCTTTTCAAAGCTGCTTGCCCAGATCCCCACATCGGGATCTCTTTCCTCTGTTCCCCCGAACCATGCAGCCATCAGTCCCTTGCCGTTCTGAATCAGCGTTGAGGCATGACATGAAGGGAAGGGCACATCAGCAGGATGATATATAAATTCCGATTTCACGATACATTCATTTCCTATGAACTGGGCACGGATGCCGGTGATGAAAATGACTGCAAAAAGCAATGCTGCGAAAATAGTTCTTTTCATAAGTTTATATTGAATTTGGTTCATTTGCTGATCATATTATTTTTCCCGGTGTTCCGGATTTTCATAATCTTTTGTGGAGTTACGACATGAAAGTTTAATATTAATAAAGCGGGAAATCAGGAATCCCACGAGGAATATCGTCATTGTTCCGAATACTATTGTCAGGTTGGCATGGAAGGGACTCCTGAACGAGAGGCTTCTTCCTTCAGTGAAATAAAGGGGGGAGAGACTCATCCAGACTATTACCAGGACTCCGCAAATGACACCGGTTAAGGCATCAGCTTTTCTGACATTACGTGAGAAATATCCCAGCAGGAACAAACCCAGCATTCCTCCGCTGAAGATTGAAGCCAGTGACCACCAGGCATCCAGGATACTTTCGACTCCCACAAGGGCAAGTGCGATCAGGATGCCAAAAACACCTGTCAGCAATGAGGATGAATACAGGACTCTCATGCATTGTTTTTCACCGGCATTTTTGTTGAAGTAGCGCCTGTAGTAATCATTCATGATGATGGTTGCCGTGCTGTTCAGACTGGTTGAGACAGTGCTCATCCCGGCTGCAAATATTGATGCTATAAGCAGCCCGGTCATTCCCGCCGGCAATCCTGTGGCAATGAAATATGGAAAAACCTTATCTGCCGATCCGGCTGTCCGGAGTTCATCCGGCAGCAGTTCAGGCATAGCTGTGTAATATGAAAACAGTGCTGTTCCTATATAAAAAAACAACAGGGAAACAGGGATGTAGAGCAGTGAACCGAACCATGCCGAGACCTTTGCTTCCCTGTCGCTGCCTGTTGTCATGTAACGCTGGATATAGTTCTGGTCTATACCGTAATTCTGCAGATTGATGAAAAGTCCGTAAATCAGTACCACCCAGAAAGTCGACTGGGAAAGACTTGATCCCATACTCCCGAGGCTGAACTTGTTGTTTTCTGCTGCAATCCTGAACAGCTGGCCCGGACCCTCAGGCATGGAAAAGGTCAGTATAACAGAACATATCAGGGCACCGGCGATGAGGATGATACCCTGTACGGCATCAGTCCAGATAACTGCCTTTATTCCGCCCAGCATGGTGTAGATCATCACCATGAAACCGGTAAGAATTATAATGGTTTTTATGTTCCATCCGAAAAGTGCATTAAGGGGTAGTGCCAGGAGCATCAGGATGGCCCCGGTGCGCATCAGCTGGGTGAGGATGTAGCATGCCGATGCATAGATCCTTGCCCAGGCTCCGAAACGTTGTTCAAGATAATAATAGGCTGATATGTTTCCGATGCCCCTGTAGAGGGGAATGAAAAATCTGATTGTCATTATAGTGGCAAAGGGGATTGAAAGGCTGAAGACAAATGCGTTCCAGTTCGTTGCATAGGCTTTTCCGGGCAGTCCCAGGAAACTTATACTGCTTACAAAAGTTGCAAAAATAGACATGCCCACAGCCCATGCCGGCAGCTTTCCTCCCCCTGCCGTAAACTGATCGCTTGTCCTGTTTCTGAAAAAGAAACTGATTCCAAAAATAATGTTACCTAGGATGAGGGTGAAAAATACTATGGAATCAAGCAGGGGAAGCTTCATCTGGAATAATAATGTTTAAGAAAGAATCGTCGTTGATTTGAGCTTAAACTTACAATTTATATCTTAGTTTTGTAAACACGGCAGTTCGTTAAACTTTTGAATTTGTTGATTCCCGCCAAATATATATATATGATCATAAACCCATGTTAGTTTTGAAATGATAAAGTCAGGAGCACGGTCATGGTGATATATTTTGTCTGTGAAGGGACGCAGCCCTGACAGAATACTATAATAAAGGGCTAAGGCAGGGTTCCGGGATTGTTTTCATTTCCGATGCAGCCCAAACAGAATACTTTTATAATATATGGAACAGGGATATTTTAAGTCGGATACATATATCAGCCTCCCGGAGGACCGGGAGTTGTGGCGGAAAATATACCGCCGAAACAGATTATATTTCACGCTCAAATTTGCAAATATTATTTTTAAGACAAGGAGGGATGCCAGGAAAGGGATATATGATGACAGGGCCTGGGAAGAATCTTCATTTTATATATTAAGGTTCATAGAAAAATCGGGTGGCAGGTTCAGTATTTCCGGAATGGACAATATTCCTTTGTCAGATGAGCCTGTATTGTTCATAGCCAATCATATGAGCACTCTTGAGACAATGATTCTGCCTTGTATTGTTTCGCCCCTGAAGAAAGTCACTTTCGTGGTAAAAGACAGTCTCGTCAGGCATCCTCTCTTTGGCGATGTCATGCGCTCGAGAGACCCGGTAATTGTCTGACGAACCGATCCCCGGAAAGACCTGGAAGCAGTAATGAACGGGGGAATGGAACTGCTGTCAAAGGGAATTTCCATTATTATCTTTCCGCAGAGTACAAGGAATATGGTTTTTAAACCTTCTGAATTTAATTCTCTTGGTGTTAAACTGGCAAAGAAAGCCGGAGTAAAAGTTGTTCCGGTGGCATTAAAAACTGATTTCAGGGGAAATGGAAAAGTGATCAGGGAACTGGGTCCGCTTGACAGCAGGAAAACTATTTATTTCAGGTTTGGAAAATCCTTTGATGTGAAAGGCAGCGGTAAGGATGAAAACCAGAAGATTATTGATTTCATTCAGTCTTCACTTGCGGAATGGCAAAATACAGACACAGGAAAGTGAAATGGATTAAGGGATATTTCAAAGGTATTGTCAGCAATTGTTCTGTTTTTTCATAAACAGCTAATTAACAATATGTTGTTAAATAATTATTTCCATAGGGCAATTAAAATCAGACGTATACAACTGACGGAAGTCAGCCATCTCAAATGTATAACGAATTATTAAACAAAGAGAAAGCTAATTTAAATTATCTGACATGGCAATATTGGACTGGATCGTTCTGGGACTCTTTTGTTTTGGTCTTGTTGGAATCATCCTGTGGGTTCTGAAGCAAAGGGAGGAAACATCAACTGATTATTTTCTGGCAGGCCGTGATGCAACCTGGATTGCAATCGGGGCTTCAATCTTCGCATCCAACATCGGTTCGGAACATCTTGTAGGTCTGGCAGGTGCGGGAGCATCAAGCGGTATGGCCATGGCCCACTGGGAAATGCACGGATGGATCATTCTTATACTGGGATGGTTCTTTGTTCCTTTCTATGCCAGGAGCGGTGTATTCACAATGCCCGAATTTCTTGAAAAAAGATATAATAAAGGATCACGCAGTGTTTTGTCTATAATCTCCCTGGTTAGTTATGTGTTCACCAAGGTTGCTGTAACTGTTTATGCCGGCGGAGTTGTTTTCAAGCAGGTTTTTGGAATTGA
>JAAYKX010000225.1 GCA_012522155.1 Bacteroidales bacterium
ATTTCACCAAGACAGGGTTGCTTACCCGGCTGATGAAACCGCTCGATAATATCCAGTTCATCCAGAAACTCCTGCATCGAGTATGTTTTAAATAAGTTGTTGTCCTCCATCGCCTTCTTGATATAGCAAAGATAGATCAAGGCAACAAATTGGACGAATAGTTTACCTTCCAGATTTTCATCCGAAGAAACCGACTCACGCCGCATGTTCAGCCGTTCCTTCAAGTCTCCGAAAGCCTTCTCGATCAAGTCCTTGGAACGGTAGATATTAAGTGCTTCAACAGGTTCCTTTATACTGTTAGACATTAAAGCAAAGAAGCCGAAATCCTTTTCCGCGTCATCAATCGCTTCTTGCTTGGGTGCAAATTTCATTCCGCGTATCGGAGTAGTATGGATGTCATAATATTTAGTATACAATTTTTCATGTTCCGGGTTTCGATGACCGGAAAGAAGTTCTGTTTCAAGAGTATCAAGCATGTGGTTGAATGCATTTTTGTCATCAGTGGCATGCTGATCATTGTAATAAAAATGCAGATATATTCTGCGAGTATCTTTAATGAGTTCTCCTGTGCGCGGCTTCTGTTCCTCGTAATTCCAGTCCATCGTGAAGCTTTGAATATAGAGTTTTGTTCCAGAATGATAGTTACTGCGTGTGGCAAAATTATCCCGGATATCGTCAAGTTTCTGGCGTACAAACTTCAGAGAGGTTTTTACACCAATCAGGAACTTGTGATGATCATGAAAGAGGCGATTGATATTGGCCTCACTGTAGAAGCCTCTGTCCATGACGATTTTCACTTTATCAAGCTGCAGAAAATCAATATCCTTCAGGAGGTTTTCCAAGGTTTTCACGTCGGTAATATTACCGGGTAGTTTTCGATAGTAGGCTGGCAGTCTTGTCGATTCCCCCAGCAATAATGCAAGGTTAATTTGTGGAAGGTGGTCGTGTTCTTTATTCTTCCCATACTTGGCGAACTTGATCAATTCTGAGTATGAGGATATGGAGGTTGTATCATATGCCAGGAACTCAGCTTCAAGACGCCGTTTTGCCTGCTTTCTGAAGAATTCCATTTTGGCGTCTTCCTGAATCCGGCCAAACAACTCACTGCTTCTTTGGGAGGGAATATCCTTCCCAAAGGGATGTTCATGGGACAAGGCCCATCTTTTAAATCGATATATTGGCATTGCGTTCTCAAGAACTAGAAAGTAGGCCAGGGATAAGATGGCGTTATAATCATCCGGAAAGCAAGTTTTCAAGTCGTATGTAATGCCTGTTTTACTCCCAATTTCGTCAAGGAGGTACGTGGCTCCATAGAAGGTTCTTGTACAAGTTTCCGTTGGTACCGGTCCCGGTTTCATATTGGCTTTCGTTGCAGCCAATTCCTGCTGAAGTAAATATTTCTTGTTGGGAATGAACTCACCATTGACATTCTTGCCGATATAAACTCTTTTGTGGGTTCCACGCTTTTTATCTGAGTCCCAATATGGCTTATCCTCATATACATATTCAGTCCCATTGATTACCTGGGTTCCTTTTCTCAACTGTACCACCTCCCATAGATATATTTTATACCTATGTAAGTGGTTTTGTCAAGGGATAATATGTCGTTTTAGTTAGAATTTATGCGGATCTCAAGGTTCTCATAGGTACAAAATTTCGGGATTTCAGGTTACAAAGCTTGTTTTGTAAAATCAGTGGTTTTTTTTGTCTGCATTCTGGTCAGTGTTTTGGTGATTTTCACAGGTGTAACAGGAAGCTATGCGTCAGAATATGTTCCCGTAGCAGGCGAGTGGGTTCTCGAGGGGGCACCGGAGCTTTTACCGGTTGAGTATTATGAGCCGGTTGGGCAGCTGGAAGAGGACGGTACCGGCTTTACAGAGGCCAGGTTCTCCATATCGCAGGGCAGTGCCAGTTATTATGACAGGGAAATCAAATATGTGAATTATGACAACACCCTGGATGAATCGATTTCAGAGGCCACGTTCAGCTTTACGGCTCCTCCGGAAAGGCTTCAGGTGGGAGAGCGATTGCAGTTCACGATCAACGGAACGTTTACCGGTTACAGTACGGA
>JAAYKX010000226.1 GCA_012522155.1 Bacteroidales bacterium
GATAGAGATTGATCTTGGAAACAGATTTGGCAGAGGCAGTAAATTCGTTATAGAAGCAGAAAACTGTTCACGAAAAAATATGTATATCAGGAAAGCAGTCCTTAACGGAACAGAGCTTGAGTCCTTCTATTTTCCGGCAGCTGAACTGTTAAAAGGCGGATCACTGGTACTGGAGATGGGTTCCGAAGCGGATACAACACTTTTCCGGTAATTATATCACAGCTGTGTCTGAGGTGATCCGTCAAAATCCTTCGTATAACCATTTTTAAAGGGATAGTGCATCTGATCGAAGAATATGGTTCCGGCTTCCATTTTGCCTGTAACTGTCACCAATACTGCTTCTTTTTTTCAGTACCTGCACTATCCCTTTATTCCGGTTTGAATATCAAACCTTCAGGAATATCTTTTTCCTGTACAGGAAATACAGGAAGAGCCAGCCTATTGCTGTCAGTCCTACGGCATTTACAAACGGCACCCAGGCTTCAGGAACCAGGGCTGCAAATCCTCCGAAGAAGAATCTGGTTGCTGCCTGGAAATTGATGATTCTTCCGGCCAGATAGATAGTAATGGGATTGACACCTATTACCACAAAGAAAAATGCCCATTTCCTGATATTCCAGACATCTATTATAAGATAAAAGATCACAAAGAGAAGAAGGCTTAGTCCTCCGACATAACAAACGAAGGAGCTGGACCACAGGTTTTTGTTGATGGGAAAGACAAGGTCCCAGAGTTTTCCTATTATCATCAGGACAACAGCTGCCACAAACATATACAGTACTTTTTTGTATGGTTTGTCTTTCAGTTTTTCCGACCGGAGAAATTCTCCTGTGAACATACCGAGCAATGCTGTTGAGATTGCCGGTAAGGTACTGAATAACCCTTCGGGATCATGGTTGCCGAGATATAATCTTCCCGGCATAATAAGACGGTCGATATAGCTTGCAAGATTGCCTTCCTGTGAAAAGGGATCTGTTGAACCAAGGTCATGTGCAGGGAAGAGGAGCAGCAGCAGCCAGTAAACGACCAGTATGCCGCCACACCATATAATGCGGGCGGTCAGTTTGGTATTCATAAAGATAAGTGCAGCAAACATCCATGCCAGTCCTATTCTTCCCAGGACACTTCCGTAACGAAGTTCTGAGAAATTGAATTTCAGTCCGTTATTATACAGAATTCCAAACAGTACCAGGATAAGGCCTCTGTAGAAGACATGTTTATAGATTTTGGTCCTGCTTTCATTCAAGCTCATCCTTTTTGCATAGGAAAAAGGGAAGGAGATGCCTGCAATAAACAGGAAAAGGGGAAAGATCATGTCGTAAAACACAAAGCCATGCCACGGAACATGTTCGAGCTGGTTCGCACACCAGTTAAAAACGGGCCAGCCGGTGATGGCAGCCAGGGAGATAAAGATACCTTCACCCCCCATTATCCAGAACATGTCGAATCCACGGAGAGCATCACGCGAATAGAGTCTTTTCGAAGTAGTTTTAGTTTTATTTTCCATATTATCAGCTTGTAAAATAAAATATTGAAATTAATAATAATAAATGGAGAACGTAAATATAATATTTGTTGATCAAGGTCTGACCATATGATTTATTTTAGTTGCAGATAATGCAGCATTTATCATTTTTTTATACCTTCAAGGGGTAAAAAATTTAAAACCCATCCTAAGCTTAAGCCAATGAAAAATGTTGATGCGGTTCAGAAAAAGTACCGGGTCCGGGAATACAGACCACTATAAAAATTTAAAGTTACAGAAAATGAGGAATTTACAGTTAATATTTCTGTCTGTCGTCACCCTGCTTCTTGTTTCTGCAGGTGGTTGTGGCAGGAGCAAACAGAAGTCAGCACTGACAGTTAAAATATTGAGTTACAATGTGAGGAATTGTCAGGGAATGGATGAGGTTATTGATTATCAGAGAGTGGCTGACGTGAGCAGGCGTATCGATGCTGAAGTGGTTGCCCTGCAGGAGCTTGACAGTGCAACACAGAGAAGCGGTGGTGTTGTTGTGCTGGATGAACTTGCCAGGCTGACCGGAATGCATAAAACATTTGGAGGCTCAATAGATTTTCAGGGAGGTAAATATGGAATAGGTATCCTGACAAAAGAGAAGCCTGTCAGCTGGAAACGTATAGCTCTGCCGGGCAGGGAAGAAGCCAGGAGTCTTCTTATTGTCGAACTGGAAGATCTGGTCCTGGGATGTACCCATTTTTCGCTGAATCAGGAAGACAGGCTGTCGTCAGCCCGTATTGTGAGCAACTCCTTTAATGATTATGACAAACCTGTTTTTCTTGCCGGTGACCTGAATGCCGTTCCTGAATCGGAGGTTTTAAAGAC
>JAAYKX010000227.1 GCA_012522155.1 Bacteroidales bacterium
CAAGGTTTGAAAGACTGATAAAGTCGGGAATGACAAAATCACGTCCGTTAACCGTGTTTATCTTGTTGAATATGCGTTCGGAGTTTACTCCCACAAAAGCACTGAGTGAAAAATCCTGTGTGATGGAAGTATTATAGTGAAGTGTTGACTGAAGGTTTGTTACTTCATCCTGACCGTTTTGTGTGTTGAGAGCTCCGAAGGGCGTAAACAGTGTACCGATGGGCACATAGCTTGAATATTCGAAATTCTGAAAATCCCTTTGTCCTTTTCCTATGATGAAGAGATTGTCGAGAATATCCACCTGGATACTTGCAGAAACAATATAACGTTTGGTGATGTCTTCATTACCCATCCTGTTTACCACAAAATAGCTGTTGGGTGCATCAGGTACCGGATTCCATGGTGACTCCACAAATGTTTCAGGGTCATATCCGGGGGCCAGTCTTCTGATATCCATAGTATTTGCAAGCAGGTAAACCGGCCAGTTGGCGTTCATCTCGGCATATCCTACCGTCGGTCTGTTCTTACCATTGACGATCATGTACTGTACATCAGATTTCAGTGTTATGAAATCGTTTTTACCCATTTTTGACATAACGGACAGGGTTGCATTCTGTCTGTTGTAAGTGGAATTTGGTGTCTGGCTGTTTGCCCTGACGTCTGAGACGGAAAATCTCAGATTGGACTGGGTACCTCCTGCCGTAAGGGCAACAGTATTGGTAATATCTGAACTGGGTCTGTAGAAGTTCTTGATATTGTCCTTGACGCTGACCGGTGAGTAGGGGTAGGTTTTACCATCAACTGCCACATAATCGGATCCGTCCATTTTTGATCCGAATGACAGGCGGCCCGAAGCCTGTGCTTCAGCCTGTGTCATTGGCTTGCTTCCATTCTGTCCCTGACCGTATTCATACTGATAAACAGGGTATATACTGGGTGTTCCGAAATTTGCAACAGAATTGACTTCAATTCCTATTCCCTGCTGTCCCTGTCCGGATTTTGTTGTTATAAGGATAACTCCGTTGGCAG
Source organism: Bacteroidales bacterium (assembly GCA_012522155.1). Lineage (GTDB taxonomy): Bacteria > Bacteroidota > Bacteroidia > Bacteroidales > VadinHA17 > LD21. The sequence goes on from JAAYKX010000227.1 coordinate 1,030, forward strand.
CCTGGCTTCCGTACAATGCAGCGGCTGCTCCGCCCTTAAGGACGGAAATGGTTTCAATATCATCGGGGTTGATCATTCCGATACCATCACCGCGGTCAACATTAAGTCCTGTTGTATTCTGACTTGCAGCGTTGCTTTTATTGTTCATGGGCAAACCGTTTATTACATAAAGCGGCTGCTGATTGATACCGTCAACATTACTAAGGGAGTTGCTTCCCCTGATAACCACACGGCTTGAACTTCCGGGACCAGCGTTGATCTGTGTGGCATCAATCCCGGCTATTTTTCCCGTAAGGGCTGAGCCAATGTTAATTTCACGTGCCTGAATGAAATCATCACTCTTAACATCCTGTGATGAATAGGCAATTTCACGTTTTGCCTTTGATATTCCCAGGGCAGTAACAACTACTTCATCCAGACCTATTGCTGATTCTCCCAGTGTTATATTTATTACTGATCGATTTCCAACTTCAGTTGACCGGGATTCCATTCCAACAAATGAAAAATTGAGGACAGCACTTCCCGATTGTACTTCCAGGCTGTAATTACCATCAATATCAGTGATGGTCCCTGTGGTTGTACCCATAATCACTACCGATACACCTATCAGTGGATTGCCGGCTTCATCCGTTACCTTACCGCTTACTACCTGTTGCTGGGAATTAATATTTCTTCCTGTTTCTTTTACAGGATAAGCCGGAGCATCGTCCTTTTTTGCCAGGTATTCCGGAGCAAGGATAATTTTCCTGTCAACAATGGTATATTGCACGTCAGTACCGGTAAACAGATTGTCGAGTATTGCCGTGATAGGCTGATCATCCATATCGATACTGACCTTCCGTTCCGTATCGAGAAGCTTCTCATTGTAGAGAAAATAAAACTCACTTTCCGTTTCAATATTGTCAAGAACATTTATCAGTTCAGTGTTAAAGAAATCCAGTGAGAGTTTTGTTTTCTGGGAATAGCTGTCAACTGCATATGCCTGCAGTATTCCCAGTATCAAAAGAAATGCAGTTTTACGCATAATAGAAAAGGTTTTTTTCAGGGAGGGAGAAAACAGCTCCCTGAACAGTTTGTCATTTTTCATATATTTGTAATATTAATTGTTAAAAATGTCATAAAGATGTTTTTGGGAAATCGTTGGCGCGATTTCCCTTTTTCTTTTCTCAGGGTCCGTTAATTTTTTTCATGGATTTAATTTTCAAGGTTATACAGATTTATTCTTTTTATAAATTGTTATTTCATGCTTGTCGAAGGTACCATCCGGTAATAGTATCCGGGGTAATATCCTGTACTGGATAGGAGATGTCATCGCCAGGTATTTCAGGACATCCTCAAGGGAATCATCCTGAAAAGTTGCCCTGAATGAATATTTTTCAAGCTCCTTGTCTGCAATACTGATCTTTACATTGTACCAGCGTTCGATCCTTCTTGCCACTTCCGCCATGGGATCTCCCCTGAAAACAAGTTTTCCTTCAGTCCATGCATTGTATTTTTCCGGATCAACAACTGACTTGCTTGTCCTGCCCTCCGAATAAATCAGTCTTTCTGAAGGGAAGAGAACCATATCTTCGTTTGAATCATTGCTGTGGTATTCTATCTTACCGGAATTAAGAACTATTTCGATATAATTTTCTGCCGGATAGGCACTGATATTAAAACTTGTTCCCAGTACTTTTACAACAGAGCTGCCGGCTGTGATTTCAAAAGGATGTTTTTCATCGGGACTGACCTCAAACCAGGCTTCCCCCTCAAGCTTTACTTTCCGGTCATAACTGAAAGGGCTTGAATAATCCAGATGGGATCCGCTGTTAAGCATACCTTTGGTACCATCCGGAAGACTGAAGGAAACACGTGATCCGAGTGGTGCAAAAATCCGGGCAGCCATTTGCTCATTTTCAACAAGATGTTTTTTGTATGACAGGTTGTTATAAACGTATACTCCTGCAATCAGCAGTGGAATGAGAATAACTGCCGCAGCTCTCATGTAGAATTTAAATATTCTCTGTGACGCAGTCAGGGATCTTTTTCCTTCATTCCTTCTTATTATATGATGTATCCTGCCAAGTACATGGCTGAGTTCAGTCTCGGACAGGGTTTCATGATCAGTGAATGAATACCAGTCCTTCTCCAGATAGCTTCTTAAGGAGGGATTTGCTTCCCCTTCAATGAAAAGGCTTTCCACAAATCGCTTTTCTGTATTGCCGGCCACACCTTTTGTGTAGCGTTCAATTTTTTTTGATTCTTCCGGTTTCAATACCTTATAATTGTTAATACTGTGAATTATCCGTCGTATTCCGGGGCCGCACCGCTTTCATGTGACCTGAATAAAATTACTGGCAGGCTCCGGTGATTAAAATTTTTTAAACATTCCGTTACCTGCCAGTATCCCATATTAACTAACCTGAAATCCTACCTTCTTTACTATAATATCCCTGAGGATAGAAAATCTCATATTAAATTTTACTTTTTTTTATATTTTCCTGAAAGGGAGCAGGAAAATGTTACAGGAGGAAGAGTGAAAAAAGCAGCACAAGAGCCAGATCTTCATTGTCCAGATGCTTTTTAATAAATCTGACAGATGCTGATACATAGTTATCTATGGTTCCCGGTGAAAGCTTGAGTTCCCTGGCGATTTCCCTGGCCGACTTTCCTTCCAGTTTGCTTTTTTTAAAAATTTCTTTTTGTCTCTGCGGAAGTTTTTCAACTATCTGCAGAACACGGTTCAGTGTTGACTGGTAATCTATCTTTTCTTCAGTTTCTGTCGATGATGGTGAATTCTCATAAAGTGCGTCACTTATGAATTTCTGCATATAGTTTCTTTGTCTGAACAATTTGCAGATGTCGTTGTAGGCAATGGTGAAAAGATAGGATTTGAATGATAATTCCTTGTTAAGCTTTTTGTGATTCTCCCATATCTTAACAAATACCATCTGGACCAGTTCTTCACTTTCTTCAGCTGAATGCAGATATTTCAGCCCGAATGAGTAAAGTTTTCCCGCATATTTTTCGTAAACAAGATCAAAAGCTTCAACATCACCCTTGTGAAGTCTTTTTATCAATTCTTTATCTTCGTGCTTCTGCTTCAAAAACTTTTTTTGCAAAAATAATTAAAATTCAATGAGAGCCTGAGATAGTGTGAACGGAATATACTCTTGCTTTTAATGTGGATGCCGCTTTTGTTAATTTCACCGGACAAAACCGTCCGGTGAGCTTCCCGGGGATCGGTGGCTATATTGAAAATATGCTCAGGCAAACAGCAACAGGCTTAAGGCCATAACCATCATTCCGCCAACCAGGCCGCCTATAGCCAGGTGGTGTTCCCCATATTCCTCGGCTGTGGGAAGAAGCTCATCCAGGGATATATATATCATTATTCCGGCAACTCCCGCAAAAATAAAACCGAAAGCTCCTTCAGCCAGAAATGTCTTTAAAATGAAGTATCCGGCAAGTGCCCCGACAGGTTCTGCCAGTCCTGAAGTAAATGAAAGCCAGAAGGCCTTGCTTTTGTTCCTGGTAGCATAATAAATCGGCACCGATACGGCAACACCTTCGGGAATATTATGAATTGCCACTGCTATTGCAATACTGATACCCATCGTCTGGTCATTCAGTGCTGCAAGAAAGGTAGCAAGACCTTCCGGGAAATTATGAATGGCAATTGCAGTAGCGGAAAAAATGCCCAGGCGGAATAATTTGTGATCCTGATACCCGTCCTTGTCATTATTCTTTCCATTTTCACTGAGCTTTTGTATTTCATGGGGGTTTTCATAGGACGGAATCAATCTGTCGATCAGTGCAATAAGTCCGATTCCTGCAAAGAAGGAGATGACGGTATACCAGTATCCCGTTTTATGACCGTAGGACAGGCTCAAGGCTTCCCTGGCTGTTGGAAAAATTTCTATAAGAGAAATATATATCATTACCCCGGCAGAAAACCCAAGGGAAAGAGCCAGAAATTTCGGGCTGAACTTTTTTGAAAGAAATGCCATCAGGCTGCCAATACCTGTTGAAAGACCGGCAAAAACCGTAAGTCCCAGGGCAAATAAGAAATTCCCATTGTCCATTGATATGCCTGTTTTAGCGAAAATTAATACGGTAAATATAGTAATATAATTATGCTGATTTTGTTATTGGAGGCATAGCATTTTTTTACATCTTCAGTGTCTTTCATATTTTTCAGGAAAGTGATTTTTTCAGTGCTCTCCAAAAAATGTCTAATTTTGCAGTCAAATAAAAAATATGGAAAAAAAGCCCGATCCCGTATATGCGCGGAATGTTCTGGAATTTGTGGCAGCAGCGAACGAATTCTGCAAATATGCTGAACGTTCTTCTGAAATAAAGGGGGAAGAACTGCTCAGGATCCTTCAGCGCCTTCTTCCTTATCTTTATATCAGGGCATCCCTGTTACCGTCCCTGGATCCGGTGTTTGAGGACGGAAATGAAAAATTTGTCACCGAGGAGGACTGGAATATTATTCATGATTCATTGAAAAAACAGTTTGGCAACTCTGATAAATATCCTGATATACATGATGAAGGACCGGAGGGCCCCGATGTCATCGGACAGTCAAGCATCTCGGAAAATCTTGCCGATATGTATCAGGATATCAAGGATTTTCTGCTTCTGTACCAGACAGGAACCCCGGAAGTAATGAATGATGCAGTATGGGAATGTAAAATGAATTTTGAGAATATCTGGGGACAGAAACTTGTTGATTCGTTGAGGGCAATTCATATGTTCGTCTATCCGGAAGATGAGCCCGAAGGAAGTTTTGAAAATGAAAAAGACGCGGAAAGAGATATTTCAGAATGGCTTATCTCCGGACGCCGGAAAGAATCCGTAGAAGATGATGAATAACAGATATGCTGAAAGTATTACTGCTGAAGAGATCAGGGAATATGATCTTGCCTGGTTCACAGGGAGGATAGTAGTGGTGGATAATGAGGCCAAATTCAGGAAAATTATTCCGGAACTGGCCGGTCGGAAGATCCTGGGCTTTGATACCGAGACGCGTCCCTAATTCAGGAAGGGACGAAAGAATAAAGTATCTCTTATTCAGCTTTCAACCGGCAGCCTGGCCTGCCTTTTCAGAATAAACAGGATAGGGATACCTGATGAACTTGCGGAAATACTTGCAGATCCGTCAATCACAAAAGCAGGAGTGGCAATTCATGATGATCTGCGTTTTCTGGCAGGTATCAGAAAATTCAATCCGGATGGATTTATTGACCTGCAGAAATTTGTGAAGGAGTTCGGGATAAAAAGTTCCGGACTCAGAAAACTTGCGGCGATTATACTTGGTTTCAGAATATCAAAGAGTCAGCAGATTACAGACTGGGAAGCTGATGAGCTTACTGAAGCCCAGATAATTTATGCAGCAACTGATGCCTGGGTCTGCTATGAAATTTACTCCAGGCTTATTAATGGTAAATAAACTGCCTGACAGGCTGATCAGGATTTTGTTGCCGCAAAAAAATTACTCATGACCAGCATGTTATGGCAGAAACAGTAAAGATCATATTAAAATCCGGAAAGGATCAGGCTGTAAAAAGATATCATCCGTGGATATTTTCGGGAGCTATCAAAAAAATTTACGGATCACCTGCAGAAGGAGATATTGTGGATGTTTTTGACAACAAAAACACATTTCTTGCCAGGGGGCATTACCAGCCCGGATCCATCGCCGTAAGAATACTTTCTTTCGAAGATATTGAGACCGGGATTGATTTTTTTCGTGAAAAGATCAGAAAAGCAATTGATTACAGAAAATCAACAGTTCTGAAAAACATAAATGAAACAAATGTCTTCAGACTTGTTCATGCAGAAGGCGATAACCTGCCCGGCCTGGTAGTTGATTATTACAACGGGGTGGTGGTTATGCAGATGCACTCCGTGGGGATGTACAG
>JAAYKX010000025.1 GCA_012522155.1 Bacteroidales bacterium
CCTGTAAATCCTGTCGGCAGTGGAGGGTGAAAGGAGATCAAAAATACCGAAATACCTGGCCAGCTCAAGGTGTGTCCAGTGATAAAGCGGATTTCCTGCAGCTGCCGGAACTGTTTCTGCCCATTTTCTGAATTTCTCAATGTCAGGAACATCACCGGTACAGTATTTTTCGTCAATACCGTTTGTTCTCATGGCCCTCCATTTATAATGGTCACCTTCCAGCCAGGCGCGGGTAATGTTTTCAAACTGCATGTCATCAGCTATCATTGCAGGGGAAAGGTGACAATGAAAATCAATTATCGGCTGGTTTTCAGAGTATTGATGAAATAGCCTTGATGCTGTTTTGTTCGTCAGGAGAAAATCATCATGAATAAATTTCTTCATCGTCAGGTATCATTTAGTTAAGAATTGCCCGGGCAAAGAGTTAAATGATTATGGAAATCAACCTGGTTTAAGGCTTCAGAAAAATAAGAATAACAATTTAATCTTCCAAGAAACATAGCATAAGAGATGCCATTAAATTATCATATAAAATCATACACTTATAAAATGAGCAGGCATATCTGTTTATTTTCCGGCAAAATTGTATTTTTGTCTGAATGAGAGATAAAAAGGATGTTTTTCAAAATTATTCGGTATGCAGACGGAAATGAGATATGCAGGGCATCCGGAGGATGTCAGACACTATGATACAACAAGGATAAGAAAAGAATTTCTTATAGAAAAAGTCTTCATCCGCGACGAGATTTTTTTTGTTTATTCCTTGTATGACAGGTTTATGGTCGGCGGTGCTATGCCTGTTACAAAAAGGCTTAAGCTTGAAGCCACGGAAGATCTCAAGGCTCCTGATTTTCTAAGCCGCCGGGAAATGGGTATTGTCAACACCGGAGGTCCTGCAGTGGTTGAGACGGCAGATACAAGTTATGAGCTAGATTATAAGGATGCCCTTTACCTGGGACAGGGTACCAGGGATGTGGTATTCAGTTCAGCTGATCCGGACAAACCGGCGAAGCTGTATATTAACTCAGCACCTGCCCATCAGTCTTATCCCTGTAAAAAAGTCACCAGGGAGGATGCAGAGGTAAATGTGCTGGGAGACCTTGAGTCATCAAACCACCGGACGGTTATAAAATTACTGGTTAACAGTATTTTGCCCACATGCCAGCTTCAGATGGGAATGACGGAGCTCAGTCCCGGCAGTGTCTGGAATACAATGCCTGTGCATACACATGACAGAAGGATGGAAGCTTATTTCTATTTTGAGGTTCCGGACAGGCAGGCAGTATGTCACTTTATGGGAGATCCTGATGAAACCAGGCATATCTGGATGGTAAATGATCAGGCGGTTCTTTCTCCCTCCTGGAGTATTCACAGTGCCGCTGGTACTTCAGGATACACGTTCATATGGGGAATGGCAGGTGAGAATCTTGATTACGGAGACATGGACGTACGCTATCCGGATACCCTGAAATAAATCAGCTGTATGGAGCAAGCCGGAAATTTCGCAGCTGCATTCTTTTTAAAATTGTTTTAAACCGAAAAACTTTGCTGAAGATGAAAGACCCAGGAAAGCTTTTTGATCTGACCGGGAAAATCGCTCTTGTCACCGGTGGTACACATGGGATAGGACTTGCAACAGGAATGCTGCTGGCCAGGGCAGGGGCGAAGGTCTGTGTGAACGGCAGACAGGATGAAAGACTGAGTCTGTGTAAAGATGCCTACAGGAAAGAAGGACTTGATGTTTATACTCTTAAGTTCGATGTGACTGATGAAAGACAGGTGGACCGGGGTATAAGCCAGATTGAAAAAGATGCAGGAGCTGTTGACATACTGGTAAATAATGCTGCTGTTATAAAGCGTATTCCTATTCTGGATATCTCTGTTGAAGAATTCAGGGAGGTGATTGATGTTGACCTGGTGGCACCTGTGATAGTGGCAAAAAGGGTTGTTCCCGGGATGATTGAAAAAAGATGGGGTAAAATAATCAATATGTGCTCCATGATGAGTGTCTACGGACGTAATACAGTGTCTGCATATGCATCAGCAAAGGGCGGTTTGACCCTTTTGACCAGAAGTATGACATGTGAATGGGCGAAATATAATATCCAGATAAACGGTATCGGTCCGGGCTATATTGCCACTGCCCA
>JAAYKX010000228.1 GCA_012522155.1 Bacteroidales bacterium
CCCTTAAATGGGCTGCCCTGACCTATGTTGTTGCTGCAGTAGGTTCCCTGGCAACATTGCTTTATTATATAATGATATTCACCGGGGCAAGGGACTGATCATAGGCGGAAATAAGAAACTTCTCCGGACAGGGGAACAAACGGCAGTGAAGGACTCACCGGAGCAAGGGACTGATCATAGGCGGAAATAAGAAACTCCTCCGGGCAAGGGAACAACGGGCGGCGAAGGACTCACCGGCGCAAGGGACTGACCGGCAGCGAAAACAACTAAAAACTATATTTAAATCTCAGAAATACCAGGTTGATCCTTGTTTTCACATTGTCAGTTTTTCCTTTGAAATGTTGCCAGATAAGTGAAAAATCGACATTCTGAGCCATGGAAAAATCAACCGAAGGTCCGGTAAAAAAGCCTTTGAGATCCGGAAACCACATTCCTGAAATCCCGGTATTCAGAAGAGGTGTTGCAGCATACACAAACTGCCCGAAAGCTGTAAATTTCGAAAAAGCCAGATCCCTGGCTGACAGTCCGGATGAAAATATTTTCGCCGGATCTCCGACGCGAGGCGGATCATTGCAATACATCATCTGAAACTGAATCACGGAGTTATCGCTGAATATACGTTCAATTCCCGCTGTTACCAGAGCCATGCCACTGGAGTCACGGAATGATTTCACGGGCCGGAACCAGGTACCTTCCCCCCTGAATGAAAAGGATCCTGCTGACCCGGACCATCCTGCTCCGGCAACAATATCCGAAGAACGTGAATATCCTCCCAGGAACTGTATATCATAGCCCCACCTACTGAAACGAAAAAGACCAGCAGCAGTAATATCCCTTTCACTGCCGGCACTGACAGCCATTTCAAGTGCGGATGACCAGTCCGGATAATACTGAAGGCGGACCGCATCACAGCCTGGTCTTTCAATATAATCAACATCAAAAAAGGAATAAGAATTAAAAATATCATTGGGATTCCATACCAGGGTCTGTCCCCAGTTTATTCTCTGTCGTCCTATTGAGGTCTGAAATTTTTCATAGCTGAAATCTATCCACAGCCTGTCAACCGTTGTGTTGAGAAAGAAAGATTTTCCGGAGATCAGATTCCACGACATATCCACAATACCTTCATCTTTCCCTGTCATTTCCGCCAGGATTTCCCCGGCCCCAGCCAGGTCCCCCGTGAAAAGCCTGTTCCGGAATTCTACAGCAACCGTTATGTGATCACCCAGCCAGCTTTTGAAATTAAGACGGTTATGCAATACATAGTCATTGAGAAAAGGCCCTTTAAGGCTATCAAACATCATACTCTGCATCGAAGTAAGATAGCCGTTCAAAGCAATCTTCTTTTCACTTCCCGGATTATAACTTTCCTGTGTAAAGTTTCCCGGGTTTATACTTTCCAAATTGAAAGTTTCCGGATTGAAGTTACCAGATTTAAAATTTTCCCAATTAATATTATCCGTTTTAAAGCTCCCCTGACTAAAACTTTCTTGATGAAAGCTTTCCGG
>JAAYKX010000229.1 GCA_012522155.1 Bacteroidales bacterium
ATTGTCCGTTGTGACAGGGTTGCTGCCGGAATCGTGGAGGCCTGTAAAACAGCCGGCAGGATAGATATTCCGGTGGTGGTAAGACTGCAGGGAACAAACGCGGAAGAAGCAGGGGAAATAATAAAAAAGTCCGGATTGTCAGTATATTCAGCAATTACATTCAGGGAGGCTGCCGAAAAGCTGAAAAGCCTTTATCCTTCCCATTCCGCTTAGGGTGTTGACAACTTAGCGTGTTAAATATTTGTAATTTAATAATTATTTGCATGAATAATCCTTTGCTTGATTATATTTGCCTATCAGTCTGATGGGAAAGTGTATAATTTGATGATCTGTCCGGGAATCGTCCTTATTGGTTACAAAGCTCTGAATGGAGTTATGCCTGCCGTAGTGGGAATGCTTGTAGTTGTCTGTACAGCATTCGTTTATATAATATTTTCACTTCAAAAAAAACAAAAAGAACTTCTGGATAAAATTACTGAAGCCGAAAAAGTCAGTCATGGCCTTCATGACCGTATCAGTGAACTGAAAGAGCTTCTCGGACGGACGAAAAATTCCTTAAAGGATGAAACAAAGACTTTAAAATTCTTTAAATCCCTGATAGAATCAGCTGATGACGGCATTTCCTTCTATGACACGGAAGGAAATCTTAAATACTCAAATTCCGCCTTTTTCAGACTTACCGGTCTCGACAGCAATTCTTACAGCGTACAGGCGCTTTCTTCAAGGATACATCCTGAAAAACAGGATTATCAGGCTGAAAAATTCAGAAATCTGAATGAAACGGGGCATTACGAGAGTGAACTCAGATTCCTTCAGAAGGACGGTAATTACATCTGTCTTTCTACCCGTTCCGTTGTTATCCGGGATGAAGATGGTAAAACTGCCGGTTTCCTGACAGTTTTCCGTGATATTACTGAATTGAGAAAGGAGCATGAGGATCTGATAAAGGCAAATCTCGAGGCAGAAACAAGCATCAAGCTCAAATCAGCCTTTCTTGCCAATATTTCCCATGAGATAAGGACGCCGCTCAACAGTGTTGTGGGATTTGCCAATCTTCTTCTTTCCGAAGACATAAACAAGGAGGTCAGGGAAGAATATTATGAACATATAACATACAACAGTGAAAAGCTTCTTCAGATCATAGGTGATATAATTGATCTTTCAAGGCTTGAAAGTTCCCAGATAAAAATCTCAAGTGAAGAGGTAGCGGTCGGGGAGCTTGTAAAAGAGGTGATTGAAGAAGCCAGACAGGTGATCAGGAGGAATGAGAAGAATATTTCCTTAAATGTGATTACCTGTCTGGATGAGAATACCGATTGTATCATGTCTGACAGGGTGTGGCTCAAGCGGGTTCTTAATCATTTGATGGATAATGCGATTAAGTTTACCCTGGATGGTACAGTAGAACTGTCGTATTACTCCCGGAACGATGATCTTTTTTTCAAGGTCAAAGATACCGGCATAGGAATCAACAAGGAAAATCTGGGCCGTATCTTTGAAGAGTTCCAGCAGGAAATAGATGGTCATCACCGTCCCTTTGAAGGACTGGGAATAGGACTGACCCTGGTCAGGGAAGTGATCCACAGGATGGGAGGAAAGATTATTGTCCGGTCAGAAAAGGGTATCGGCTCAGTTTTTACTTTTTCCATACCATTCATCCGTGCCGGCAGGAGTGAACCTGTAACGGCAGTTACGGAAAAACTGCAGCCGGAAAAGACTGATATAGACTGGAGCTCCAGTAAGTGTCTTCTTGTGGATGATAATATTGATGTGCTGACATATCTTAAAAAAATACTGGTTGATACGGGAATAAATGTCATCACTGCCAGTTCGGGAGCGTCAGCAATAGAAACCATACGCAACACCCCTGATCTTGACCTCATATTGCTCGATCTGCAGATGCCTGAAATAAACGGACTTGATGTTACCAGGGAGATCAGGAAAATTAGCAGCACTCTTCCGATAATAGCCCAGACGGCTTATATATTTGAGGAAGACAAGGACAGTATTCTCCGTGCAGGCTGCGATGCCTGCCTTATCAAGCCTATCCTGAAAGAAAACCTTATTACGGTAATGTCTTCCTTCATCCGTAAGAAATGATGTGCGGGAAGATCTCTCCCTTTTTCTTCTTACATTGCATGCAAGTTGATGCCCATGCAAGATTTGTATGCCGATATTATTCTTCCCCTGGCAATAGAGGGAAGATACACCTACAGTATACCACCCGCACTGCATAATGTTGCTGCAGCGGGTGTGAGGGTACTGGTTCAGGTAGGCAAAAGCAGGGTTTATACGGGTATCATAGCCAGGGTTCATGACAAAAAACCGGAGCTTGAAATTATCAGGCCGTTACGGGAGATAGCTGATCCTGTTCCGCTTGTTGTTGAAAAACAGCTGATGCTGTGGGAATGGATGGCAGAATATTATATGTGTACCGAAGGAGAGGTTATGAAGGCTGCCATTCCCGGAATCTTTTTCCTGAAAGGCGATATATCCGGTCCTGTGAGTGAAAAGTACAAAGTCAGGAAGGAGACTTTTATCAGGCTGGCCGTGAGTTATTCTGAGGAGGAGCTGAAGGGAATCTTCAGTAAACTGGGAAGTGCACCCAGGCAGGCGGATGTGCTGAAAACATATCTGCATCTTTCAGATTTTGAAGCAGGTATGGAAGTCCGGCCGGTAGAAAGGTCCCTGTTGCTTAAAAAATCCGGATCTGCATCCGGGGCTCTGGACAGCCTCATAAAGAAGGGTATCCTTCAGGCTAGATCCGTTGAAACCTCAAGGCTGGAAAATGAAGATTTTCTGACAGAGCCTCTCGTAACGCTCAGCAGCTCCCAGCAATCCGTTATGGAATCCGTTCAGGATCAGTTCAGGAACCGGGATGTTGTGCTTTTGCATGGTATTACTTCAAGCGGCAAGACAGAAATATATATTCATCTTATTGAAGAGCAGCTTAAAAAGGGAAAACAGGTCCTGTATCTGCTGCCTGAAATAGCACTTACGGCACAGATAATAAGACGGCTGCGAAAGCATTTTGGAAATGTTACCGGAGTATATCATTCAAGGTTCACTGATCAGGAAAGGGTAGAAATCTGGAAGAAAGTTGCAGAAAAAGACAAGGGGAAAGGATACAGGCTCATCCTGGGAGTCAGGTCATCAGTCTTTCTTCCCTTCACTGATCTCGGACTGGTGATAGTTGATGAGGAACATGATGCTTCATACAAACAGCATGAACCGGCTCCCCGGTATCATGCACGTGATTCTGCCATTATGCTGGCAGGGTTTCATGCTGCGAAAACCATTCTGGGATCAGCCACCCCCTCTGTCGAAAGCTATGGTAATGCCATGAGCGGGAAATATGGTTTTGCCGGATTAATGGAGAGATATGGTGATGTCAGACTTCCGGAGATAATCCTTGCAGATACAAGGGAGGCATACAGAAAAAAGAGGATGGTTTCCCATTTCACTCCCGAGCTTCTTAATGCCATGGATCAGGCCCTGGGAAGGAAGGAACAGATTATCCTGTTCAGAAACAGGAGGGGATTTGCGCCCTATGTTGAATGTCCTGAATGCGGATGGATACAGTTATGCCGGCAATGTGCCGTGAGTATGACATATCACAAGTCTGAAAGGAGGATGCTCTGCCATTACTGCGGAGACAGGACAGCGGTTCCGTCAGTATGCGGTAACTGCGGAAGTCCCGGACTTGCGGCAAGGGGATTCGGAACCGAAAAGATAGAGGATGAAATAAGGATTGTCTTTCCCTCGGCCCGTGTCGCAAGAATGGACCAGGACACTACAAGGGGGAAAAATTCATTCAGCAGGATAATCAGGGACTTTGAGGAAAAGCGTATTGATATTCTTATCGGGACACAAATGATATCGAAAGGCCTTGACTTTGAAAATCTAACTGTTGTCGGGATCCTGAATGCCGACAGTATGCTTAATTTTCCCGATTTCAGGGCACATGAACGAAGTTTTCAGCTGATGGAACAGGTAAGCGGCAGGGCAGGACGAAGGCAGAAACAGGGAAGGGTGGTAATACAGACAGCTGATCCCGGGAACAGGATCATCAGGCTGGTTTTGCGGCATGACTATTCCGGGATGTACAGGATGCAGGCAGAAGAGAGAAAGATTTTCAGTTATCCGCCTTACTGCCGTATGATCAGGGTAGTGCTGAAGCATCGTGACAAAATACAGCTTAACAGCTTTTCGGCCTTTCTGGCGGATGATCTGAGGAGTTTCCTGGATGACCGTGTGCTTGGTCCTGAGTTCCCGGTTATACCACAGATTCAGCTGTACTGTATCAAAACGATCCTCATTAAGATTGAGAAAAAGAGATCACTTTCCGCCACAAAGAAAATCATACTCGAAAGCATTGGCAGGATTCGGAAAATGAAAGGTGCCGGAGGTTTGAGGATAGCTGTGGATGTGGATCCATAGCTATTGATGCGGAGGGCAGAAAAATTTTGCTATTTTTGATAGAATAAGTCAACAGGTGGCTGAATGCACTTGAAAGGCCTTGTATCTTGCGGCCGGTGTTAATGATGTTGCAGGACTAACAGAGCCAGGCGGCGTGGCTGATACAGTTGAAAGGTCTTGCATCTTGCGGCCGGTGTTAATGATGTTGCAGGACTAACAGAAACAGGCGGCGTGGCTGATACTGTTGAAAGGTCTTGTATCTTGCGGCTGGTGTTAATGGTATGTCAGGACTAACAGAGCCAGGCGGCGTGGCTGATGCAGTTTGAGTAATTAAAAAAACAGAAGAAAAAGAAGTAAATTAAGTAATTGAAATAATTGTGTATGAAAATAGAAGTATCCAATGGTGAGATTATAGACAAGCTTACCATTCTCCGTATAAAAAGCGAACGAATAAAGGATGAAGACAAGCTAAGAAATGTAATAAAGGAATATGATGTGTTGAAAGATCAGGCCTCTGCCATACTGAGCCAGGATGATCCTCTTTATAAAGCTCTTTACGACATTAATAATGAATTGTGGGATATTGAGGATAATATCCGCGAGCTGGAACGTAAAAAAGATTTTGGCAATGAATTTATTGAAACGGCCCGTTCGGTATATTTCAAAAATGATAAAAGAGCAGAAATCAAAAGAGACATAAATATAAAAACATCATCAGGTTTTATTGAAGAAAAATCATACGGAAAGTATTGAGATGCATCTTCTTGTTATCAGGACATCGGCTATGGGGGATGTTGCGCTGGCTGCGCCGGTAATTGCTTCACTCCGGGTACAGTATCCTGAAGTGAAGGTAACCCTGCTGACAAGATCCGTATTCCGGCCTTTTTTTAATTCGATTCCCTTTCTCAGTATTCAAGATGCCGAATTTGAAGGAGTCCATAAAGGATTCAGCGGATTGATAAGACTTTACAGGGATTGTGTCAGAAAGGGAGATTATGATTATGTTATTGATCTTCATGATGTTCTTAGGACAAAAATTTTGCGTTGGCTGTTCAGACTGTCGGGGAAGAGGACTTTTGTGATTGACAAGGGCAGGGCTGAAAAGAAGAGGCTCATAAGAGGGAAAGACAAATCACGGCTCAAACATACTGTTGAAAGATATCTGGATGTCTTTTCCAGGGCGGGTATTGAGATCGATCCCCTGAACCGGAAAGCTATTTTGCCTACACCTGCCGCCAGTAAGAAAATAGCCGGCATCATTGACAACATCGCTGTGATGAATATAGGTATTGCGCCCTATGCGAAACATCCTCTGAAAATATGGCCTGAGGAATATATTCTGCGGCTGGCAGATATGATTTCGCAGAAATTACAGGTGAGATTCTGGATCTTTGGAGGCAGGGATGAATATGAAAAGCTTTCTGCTCTTCAGTCAGCTATCCCCGGATCATATTCTGCCGCTGCTGATCTGTCCCTTGAAGAACAACTGGCTTTGATGAGCAGACTTGATCTGATGATCAGTATGGATTCAGCAAATATGCACATGGCTTCGCTTTCAGGTGCAAGAGTGATATCGGTCTGGGGTGCAACGGATCCCCTTGCGGGTTTCGGAGCCTGGAACCAGCCGGAGGAATTTTCCATGAGAATTCCGGTTGATGAACTAACTTGCAGACCATGTACTATTTATGGAAAAGGGAAATGCAGGAGAGGTGATTTTGCATGCATGAAATGGCTCAGGCCGGAAATGATATTCAACAGACTTACTGAACTAGGAATATTATAAAATTATCGTTATGAACATTATCAGATTTTTTCCGGAAGTGATTGGTTTTAAAAAGCCCGTATCACTTTCCCTGCTCTTGTTAATTTGTTTGAGCATACTCTTTTCAGGATGTTCAGACATACGGCCAGGTGATGATTTCGATCCTGTTGAGCTGGTCAATCCCCTTATGGGTACTGATTCAGAATTCAGGCTTTCAAACGGGAATACCTATCCCGCGGTAGCCCTTCCCTGGGGAATGAATTTCTGGACTCCCCAGACCCGCCGGATGGGCGACGGATGGGCTTATACATATGGTGATGTGAAGATTATGGGTATAAAACAAACCCATCAGCCCAGTCCCTGGATCAATGATTATGCAGCCTTTTCCCTGATGCCTGTTACCGGAAAGCTCAGGATAAAGGAAGATGAGAGGGCATCATGGTTCTCCCATAAGGCAGAAACTGCCAGGCCCTATTACTACAGTGTCTATCTTGCAGATCACGATGTTACAGCAGAAGTAACACCGACTGAACGGGCGGCAATATTCCGTTTTACCTTTCCCGAAAATGACTCGTCATTCATTCTTATAGATGGTTTCAACGGGGGATCAATGGTTAGGATCATTCCGGACGAAAGGAAAGTTGTTGGTTACTGCAGAAACAACAGCGGGGGAGTTCCCGATAATTTCCACAATTATTTTGTTGCTGTTTTTGACAGGGATTTCACCTCGGCCCATACCTGGAACGGTGATGACCTGAATGTTGATGTTCTTGGAAATGAAGGCAGGCATACCGGTGCTGTTCTGGGTTTCAAAACAAAGAGAGGCGACAGGATCAGTGTTAAAGTTGCATCTTCCTTCATAAGTCCTGAACAGGCAGAACTGAATCTCAGGCGTGAAACGGGGAATAAAAATTTTGATGAGGTGGTGAAGAAGGGAAAGAAGATATGGAACGAAGAACTGAAAAAGATCAGGGTGGAGGGGGGTACTGCTGATCAGCAGAGAACTTTCTATTCCTGTCTTTACAGGATGCTTCTCTTTCCGCGTTCTTTCCATGAGATCGATAAAAACAACAATATTGTCCATTACAGTCCCTATAACGGGGAAGTACTTCCGGGATACATGTATACCGACAACGGATTCTGGGATACTTTCAGGGCAGTGTTTCCCTTTTTTACTCTTATGTATCCGGAACTGAACAGCAGGATAATGGAAGGACTTGTCAATACCTACAGGGAAAGCGGATGGTTGCCCGAGTGGGCGAGTCCCGGTCACCGCGACTGTATGATAGGATCAAATTCCGCTTCACTGATTGCGGATTCATATCTGAAGGGAATACGTGGGTATGACATAGATGTTTTGTATGAAGCAATTTTGAAAAATACCCGTGGCGTCGGACCTGTTTCTTCGGTGGGCAGACTTGGTGCTGAATATTACAACAGCCTGGGTTATGTTCCCTATGATGTCGGGATAAATGAAAATACTGCACGTACTCTTGAATATGCCTATGCCGATTTCTGTATCTGGAAACTTGCGCGCAAGCTCAAAAGGCCGCAGGAAGAGATTGATCTGTTTGCCAGTCGGGCGATGAATTACAGGAATGTGTTTGATCCGGGACGAAAACTGATGAGGGGCCGTAATGAAGATGGTACCTTCCAGTCACCCTTCAGTCCGTATAAATGGGGGGATGCCTTTACCGAAGGCAACAGCTGGCATTATACATGGAGTGTTTTTCAGGATGTTGCGGGACTCATTGATCTGATGGGAGGGGAGGATCAGTTTGTAATAAAACTTGATTCAATTTTTGAGGTGCCCCCGGTATTTGATTATTCCTATTACGGCATAGTGATACATGAGATACGTGAAATGCAGATTATGAACATGGGAAATTATGCACATGGCAATCAGCCGATACAGCATATGATTTATCTATATAACTATGCGGGTCAGCCGTGGAAAACACAGATGTATGCAAGGGAAGTGATGGACAGGTTGTATAATTATACACCCGATGGTTATTGTGGTGATGAGGATAACGGCCAGACATCGGCGTGGTATGTCTTTTCGGCTCTCGGCTTTTATCCTGTCACACCCGGCACCGATGAGTATGTCTTTGGTTCACCTCTTTTCGACAGGGTTATCCTTACTTTTGAAGATGGTAAGAGGTTTGTAGTGGATGCCCCCGGAAACAGCAAAAAGAATGTATATATAAACAGTATCAGTCTCAACGGAAAATCTTTCAGGAAGAATTATATCACTCATTATGAGCTTCAGAGAGGAGGAAAGCTCACATTCAACATGTCGGCTGAACCAAACAGGAAAAGAGGAACGGAGAAAAGTGCATTTCCCTATTCAATGAGTACTGAAAAATGACAGACCTGATATTGTCTCAGGGTTTCTGATGTTGTGCCAGGACTTTCTGTTGTTACGGCCTGATGCTGCCTGTGGACTTCCTGAAGTTGCGGCCTGATGCTGCTTAAGGACTTTCTGTATTTGCAGTTGATATCGCCGCTGTTACAGGGCTTCCTGTAGTTGCCTCCATACAATCTACAATCTCAGTTTGATGTTGAAGCGGGCAAGAAGTGCAGTAAGTCCTGCCATTGCCACTGCCCAGATTATTGATCCGGCGATCACTATGGCCGGTGACTGTGATTGCTTGTAAAAAAGTATCGGCAGATTTGTCATCCAGAACAGATGGTATAGTACCGAGGGTGCAAGGTAGGTAGTGAGGGAATGCCGTCCTGCGGGCATTATAAAGCCTGCCCAGGCCTTTTTTCCCTTAATGTCAACAATCCAGTAAATCAGGATATAAATCAGAAAACTTATTCCGCTGCAAATAAATCCCCAGCTGGGAGTGGCCCAGATTTTTGAGATGATGAACCAGCGGCGAAGTACAAAGCCGGAAATCAGGCAAAGCACCCCGAGTGCAATGAATATCGGAATGATATTACTGTTTTCCGCTGATTTGAGTTTTTTAAGAATCACACCCGCCAGCAGGCCGGTCAGTACGATGAATGGTGTATTGCCTCCGATCAGAACACCCAGGTATGGCTGAAGGGGATCAAGAAAGTTCAGCAGTCTCAGTGATGACAGAATGTTAAGTGCCAGGAAGAAGAACACCACCATCACTGTTTTCCATATCGAATCGCGGAACAGCATGTATGTAAATGCCGTAACAAGATAGCTCCAGCCGATAAGTCCCAGGATACCCCACCATCCGGTTATCAGGGAGCCATTGTTTATTTCCTCTCCTGAGCGGAACTTGAATACCAGGTAAATAAGAATCGCCAGCGCTGCAAGTTTATATCCTGCTACTGTATAGATCCTTTCCCTGGCATTGGGGTAATCATTCCAGAAAAGAAAGACGGCTACATACATCAGCAGGGCCCAGAGATTCATGCTTAATCCTGTAAGCTCAGCATTGACCCTTGTGGAGTTCAGCATCAGCACTCCGATAACTATCAGGCTGATCCATCTTGTGATGATATGCCTGCTGATATCTGCAATATGGTCACCCCGGGTGAATCTTTTTGAAAGAGCAAATGGAATAGCCATTCCCACAATAAAAAGGAATCCGGGAAAAACCCAGTCAGCCAGTCCCATTCCGTCGAAGTTTGCTTACATGTGCCCCAGCCAGCGTGGTGCAACATTCATGTTAAGGTCATTGACAAAAAGCATAAGCAGCAGGGTGAGCCCGCGCATTATATCAATTGACAGGATACGGTTTTTTGATGGCATGTTACGGAGATTTATAGAAAATGTAAATATCATGAAAATTTTCCAATTTCTCACTTTTCAGCATCTGTCTCATTTTCATGTCTTTTCCGTTCAGTTTTTTTAAGACAATTTAAAACGGAACAGGCCGGCACAGCGTTTCGTTGCTGTTTCCCGGACTCATGGATAATGGGAAGACCGGAAAGCAACGCAATCAGATAAAAAGATTAACTTTACAGCTCAAAACGCACAAAACCATTGAAGTAAACCAAAATGACGCGACCATGTAAAGCATTTATACACACGGGTATGGCTTTAGATCCATGGTAGCAGCTTACCTGACCATTAAAATTAAATTACAGACAGATGAAAAGAGTATGTTTTTTTGTGATAGTAGTCCTTGTTATGGCTGAATCATGTACTACTACAACAGGTGTTAAGGAAAATCCTTTTTTTACGGAATGGAAAACTCCTTTTGAAGTTCCGCCTTTTGACCAGATAGCAGTTGAACATTATCTGCCTGCCATTGATTCCGGCATTGCCTTTGCCCGGCAGCAGATTGCATCAATTGTTGCCAGTGATGAGGCACCGACTTTTGCCAATACTGTTGCCGTGCTTGATCGTTCCGATAAACTGCTGAGCAAGGTGGCTGCAGTCTTTTTTTCGCAGACAAGTGCAAATACCAGTCCGGAGCTTGAGGAACTGCAGGTGGAAATTGCACCAATGCTGTCGGCATTCGGTGATGAGATGTTGCTTAACACAGCTCTTTTCGACAGGATAAGGACTGTTTGGGAAAACAGGGCATCGGAACAGCTTGATGCCGAAGAGCTCTTCCTGCTTGATAATCTTTATAAAAGTTTTGTCAGAAACGGGGCTCTGCTCAGTTCCGGGGACCAGGAAGAACTAAAAAAGATGAACCAGGAGCTTTCGGTACTGACGGTCCGTTTCAGCCAGAACGTCCTTGCCGAGACGAATGATTACAAGCTTATCATTGATAATGAGGCTGATCTGAAAGGCCTTCCGGCCACTGTCATTACTACTGCCGCAGAGATGGCAAAGGATGAAGGTCTGGACGGCAAATGGATCTTTACCACCCAGAAACCGAGCATGATCCCATTTCTTCAGTATGCCGAAAACCGGGAGCTACGCAAAACACTGTATGATGCTTATCTGAACCGTGGCAATAACGGTAATGAATATGACAACAACAAGATTGTCAGTGATATAATCAGGCTGAGAGCCGAAAGGGCAAAACTTCTTGGTTACAGGACACATGCCGATTTTGTTCTTGAGACCCGCATGGCAAAAACTCCGGGGAATGTTCTCAGTCTGCTTAATGATCTGCTCAGGAGGTCGCTGACTGTGGCAAAGCGTGAACGCGATGAGATGCAGGAAATAGTTGCTTCCGAAGGAGGTGGATTTAAACTTGAGCCGCATGACTGGTGGTATTATGCCGAAAAACTGCGTAAAATCAAATATGATCTTGACGAGAATGAACTCAGACCCTATTTCAGTCTTGACAATGTCCGCGACGGTGCCTTTGACGTAGCCAACAGGCTGTACGGCATCAGCTTCACCCGAATAGATGATATCCCGCTTCCTCATCCCGATGCGCAGGCCTTTGAGGTAAAAGAGGCTGATGGCCGTCATGTGGGAGTACTTTATATGGATTTCTTTCCCCGCGAAAGCAAGCGTCAGGGAGCATGGTGCGGAGGCTATCGGGGCCATGAAGTGGCTGATGGCAGGGAGATAAGCCCTGTAGTAACCATTGTTGGCAATTTCACCCGTCCGGCAGGAAACGCTCCGGCCCTTCTCAGCATGGATGATGTTACCACCCTGTTTCATGAGTTTGGTCACGGCTTACAGGCCCTCTTTTCGGAAAACAGGTATAACCAGACCACGGTGGCATGGGATATAGTTGAACTGCCCTCACAGATCATGGAGCACTGGGCAACGGAACCAGAAGTGCTGGCTATGTATGCAAAACACTATGAAACGGGTGAGGTCATTCCGCAGGTACTGGTTGACAAGATCAGGAACAGCAGCTATTTCAACACCGGATTTGATAATGTGGAGGTGATGGCTGCATCACTTCTTGATATGGCATATCATAGTCTTGAGGCACCTGCACAGGTTGAACCACAGCAGTTTGAAAAGGATGCCATGAAAAGGATAGGACTGATCCCGGAGATTGAACCAAGATACCGCACAACTTATTTCGGCCATATGATCGGCGGGTATGATGCGGGTTACTATGTATATACCTGGGCTGCTGTCCTTGACCATGATGCCTTTGAAGCATTTAAGGAGAAGAATAATATTTTTGACCAGGTAACTGCTGGATCATTCAGGAAAAATGTCCTTGAGGCTATGGGAACCAGGGATGCGGAGCAGATGTATCGCGATTTCCGTGGCCGTGAGCCTGTCATTGAACCCATGCTCAGGAACAGGGGTCTGAACTGATCTCCGTCAGCAGGGGGTCTGAACTGATATCCTTCAGCAGCCATTGTCAGGAATCTCCCGGGAAAAATGCTGGTCCCGGCAGATTAACCTGCAGGCCGGCAGTTATTCAGAGATTCTTGTCGGGATACATTTCATTCCATTGTTCAGGCTGATCTTTCAGCATTTTATCGAACCAGGAAATAATGGTATTATGCCATTCAATCCTCTTTTTATAATCGAGGATATGATGGTCTTCGCCGCTTACAAGAACCATCTCCACGTTTTTACCCAGTATCTTCAGTGCTGCATAGAACTGAAGACTTTCACCAACGGGTACATTGGTGTCGGAAGTGCCGTGCAGAAGGAGGATGGAATTCCGGAATCTGTCGGCATTGAACAGGGGACTGTTATCCACGTAGATGTCGCGGCGGTTCCAGGGATAGCTTCCCTTTGTTGCACTGGCACTGTATGAATATCCCCAGTAACCTTCGCCCCAGTAACTTGTGATATCGCTTATACCTGCGTGGGCAATTGCCGTTTTGAAGATATCGGTTCTGGTCTGGAGCATCATGGTGGTGAAGCCTCCGTATGAAGCACCTACGCAGCCGACATTTCCGACATCGGCTGAAGGATGGGCACTGAGGAACTTTTTGGTACCCTCGATGATATCATCAATGGCTTCACGGCCCCAGCCATTGACATGCAGAGCCGAGAAATCCTGCCCGAAGCCGGTTGCTCCACCGGGCTGAAGTACATAAACAATATAGCCTCGTGCAGCCCAGGTGTTCTTGGGATAACGGCCGCCAAAGGATCTGTCTGTGGGCAGGGTGCCTCCGTAGAAATTTACAATGACCGGATATTTTTTTGAGGGATCATAATCCAGGGGATAATAAATACGTCCGTAAATGGTTGTCCCGTTTTTATTTGTAAAATTCCATTCTTCGGAATTGCCGAAAGTCACTTCTTTCATCTGTTTCTCTTTCGGATCCATCAGCAGGCTTGATTTCCCTGTCCGGAGATTCAGCAGATACAGTCTTTGCGGCGTGCTGATACTGCTTCCGTCATAGACAGCCAGCGCCTTTTTTGAAGCATAGTCAACCGTTCCGGCTACATCAACCGGGAGATCAATCCTGCTGAAGTTCCGCTTTTTCATGTCCAGGCGGTAGAGATTTACATAGTCACGTTCAACGGCTGTCAGGTATACCGTACCATCTTTTGACCAGTATGCCCTGTTTACTGCGGGATCAAAATCAAGGGTCAGACTTTCAGCCTTTTTACTTTTCAGGTCATAGAGGAAAAGCTGAGTGTCACTGCTGTTGGGTATTCTTCCTTCACTCACTTTAACACCAATACTGCCGAACGTTTCGGGTCCGCCGGATACAAGCAGTTGTGTTCCGTCGGGCGAATACTGGCAATAGCCTCCGTAAAGCTTGTCTTTCCAGATGGTATCAGGTTTCAGGCTGCGGATATTCATTTCATACAGGTCCTGTTTTGAAAAGGGTACATCAGAATAATCTGTTTTGGAAACGGAGAAAAGAATTGCGGAACCGTCGGCTTTGATATCTTGTAAGGATGCCGACAGGTTTCCTGTGGTCAGCTGTTGTGCCAGTCCGGTATTCAGATTGTAATGGAAGAGATGATAGCGGTTGCGGCTGTTCGGTATACGGTCCTCATTGTTGAAAACACGTTTCAGATCGCCTGTTTTGGCTGCCTCTGCAATAATTGAAAAAATGAAATAACTTTCATCGGGTGACCAGCTTATCCTGGCGGGTGATTTCAGTCCTGTGGCTACAAGCCTTTCTTCACCATTTTGTATGTCATATATGTAAATGTCTGAATAATTCTCTTTTGCAACCTGGTAGTACAGCCGGTCGGAGGAAGGAAGCCAGCTGGCACGGATAGCCGTGTTACGCAGGACAATGATATTCTTTTTCAGTTCCGTATCATAGATGCGTGAATGTTGCTGCGTCCTGCCGCTGCCGGGCAATATTTCCGATATATTGATCAGGAGATATTTCCCGGAAGGGGAGAGGCTTGCACCGGATACCGTTTCACCTTCAAGGATATCATTTATCGACAGGTTGCGCCGGGGAATGCTGCTCCACTCCAGTACCGCCTTTGAATCTTTTCCGGAAGCTGCTATTTCAGCAGAAAGAAGAAGAGAATCCTTTGTTGTCAGCAGTTTTATCAACAGCTGATGAATACCGTTGTCAACGGTCATATCAATTTTTACGGGCTTATCGGATGCGCTGCCCTGGGATTTTATCCTTTTGCCGTTGAGGTAAAGTTCGAAAAGGGCATTGGTGGTTATTGTCATACTTGCCTTTGTCCAGCGGTCAGTCTTGAGAAAACCGGCCAGCTGTACCAGCTGATCCTTGCCTTTTACTCCGGGTATAACAGTGTTATTGCCTGAGTCAAGTTCCCTCCATGATGTGATTTCATCAGTGGCGGGCAGGGCAGATTCAAGAAGGGCGGCCCGGTCAAATTCCTTGCCGTCGACTGATGATTTGTCGGAAAAAACCGGAAGAATCAGGCTTGCCGGATCTGAAATTTTCCATTTATTGCAGGACAGCTGGCCTGATGACTGAAAAAATCTTCCTGTAAGGATAAGAAGAAGAATAAAGGTGAGTATCTTTTTCATGGTTTTAGGGTTTTTATTTAAGTATCCGGCCGAAAGTAATAAAAAACGCAGAAAAGACATATTCCGGGTAGGGCTAAATCCGGAAGAATCAATATTTTTCTCTTACTGTAATCAGAAAGAGAAGTAATTTTTCTCATCTTTTCATTGTTTGGAGATAAGTGTAAACGGAAATTTCCATTATTTGCCGGTTACATTAAGTTATTTCATTGAGGTCTGGATTCCATGGTCATTTCTTTACTTTGTAAAAAATACTTATTTTTGTGCCGGAAACGGAAGACCATGTAAAAATGGTTTTTTGTATAAGCGGGGTGTAGCACAGTTGGTTAGCGCGCTACGTTCGGGACGTAGAGGTCGGAAGTTCGAGTCTTCTCACCCCGACAGATTAAGACAGAATGCCGTTGTAAATAACGAAATTACAGCGGCATTTTTCTTTATAGTAGAAAAAGTGATAGGAAATTTATTCTGGTAATTGATTAAATAAATCGTACTGCACTATTTTTTTTGGATGGAACGTACCAATAATGATAAAAGGATTCGGGGCAATGTAGTGATGTAGCTGGGTTGTTCCCAAAAAGAAATGTAAATCCTTCGTTTGGGCAAAATCATCAAAATATTTTTTCCTTACATCAGCACATGCCAGTTTTTCATCTCCCCCTTTTCGATATAAGCAGTTCCAAAATAACTCTCCTGTCTCCCAATCTTCTATCATAAGTTTGCTGCGCTGACCAGAATCATCCTCGAAAATGAATGAAAATTTATATGGAAGCTTTCTGACGACTTGAAATTTAGAATCAAATAAGTTAAGCTGAGAAAATTGCACAAGCTTTTCTTTTGACCATTCCCTTTCTTTTTCTTCTTCCCAGACGAAATCGATGACTCTGGTTGGTTTAAAAACCGCAAGGGACGTACAGATAGATTTATCTTTTGCTTCGGTAATCAAGGTAGCAAGACTGGTATAAACCTTTTTAAAGACAATTTTTCGTCTTTCTGCCCAAGTATTACCATCCGGGGGAATTTCTCCAATAATCTCAATCGGTGTATCAAGTGAAAACGGACGAAAGCTTTCAGATCTGAAATCACTGGTATTCTTTACGATATCAAGTTCAATCCACTGGTACTTTTTATACTGTTCTGCATAGGGTTTTTTACGAAATTGTATAGGATAAAGTCTTATCCAATTCTCATCTTCAAGGAATCCGGCAGTACATACAAGTTCTTCATACTTTTTCGATATGCTTGGATAAGTTTTAACAGTAATTAGAATTTTTGTCAATGCCATATCAAATGTGTTTCAATTCATAATCAAATCCTGGTAACAAGGTCACTGCTTCAGCCAGGTATTTGCGGTGGCATTGACATATATTTGCTTCGAAGCAGGTCAGAGCAATACGATTATATTTTTTCAGCAGCTCAAGTATATGTTCTTGCTGGAAATGAGTACTAGTCAGTGTTTCTCTTTTATATTGTTTGAACAACTTGTCATAGTCTGATTGTGTTTTAAGTTCCTGTCGCCTGTTTGAATCAATACCCAAATCAGGAATATGTTCATATTTTATTCCAACACCTTCACAAGCATTTTTTAATTGTGATTTACTGAAGCCATATTTCATACTCAGTGAGTTCTTTCGGACATCACATAACAGTTTAACTCCATTAAGAATTAGCTTGTTCAGATAATTTTCAAGTTTTATTCCCTCATAACCGATAGTAAACAGTACTGTGCTTACAAACGAAGGTTTGGCAGATTCAACGGCAAAATATTCATTGGCATTCAATAATTTTTTTGCGATGGTACTATTTATGGCATAATAGGGGTACTCGATGTATGTATAACGGATTAAGTCTTCTTTGGATTTTCCGGAATATAAACTTTTAAGTTTAACAAGTGCCTTCTTATCATTTTCCTTTAACAGAGATAAATAGTCTTCTCCATCTGTTTTTAGCCACTTCTTGTCATTTTCACTCACCTGCCCATACTTTACCATGGTCGACATATCGGCATTTGCCTGAAAGGAAAAACAGCCAAATTTATAAGGCACGAAGTCAAAATCAGGTTTGGTCTGGGTTTTGGAGAAAAGCATTAAGAGCTTTTGGAGACTTAATTTATCAAGTTCACTGTCAAATATCTGAAGTAAGCCAAGTAGTATTTTTCTTCTATAGAACATGATTCAAAAGTACTTAAAGTAGGTCATAGTGTAGAACTTTTTTTTAACAATAAAAGATTATTATCACAAAAAAATGCGTATTTGTGTCATATCGGTTTAAACAAATTGATTTAAGATTACATTCCAGAAGAGAATTTTCAATCAGATGAAAAAGATTCCATTTTTTTTTGGCAGAAAAAGTAGTGGTTATTTATCCGGGCTGTTGTTGTAACTTAAATAATTGCCATCTTTTGTATCGCCTTCGGATATTTCAGGTATTCCTGTAACATCGTATATCTTTTTCCGGATATCATTACCCATTCTGCAATTTGCCAGGCAGGCCGTACAGCCTGAACAGGGATTGCCTGCCAGTCCGGCTGCGGTCAGCGTGGTTTTAGCCAGTGTCATATTATGATAACCGTATGCATACATATAACTGCGCATTAATGTCGGAATGTCCACATTATAAGGACAATCCTGCAGGCATATCCCGCACTGCTGACAGAATATTTCCGAATAGTGTTGTCCTGATGATGGATAAAGGTCTTCCCATTCCCCGTCAGTAAGTCCGGGTTCTGCCATTGTCCCGATATTCTGCGAAAGCTGGTCAAAGCTCGTACAGTCGGGCACTGTTGTATGTATATTGTTGTTTTGAATCACCCATTTAAGGGCTGCACGGGTATTAACAGGCCTGGTTCTTTCCTTGTCGAAATATGCCCCTGCCATTGTTTTCATTGCGATAATACCCAGTCCGGCATCAGCAGCATACTGTATTGCTTCTCCGAGCTCTTCCCTGTTCTCTTTCATGAAATTATAGCTTGTCATAATAAAATCATGAACGCCGGAATCTGCTGCAGCCCTTATAGCTTCAGGTTCATGCCGGTGAGTGGCTATACCCGTGAACCTGGTTATTCCCTCATGTTTCAGTGTTTCCATAGCCCTCAGGGCCTGGTCATGAATAACTGATTCCCGTCTGGCAGCAAAGGGCTGGGTAAAGAAATCAAGGTATTCAACTCCAAGCCTTTTCAGACTGGATCTCGCCCGTTTCAACAGTTCATCCTGCCGGAAGCCGGGCTTCAGTATGCCTGTGGGAGTGTCTATCCATTGTATATCAAAGGAGTTTGTAAGAACAAGAAAGGAGTCTCTTGGAATATCCTTAAAAACCTCTCCAAGCATTTTTTCATTGTTACCCTCCTGGTATGCTGCAGCGGTGGCAAACAGTTTTATGCCATTGTCAAGAGCAGCTTTTATAAGAGCCGGATTGGATGTGCTGCTGGTTCCCATACTGACAACCGGCAGACTGATGTTTGTTTTTCCCATAGTACGGATGATTGATCTGCCACCAGTTTCAGGCAGGTTCTGCAGGGTCCTGCTTATTCCGGCTGATAAACCGGCACCTGCGACAGTCAACAGGCTGTTCCTGATGAATCTGCGACGATTTTGCATGGCTTTCTCAATTTACCGGGTGTTATTACAATGAAAAAGTTAAGAAATCCCGGCGAAAAATTCAATGGTATATCCGGATTTTCCAGAGGTCAGGACTATTTATCCCGGGCTCAGCAGAAACAATACGTGATGGCCGATCCGTCAGGATTTTTTCCTGACAAGGTACCATACATCATTTACGGTTTCATGCTTCAGGATGAAGCTGCCGCCATCAGTGGTTATGACCCTGAAATAGCCGGCCACGGGATACTCCGGAAAAAAAGAACCGCCGCACCGGGAAAATTCTGATGCGACGGTATCATCCATGAAGTATTTTTCAGAAAATAGTCATACTAAACAACAGCTGCGAGACGGTTTTCCGCCATGGCCGGTTCAAGCAGGCTTGATTTGTCAAAATATTCTGTGTGAAGATATTGTTCTGCAACAGGTCCTCCGGGTTCTCCAAGAAACTCCTTGTAGATAGCCTTAATCTCAGGATTTTCGTGGCAGAAACGGGTTGTCGCCTGACTATCTGCAGACTCAAGAGCTTTTATACGACTGGCTAGAATTTCCGGAGTTAATGCCGGCTGTCCGGCTCCACCCACACATCCTCCTGCACATGCCATGACTTCAATGAAGTCATAATCACATGTGCCGGCAATTATCTGTTCCAGAAGGGGCTGGGCATTTCTCATTTCATAGCATACCCCGACTTTAACAGTTGTACCGTCTATGTTGACCTCTGCACTTTTCATTCCGCTAAGTCCCTGAACATCTTTTAGTTCTATAAGGTCGCCTGAAGGATTCTTACCTGTAATATTAAAATGTGCTGTCCTTATTGCTGCAGTCATTACACCTCCGGTATTGCCAAACAGCTTTCCTCCCCCGGATGCTGTTCCCATTAAGGGATCAAAGGTGCCATCCGCTGATGACAGATCGACATCGCGTGATTTTACCATCATTGCCAGTTCATTGGTTGTAAGAACAAAATCAGTGCTTGGCATTCCGTTTATTCCCAGTTCTTCGCGTGTGATTTCATATTTCTTTGCAGTACAGGGAGCGATGGCAACGTGTATGATATTCTCGGGGTCAAGTTCGTTTTTCTGCGCAAAATATGTTTTAACCAGTGTACCCTGCATTCCTATCGGACTTTTTGTAGTGGACAGGTGATTTATAAGTGAAGGATAATACATTTCAACATATTTGACCCAGGCAGGACAGCAACTGGTAAATTGCGGCATGTTGGCCTTCTCTTCAATGCGTTTCTGCAGTTCATGGGCTTCTTCCATGATTGTCAGATCGGCGCTGAAGTTGGTGTCAAGGACATAGTCAAATCCGATACTGCGGCATGCACTGATGATATTTCCCGACAAATAGGAGCCGGCGGGCATTTCGAAGTAATCTCCGATACCTGCAGGTACGGCGGGTGAAATGGATGCAATAACAATTTTTGACGGATCATCTATGGCCGCCAGAACATCCTCCCAGTTATACTTCTCCGACATGGCCCCGTATTTACAGTGTCTCAGGCAGGCACCGCAATTAATACAGACATGGTGGGTTTTGGAAGAATTGTATGTTCCGTATACTTTTTGAACATCTCTGCACACCGGAATACATTCGCGGCATCCCTTGCAGTTCTTTTCATATCTGGCAATAGACGGATTGTCCGGCTGAATGGGCAGATAATAGTCAGAAGCCGACTGAGGGAACAAATAGTTAAAGCCTGATGTGAACCAGGATGCCCCAAAAACAATGGAACCATTGTATAGAATAGCTTTCTCAAGGAATTTTCTTCTGTTGATTTTATTCATATTGATTATATATTTTATTATTTATATTATTCATTTTGAAGAGTTAGTATAAAGTTTTACCTCTAAAACCATACCAAATTTTTATTCGAACAAGGATAAGAAATATTTTTCATTTTTAAAAGAGATGCTGAATTACTGCGCCAGAGCTGACAATTTTTGATTTCCTGAACTGATTTTTTCGTGGTTGATCTTTCCGCTCAGACTCTCAGACAGATTTACTGGTCCGGTAAACATTAATTGTTTAATTTTGGCAGATCTGTAATCGTAACGGTGCAACGGCCAATACTGCCTGCTTCCGGCAATTGCAGAGCAGAACCGCTTACAAAAGGATCGGTTCCCACAACGCCGCTTGCAGCAAAGTCAGTTGCAATGGAGTTGGTTAAGGCAGGGCAGGCTATAATACAACCGGTTGCAGCATAAAAAAATAACAACAAATAAAACAAGGAGAAAATTATTATGGCAAGAAAAATTAAGGATAATGTGTTCTTTCTGAACGCCACTGACTGGAACAGACGTTTGTTTGATTCACTCATTCCCCTTCCCGATGGGACAAGTTACAATGCATACCTTATCAGGGGAAGTGACAAAACAGTATTGATCGACACCGTTGATCCCGCAATGGCTGATACATTGTCCGCTTTTCTGGAAGATGTGGAAAAGCTTGATTTCATTGTATCACTTCATTCAGAACAGGATCATTCGGGTTGCATACCACTCGTGCTAGAAAAATATCCGGACGCAAAAGTGATTACATCTTCAAAAGGAAAAGATCTTCTTATAAGTCATTTATCCCTTCCTGAAGAAAAGATCACTACTGCTGAAGATGGTGAAGAGCTTTCTTTGGGTGACAAGACCCTGAAATTCATTTATTTTCCCTGGGTGCACTGGCCCGAGACAATGCTGGCCTATTTAAAGGAAGACAAGATTCTTTTTACCTGTGATCTGTTCGGATCGCATCTGGCAACCACGGATATGTATGTTTCGGATGAATGTCAGGTATACGAGGCAGCAAAAAGATATTATGCTGAAATCATGATGCCGTTCAGGAATTTTATTAAAAAGAACATATCAAAGGTCGAGGAGCTCGATATTGACATTATTGCTCCAAGCCATGGTCCGATGTATGATAAGCCGGAATTTATTGTGGACGCCTACCGTGACTGGATATCAGATGAAACGAAAAATACCGTGGTGATACCTTATATATCAATGCACGGCAGTGTTGAAAAAATGGTGGATCATTTTGTTTCTGCTCTTGAACACAGGGGGGTGCAGGCTTTTAAATTTGACCTTACCGTGACAGATATCGGCAAGCTGGCAATAAGTCTTGTGGATGCTGCTGCCATTGTGGCAGGAACGCCGACACTTCAGGCCGATCCCCATCCATTGGTCTCATATGCAGTGAGGCTGGCCAACATGCTTAAGCCAAAGACGAAATATGTATCCGTTCTGGCTTCCTACGGGTGGGGAGGAAAGGCAATTGAAAGAATAACTGAAATGATTCCGAATATCAAGGCAGAACTGATTGAACCTGTCCTTGTAAAGGGATATCCCAAAGAGGATGATCTTAAGTCTGTTGAAAGACTGGCAGATGAAATAGCCTCGAAGTTTGCCTGAAGAGTTTTCTGAACAGCCCCTGCAGTTCTCCTGGACCGGAATGTTTATTTCCGGAACACATTTACACCGATAATTCCGGCCAGCACCAGCACCCCTCCCACAAAGTGCCAGGAATGCAGGGTTTCGTTCAGGAACAGGACTCCGGCAAAGACGGATATCACCGGGCTGAAGTTGTTGAATATCGATACCTGTGCTGCGGGTATCACCGAGAGGGCATTGTTTCCAAGGAAAGAAGTCAGGAATGTTGAGAGTATTCCCAGGTAGAGTACCGGCCAGAGGAATCCCGGATTCCTGAATGCCTCGAAATAATGTGAAAGAGTGCCTGATTTCAGATGTATGGCTACTGCTGCCAGGTTAAATACGATACAGGCGGTGAAACTCATGAAGAAGGTGATGTCCATGGAGTTATGCAGCCTGTTGGCTTTTCTTCCCAGTACATAATAAAATGCTATTGACAGCACTGACAAAAGGATGAGCAGGTTGCCCTTCATGCTTTCACTGCTTACCGTATTCAATCCGTTCCTGTACATGATATAGGTTACACCGGCAACAGACAGCAACACGCAAACGTTTTGCAGAAAGCTGTTCTTTTCTTTGAGTATGAACAATGCAAGAATAACGGTGATCACCGGTGTGATTGCTGAAAGGATACCGGCTTCGGAAGCGGATGTATATTTCAGTCCCAGTGTCTGAAAAGCAAAAAGCATCAGCGGGTAGAAAAACGACAGTAACAGGAGGCCTGGTATATTTTTCCGTTCTATGGCCGGCCGTTTTCTCCTGTATAAAACATAATAGAGAAACAGTCCGGCAGTGGCTGCCGTGAAACGGTGGGCCAGCAGATCAGTGGCAGAAGCATGCCGCAGGGCAATCTTTACAAAGATAAAGGAGAAACCGATGATCAGTGTCATCAGAAAAAGTCCGATATATGCCCACGCCTCTTTTCTGTCTGTCTTCATGCCGGAAGATGTAAGCCGCAAAAATAGCATAACTTTTACTTTTCCGCTTACATACTGGCGCTGAAGGCAGCTTTTTACCGCCACATGGCAAGGCAGCTTTTTACCGCCATGGCATGGCAGGCAATTTTACCACCACATGGCAAGGCAGCTTTTTACCGCCATGGCATGGCAGGCAATTTTACCACCACATGGCAAGGCAGCTTTATACCGCCATGACAAGGCAGACATTTTTATCTTACAGTTATCAGATTTCTTTTTCTCAGTTCTTCAACGGCATTTTCCCATGGCCCTCCGCTTCCCCACAGGTAATATGTAAAATACATTACCGTGTTCATCGGAATCCGTATCCATGGCTGAAATTCAACATAGTAATGAGGTGCTTCGATGTTGCCCTGACTGGGAGGAAGAATATCACCCGGGGTGCAGAAGTACATATGAAGGAAGAGCGGTTGTGTTACCGGAAATGCTCCCGCAAAGGCAATATCTTCCATGGTGTCATATCCGGCATTCCATCCTTCTTTCAGATCAAATGTCCAGCCGTATTTTTGTTCCGGCAGCATCCTGTATTCCTGCAATCCCTCTTTTGCAGGGATCATGAACACATCTTCGGGACCGTGTGTTTTGCCAAGTTCAAGGATGGGCTGCGGTCCCAGCATATTGGCTTCCGTGTTTTTGAATTTCAATTCAAACCTTACTTCCAGCAGGGGAGAATTGCCGTAGAGGGTAAATATCTTTTTCAGATGATTCCCATAATAATCGGTTTCCATTTCCACCTGAACATAATCTCCTTCCTTCTGAATAATTTTCGCATCATAAATCCTGTGTGTCTCCATGCTTGCCTGTCCCAGGAAGTCTTCGAATCCCCCGTAGGGATAATAGCCCCTCATTCTGTAGGGAGCGTCGTGCCGGTTATTTTTCTGAGGCCATATTCTGAACAGTACGTTATCATTCCTGCTTTTAACGATATACTCAATTACCCGTGCTCCGGTCCGGAGAAGTGTGATCCTTACAGAATCGTTTTCCATGCGGTACTCCGGTATGCCATCGCTGTTCAGGTCAATCTCATAGACAAAGGTTTTTCCTTGTGCCCTGCCGACACCCAGCTGGCTTTCCGCAGTCATACCCAGAGTATTTGTCCGGACAATATAATCACCGGGACCCAGGCGCAGGTTAAAATCACAGGTCGCGAATTCGGCTTTTGCTGCTTCACACATCTTTGACTGCCTGAAAACAGCTTTCCGGGTGTTGTCTTTTCTGAAGACACTTATTTCCACGGGAAAGGGTTTATTTTCGGAAAAGTTGTGAACAGTAACCGGGAAATGAACTTCCGGAGAATGACCATACAGCAGCTGGTTTACCGAGATTGCCGGAGGCATGTCAAGCAGGGTCACCGTGCTTTTTGTTCTGTTTCCATATCTGAAATGAACAGCTACGGGATTGGTGTTTCCCATGGCTTCCCTGAGGGGCTGCAGGGGAATAGTGAACTGTCTTTCTTTATTAACCGGCAGACTGATGTTTTCCTTCAGCCTGTTGCCGGCCTCCAGCCTGTCTGAGGTGACGATCTCAAGGTTCCCTGTCACCGGAAGAGAAGAATAGTTCCTCATGGTAACAATGAGGTTGTATCCATCAACTTCGGCAGTTATATCCAGATTGTCACCAAAATACTCCTCCAGGTATATCCTGTCGAGATAAAGCAGTCCCAGGACATTCCTGTATTCTGCGGGTCCCATCATGTTTGCTTTCTCCAGTACGGCCACTGCCCGCCTGTTCATGATCGCGTCCCAAATCGACTCATTGCTCAGCGGCCTGTCCTTTTCAATAAACAATACCATGGATGATGTGAGGTTGTCGCTCAGGTTGCCCGATTTGAGTATAAAAGGTACATTCTCATTGTCTATCTGTTCCTTGTTTCCGGGATGCACGAAATATCCGTCATATCTGAACTTGTCAGCAGCGGGATCAAAAACCTCGCGGAAGGCATAACCCCCCTTCGAATGTGCATAATCAATCAGGTACTGCCTGGATGCCATATAGTTTTGAACCTGAAGGCCTTCATAGTCACTACATCCGAAGACGGGTGAATAACCTGTATTTGCCACCACGGGCAGATCCACTTCCTTTACCCAGTCTTCAAGTTTTTCCTTGCCGTAAGGAGCTATGTAACCGTCAAAAATGAACCATGAATTGCCTTCGTTCATTCCTTTTCCGATCAGTTCCAGCGGATGGCCCGGAGAACAGGTTACTAAATACAATGTTGTATTGATTCCGTGCCAGCCTTTATACATTTTGTAGGATTCCGCAAAGGTGGAAGCTCTGTTTATCAGGGACAGGAGCTGCTTTTTCTTTTCAGCTGAGCCGGATGATATTACAAAAAGACGGCTGTTTCCCCTTTTAAGAAAGAAAGCTTTCACCACTTCAAGATCAATATCATCGAGCTGGTAGCTGTTCATCTGTTCCGCCCATCTGAACATGCCATCAGCTTTTTCTTCCAGTATGCGTCCTGCGGGTCCGGATGGATCGGTGATGACCAGGATGTTTCCTTCCTGCCGGACCAGCTTTTCCAGTTCTTCCGGTGAGGGATCCTCAACAGTACTGTATGCTTCCCCGAACAATGCGGAAATAAAGCCCTCCTGCATCAGCAATCCGGGTATGCCCATATCTTCGGCAATGTCAATTTTGCTCTGCAGTATTGCAAGTTCCGTTTCCGGCAGGGCCAGTTTGAACATATTACCATATCTGTGCCATTTGTAATAATAATTCTGCCAGTGATTGGTGTAGCCGTTAAACCTGTTGGTGCTGATAAGGGATGATCTTCCCTCTTCCCCTGAGGGCTCTGTCCTGAAATCCGACAGGTTCTGTCCTGTGACAGAGACCAGTGCTGCAAACAAAAAGGCTGTTAAAACCAGTGGTTTCCTAAAGAATGTTTTCATGGCGGAGTAAATTAAATTTCATTTTCAAATCAGGTTTTTAAGTTAGTGAAAAGATTCTTGTCAGCAATGCCGGTATGCGAAACACTGAAAAAGTAAAAGTTGTAAAGAATAGTTTTGGGGAAGGAATTCTGCTGCTGGTTCAAAAATATTCACCGGCATGCCATAACGGTGCTGTGTGGTGGTGACATTTGATTTCGGGAGAAATTGATACGCCGGGGAATTATTTATTGTTACTATTGAGTATATTTGTTATAACCCGCAAAACAGGGATTTTTTATAGTCTAAGTTTTTCTGACACAGGGTCAGGGAATTATTCGCATGCATATAATTATCTTAAAAAAACCATAACTATGGAAGAATTATTAAAAAAACTCAAACGAAAAGTTAAACATTGGTGGATTTCTCTTCTTGTGGGAATCCTGGCATTGATCCTGGCCGTATGGGCGCTGGTAACTCCTGTTGAAACCCTGACTGCCATGATCTATGTGTTTATAATAATGTTTTTTATCAGCGGGATCTCCGATATTGGTTTTGCCCTGACCAACCGTGATGCCATGCGCGGATGGGGATGGAGCCTGGTAAACGG